>NZ_JBPCSX010000235.1:0-26773 GCF_051006775.1 Mycobacterium sp.
CCGTGATCAGCGCGACGCGGTCACGGACGTCATAGAGAACCAGTTCGCTCACGAGAAGTCAGGCTAGGCGAAGAGCGCCTGTTCGACCGCTTGGGCATCCAGGTTCACCGCGGTGAGTTTGTTGGTGGACTGGTCCACCAGCGCGTACGGTCCCCATTTTGCGTACGCAGGTGAGGACTGGTTGTACTTCACCAGCCGAAGGCCCTTCCGGTAGGCGCGGTATCGCCACTGTGATTCCGAATGCATCAACTACCCCCTCCTGCGGTGAATACCCCGTCAATCCAGATCAGAATGTTAGGTCCGGTCGGGGGATCTAGTTCCTCATTCGCTCCGACGGTCTATATGACGCGTCGGCCGATTCACCGACTATCGAGGCATGAGGAATGTCGGGGGTCACCTGTTCCTTGCGAGTTAGTCAGAGCCAGCCGGGAGATTCGCCCGGCCAACCTGCGCAGGCGGCCCGCTTCCAGAGTGGGTCGCCTGTTGCTTTTCCATCAGAGGGTCGGGAGGAGGGGAGAAATGAGCAACTACGACCAAGCCTCTCGGTGGCGCGACCTCGTCCCGGAACTCACTGACAAGCAGATCGTCTATCTGGAGAAACTCGAGCGCCGGCACGGGCATAGGGAGTCGCTGCTGATCTCCGTCGCCCGGGAGTACGCGCAGTCGAATCTGGCGGAACTTGTTGTGATCGGGGATGTTCCGCAGCCGCACGGCGCAACCTTTGTCAGTGGATGGGAGCAGGACAGCACCGGGGCGTGGTTTCGCGAATTCGACGGCGAAACCTGGAGCGTCGGTTCGATCCGTGTCGACATCTGCGGACAGCAGGCCGCCGACGGTGAGTCGGTGCGCAGGGTGTCGGTGTACGGCGCCGATGACGCCACGAGTGAGCTCAATGCCGCGGAACTGGAGCAGTTGATCGCGGTCCTGACAGAAGCACGCAAATTGTTGACAACACCCTCTGACCAGCGCCCCCGGCAGGAATCGAACCTGCGACCTAGGGATTAGAAGGCCCTTGCTCTATCCAACTGAGCTACGGAGGCAGTGCGCCCGGTCAGTCTACGACGTGTCGCACTGACCGATTTCCAACGCCTGGCCTGCTGAAACGACCCGGAAGCCGGATTCGTTAACCGTTAAATGACGCGCGTCTGGACACCTGTTCACTAATGTGACCCGGGCCGGGCATTGGCCCGGTTCTTTGACGCGAGTCGAGGGAGCCGACGGCTATGAGCAGTGCGATCGACGATGTAGTCGGCGCGTGTGTCCGCACCGTGCAGACCGGCTCCATGATCGTGCGTGGCACTCCCGCGTTGGCCGGATGGTGGCTTGGCTGGCTGTCGGCTGAGTTCGCCCCGCACGTCCTCACCGGACACGCGCTGTCCGCGATTCCGTCGCCGCTGGTGCCCAAGGCCGCCAAGTTGGCGGCGCAGCGCGCCGACACCGTTCTCGCCGCGTCGCTCACCGAAACCTTCGGCGAGTCCTATCAGGACCTCGTGCAGCAGCCGCTGGAGCCCTACACCGCCCGTCGCCCGCATGTTTCGGGCGTGCTGTCGGCGATGCTGCGCCGGCGCGAAACCGCCACCACGAATATCAGCTACGGCCCGGGTGGCCGTAACCATCTGCTCGACGTGTGGCGCCGGCCCGACCTGCCCGAGGGTCACCGCGCGCCGGTCCTCATCCAGGTGCCCGGCGGCGCCTGGGCGGTCAACGACAAGCGCGGCCAGGCCTACCCCCTGATGAGCAGGATGGTCGATCTCGGCTGGATCTGTGTCTCCATCAACTACAGCCGCAGTCCGCGCAATGCCTGGCCGTCCCACATCGTCGACGTCAAACGCGCAATCGCCTGGGTGCGGGCCAATATCGCCGACTACGGCGGCGATCCGGACTTCATCGCCATCACCGGTGGTTCGGCCGGCGGCCACCTGGGCTCGCTGGCAGCACTGACCGCCGGCGACGAGAGTCTGCAGCCCGGCTTCGAAGACGCCGATACCAGCGTGCAGGCTGCCGTCCCGTACTACGGCGTCTATGACCTGACCGACCATCGCGGCATGCATCACCTCACGTTGCCCCTGCTGGAAAAGCTGGTGATGCGGGCGCGAATGGCCGACAACCGCGAACTCTTCGAGGGCGCTTCGCCGTTGTTCCGGGTGCACCGGGACGCCCCGCCGTTCTTCATCCTGCACGGCCGCAGCGACGATATCGTCCCGCTCAGCCAGGCCCGCGCGTTCAATACCGCCCTCCGGAATGCCGGCGCCGGAACCGTCGCCTATGCCGAACTGCCCAACGCCCACCACGGCTTCGACACCATCGCCACCATGCGCTGCCAACTGACCGCCGAGTCCGTCGCGGCCTTCCTGGGCATCACCTACGGCCGTCACCTCGCCGGCGCCCGCCGGCGCAGGCGTGCCGGCCGGTCGGCCAGCTGACCCCCACTGCCACATTCGACTCCCTCACCGGCACTCTCGGACTAGCGTGGTGGCAGTCCCAAGGCCGGCACAGGAAGGCGTGTACCCAGGTGAGGCGGTTTCGATGAGCGGTCCGGTGGACGCGTCGGGCCTGCCGTCTGAACTGGGCGCCTTCGACCTGCTGATGCATCGTGGGGAGGCCAATCCGCGGACCCGGTCCGGAATCATGGCGCTGGAGATCCTCGACACCACCCCGGACTGGGAGCAGTACCGGGCCCGCTTCGAGAACGCCTCCCGCCGGGTCCTGCGCCTGCGGCAGAAGGTCGTCATGCCGACGCTGCCCACCGCCCCGGCCCGCTGGGTGGTCGACCCGGATTTCAACCTCGACTTCCATGTCCGCCGGGTCCGGGTGCCCAAACCCGGCCGGTTGCGCGATGTGCTCGACTACGCCGAGGTGAACCTGCAGTCCCCACTCGACATCTCCCGGCCGCTGTGGACGGCGACGCTCGTCGAGGGACTCGAGGGTGGCAAGGCCGCGACGCTGCTGCACCTGAGCCACGCGGTCACCGACGGCGTCGGCGCGACCGCCATGTTCGCCGAGATCTATGACCTCGAACGCAACGCGAAGCCGCGGTCCCCGGCGCCCATTCCGGTACCGGAGGACATCACCCCGAACGACATCATGCGTGAGGGCATCGGTCATCTGCCCGGTGCGATCGTCGGTGGTGTCGTCGAAGCGGTGGCGGGCGGTGTCGGGATGCTGGGCCGCGCTGTGCGAAATCCTGCCTCGGCGGTCTTCGGCGTCGTCGATTACCTCCGCTCCGGGCAACGGGTGACGCGCCGCGCCGCCGAACCGTCACCGCTGCTTCGCCGCCGCAGTCTGTCCACGCGAACTGAAGCCATCGAGATGAAACTCGGTGATCTGCACCGGGCCGCGCATGCTGCGGAAGGCTCCATCAACGACGCCTATCTCGCCGGACTGTGCGGCGCGCTGCGGCTCTATCACGAGGCGCTGGGCGTACCGGTCGCCACGTTGCCGATGGCGGTTCCGGTCAACCTGCGCGCTGATGCCGATCCGGCCGGCGGCAACCGATTCGCCGGGGTGAACCTCGCCGCGCCGATCGGCGTCGCCGATCCGGTGGTGCGCATCCAGAAGATCCGCAAGCAGATGATCGCCCGCAGGGAGGAGGCGGCGATCGACATCGTCGGCGCGGTCGCGCCTTTGCTCACCCTGCTACCCGACGCTGTGATCGAGGCGATGAGCGGTTCGGTGATCGCTTCCGACGTGCAGGCCAGCAACGTCCCGTTCTATCCCGGTGACACTTTCATCGCGGGTGCGAAAGTGCTGCGCCAGTTCGGGATCGGACCGCTGCCCGGTGTGGGGATGATGGTCGTCCTGGTATCCCGCGGTGGCTTCGCCACCGTCACCGTCCGCTACGACCGCGCCGCCATCGCGCATCCGGAATTGTTCGTGCAGTGCCTGCGACAGGGTTTCGATGAGGTGCTCGCGCTCGCAGGGGACCCGCAGCCGCGGGTGGTTTCGGTGTCATCCCCGGACATTCCTGATGAAACCGCCCAGACTATGAACGGATCGGTGGCCTACCCATGAGCGATATGCGACTGCCCGGCTCGGTGGCGGAGGTGATGGCGAGTCCCCGCGGCCCGAAGATCGGAGCCTTCTTCGATCTGGACGGCACGCTGGTAGCCGGATTCACCGCCGTCATCCTCACCCGCGAGCGACTCCGCAAGGGCGACATGGGTATCGGCGAGCTCATCGCCATGATCGCGGCCGGCCTGACCCATCAGCTCGGTGCGATGGAGTTCGCGGACCTGATCAACAGGGCCGCCGAAATGCTGCGCGGACGGTCGCTGTCGGATCTGCAGCAGATCGGTGAACGACTCTTCGCCGAGAAGATCGAGAAGCGGATCTATCCGGAGATGCGCGAATTGGTGCAGGCGCATCTGGATCGCGGTCATACGGTAGTGCTCAGCTCATCGGCACTGACCATTCAGGTGGATCCGGTGGCGAGGTTCCTCGGTATCCCCAACACCCTGACCAACAGGTTCGAGGTCGACGAGAACGGCGTGCTGACCGGCAAGGTGGTCCGGCCGATCCTGTGGGGACCGGGCAAGGCCAACGCGGTGCAGGAGTTCGCCAACGAGAACGGAATCGACCTGCAGGACAGCTACTTCTACGCCGACGGTGACGAGGACGTCGCACTGATGTATCTGGTCGGAAATCCGCGTCCCACCAATCCCGGCGACAAGATGCGCGAGGTTGCCAACAAGCGCGGCTGGCCGATCCTGGAGTTCAACAGCCGCGGCAGGGGCGGACTGCTCGGGCAGGTGCGCAATCTGTTGGGCGTGGGGTCGGTGGTCCCGGCCGCCTACGGTGCCGTCGGTTGGGGCCTGCTGACCGGCAGCCGGCGACGCGGCGTCAACTTCTTCACCGCTGCCTTTCCTCGGGCGCTGCTGGCTATCAACGGCGTGAACCTCAACGTGATCGGCGAGGAGAACCTCACCAAGAAACGTCCGGCGGTGTTCATCTTCAACCACCGCAACAACTTCGACCCGATCATTGTCGCCTCGCTGCTGAAGGACAACTGGACCGGAGTAGGCAAGAAGGAATTGGAACGCGACCCGATCGTGGGGGCGATGGGCAAGCTGACCGACACCATCTTCATCGACCGCGAAGATCCCAAGAAGGCGGTCGAGTCGCTCAAGGAAGCCGAGGAACTGGCCCGTAAGGGTCTATCGGTGATGATCGCGCCCGAGGGCACCCGACTGGACACCCGGTCGGTGGGTCCGTTCAAGAAGGGCCCGTTCCGGCTCGCCATGTCGGCCGGCGTTCCGATCGTGCCCGTCGTCATCCGCAATGCCGAAATGATCTCCGCGCGCGATTCCCAGACCCTGCACCCGGGCACCGTCGATGTCGTTGTCTACCCGCCGATTTCGCTCGATGACTGGACACTCGATGACCTTTCCGATCGGATCGCGGAGGTACGTCAGCTGTTTGTGGACACGCTGAAGAATTGGCCGGTCGGCAAGGTTCCCGACGCTGATCTCTACAAGCGTGCCGCCAAGAAGGCTCCGGCCAAGAAGGCCGCTGCAAAGAAGGCCGCTGCAAAGAAAACGACAGCCAAGAAAGCCGAGCCGTCGACTCCGCAGCCGAAAGTGAAGGGGCGCCGATGAAAGCCGCCGACTATCAGACCGATTTCAGTACCACTGACGACGCTCTCGTGCTCGCATCGGTCTCGTCGGCGGCCGAATTCGGTCTGCTCAACGATTGGCTGCAGGCGCAGCGCCGCGCTCACCCCGACACCAAAGTGGAGGTGCTGCGGCTACCGCACGGTGATGCCTCACCGGATCTGGTCAGCAGACTCGTCGGTGAACTCGACGCCGGCGAAGACCGCACGGTGGTGCCGGTGCGGGTGTTCTGGGTGCCGGGCGGGCTGCCCACCCGGGTGAAGCTCGCCGGACTGATCTCCGGGCGGGAGACCTACCGGCCGCCGGAGTTCCTGCAGCGCGCCATTCTGAAGAAGGATCCGTCGCGGGCCCGCATCATCGCCGGTGAGCCGGCGACAGTGTCCGAGTTGCGCGAGCAGTGGCGGGAGAACACCGTGGGGGAGACCCCGGCGGATTTCGCCAAGTTCGTGCTGCGGCGTGCCGAACTTGCGATCGAACGAATCGAGTTGCGTCTGCTCGGGCCGGCGTACAAGTCGCCTCGGCTGATCACCGACGAGTTGATGTCCTCCTCGCGCTTCATGAAGGGGATGGAGGGTATCCCGGGAGCCACCACCGAACAGGCCCAGACCATGCTCGACGAGCTCGCCACCGGGTGGAGCAGGTTTTCGGTCGACCTGATCCCGAACCTGGGCCGGGCCATCTTCAGCAGGGGCTTCGATCCGCGGATCGACTATGACCCCGCCCAGATAGAGGCGATGCGGCGCGGATTGGAAGACCACCCGGCGGTGTTCCTGTGGTCGCATCGGTCCTACCTCGATGGCGTGATCGTTCCGGTGGCGTTGCAGGAGAACAAGTTGCCACCGGCGCACACCTTCGCCGGCATCAACCTGTCCTTCGGATTCATGGGCCCGCTGATGCGCCGGTCGGGTGTCATCTTCCTGCGCCGCAAGCTCGATGATCCGCTGTACAAGTACGTGCTGCGTCAGTTCGTCGGATACATCGTCGAGAAGCGATTCAACCTGAGCTGGTCCATCGAGGGCACCCGGTCGCGAACCGGAAAGATGTTGCCGCCCAAGCTCGGTCTGCTGTCCTATGTCGCCGACGCCTATCTGGACGGTCGCAGCGAGGACATCCTGCTGCAGCCCACGTCGATCAGCTTCGACCAGTTGCATGAGACCGCCGAGTACGCGGCGTATGCGCGCGGTGGCGAGAAGATTCCCGAGGGTGCTGAATGGCTGTTCAACTTCATCAAGGCCCAGGGTGAGCGTAACTACGGCAAGATCTATGTTCGCTTCCCCGAAGCGGTGTCGATGCGCCAGTACCTCGGTGAGCCGGGTGGCCCGATCGCCGAGGATGAGGCGGCCAAACGCCTGGCCATGCAGCGGATGGCCATCGAGGTGTCCTGGCGGATCCAGCGGGCGACGCCCATCAACGCTTCCAGCCTGGTGTCGGCGGTCCTGCTGGCCACCCGCGGGCGTGCTCTGACGCTGCGGCAGTTGCACCACACGCTGCAGGATTCGCTCGATTATCTGGAGCGTAAGAAGACGCCAATGACCAACAGCGCCTTGCGTCTCCACTCGTCGGACGGTGTGCGGGCGGCCCTGGACGCAATGTCGAGCGGCCATCCGGTCACCCGCGTCGACGGTGGCCACGAACCGGTATGGCGGATCGCTCCCGAGCAGGAGCTGGAGGCGGCGTTCTACCGCAACTCGCTCATTCACGCGTTCCTGGAAACCGCGATCGTTGAACTGGCGCTGGTACATGCGGCCAGGGCACCCAAGGGCGAGCGGGTGGACTCCTTCTGGGCTCAGGCGATGCGGTTGCGTTCGCTACTGAAGTTCGACTTCTACTTCGCCGATTCCGCAACGTTCCGGGAGAACATCACAGAGGAATTGGAGTGGAACCACGACTGGGAGTCCCGACTGGACGGCGGCCCGGAGGCTGTCGACGGTCTGCTGCGAGCCAAGCGCCCACTGATGGCCGATGCGATGCTGCGGCCGTTCTTCGAGGCGTACGAGATCGTCGCGGACGTGCTCTGCGATGGGCCGACCGATGTCAGCGACAAGGATCT
Organism: Mycobacterium sp.; assembly: GCF_051006775.1. Lineage (GTDB taxonomy): Bacteria > Actinomycetota > Actinomycetes > Mycobacteriales > Mycobacteriaceae > Mycobacterium. The sequence goes on from NZ_JBPCSX010000235.1 coordinate 7,660, forward strand.
GACTAAACAGGCCCTCGGTGTCGGCGGCCAGTATGCGGCCCAGGGTCGGATCCGTAACACCGAGTCCGTATCGGCACTGCTGTTCGCAACCGCCCGCCAGGTGGCGGCCGATCAGAAACTGCTCGAGCCGTCGACGGATCTTCGTGAACGCCGCCGGGACTTCCTGAACGAACTCCGCGGCATCATCGGCGACATGGACCGCGTCCATGGACTCGCAGCGGAACAGTTCTACGTTCGCGAAGCGCAACTGCGTCCGTGACCGGCCCTTCCGCTGTTATCGTCGGCTCCATGACCACCACAACAAGGATTGCCACCGGCGCCGCCGCACTCGTGCTGGCGAGTCTGCTCACCGCCGGCCTGTCCGGCTGTTCGACCAAAGCCGAGAACAAGGGTGCCCAGCCGATGAGCGCCGCAGACCTGCAGAAGAAACTGACCGACCAGTTCGCCGCAACCCCAAGCCCGCCGAAATCGGTGACCTGCAAGGAAGAATTGGGTGCCGCGGTCGGTAAGACCGCTACCTGTGTGGTGGCCCTCAATGACACCAACAGCATCGACGCGGTGGTGACCGTGACAGATGCCAAGGGGTCCGATCTGACGTACGAGATCATGCCGGAGTACACCAAAGACCAACTGGCAACTGTTGTTTCGGGCATGGTGGCCGGCAGTGCGGCTACCTGTGCGACCGGGCTGGAGGGCAAGATCGGTGCAACAGCGCAGTGCGAGACCACCCTCAATGGCGTTGTCGCCCAGCGCGTGCTCCAGGTCGACAACGTCAGCAACCTTGAAATAGATCTCTCCATCAAGCGGTTGTGGCCCAAGGAAAAGGTCCAGGAAGTGCTGATGCAGAAGCTCAACGCTGACGGCACCCCCGCGGAGACGGTGGAATGTGTCGATGGCGTGGAGGCGCAGACCGGTGCCGATGTCGAGTGTGTTGCGGTCACCGGCAGTCAGAAGAAGGGCTACGTCGTGACGGTCACAACGTTCGACGAGAACAGCTTCGACCTCGACTACAAAGACGCGCCCTAGCCGGCAGGCATCGCAGCAGGTTCCATAGGCTGGGACGGTGACGTCAGTTCGCCGCTCCGCGGTATGGCCGGTGCTGACCGCGACTGCGCTCCTGGCCGGTCTGGTGGCCGCGGGTATCGGCGCACTATCGCTGACCGATGCGCTGACCGCCACCGGACTGCCGAACCCCGGCCCGGCGACCACCCTCGGTCTGCCCTTTGTGCGGGCCGCCGGGGAGATCGCCGGTGTTACGGCGATCGGCGGGTTCCTGTTCGCGGCGTTCTTCGTCCCGCCGCAGGACAGCGGTGTTCTCGACGCCGCCGGCTACCGCGCGCTGCGGATCGGCACCGTGGCCAGTGGGCTGTGGGCGGTCTGCGCCGCGCTACTGGTGCCGCTGACGATCTCCGATGTGTCCGGACATCCGCTGCTGGAACACCTCAACCCGGTGGAACTCTGGCGGGTGGTCGGGTTGGTGGACACCGCCAACGCCTGGCGGTGGACCGCCGGACTCGCACTGGTGGTGACGGTGGCCTCGGTGTCGGTGCTGCGGTGGTCACCAACCCCGGTGTTGTTCGCGCTGGCCCTGCTCACCCTGGTACCGATCGGCCTGACCGGGCACTCCTCGGTCGGAGGGTCCCATGACCTGGCAACCAACAGCCTGCTGATCCATCTGGTGGCCGGGGCGCTGTGGGCCGGCGGACTGCTGGTGTTGCTGGCACACGCCCTGCGCGGCGGGGAGCACGCCGATATCGCCGCCCGTCGCTTCTCGGGGGTGGCGCTGTGGTGTTTCGTCGCGATGGCGTTGTCCGGCGCGATCAACGCGCTGCTCCGACTCCGTCCGGCCGACTTGTTCAGCACGTCCTACGGATGGCTGGTGGTGGCCAAAGCCTGCGCGCTGATCGCACTGGGGGCGATCGGCTGGCGGCAGCGACGGACTGCGGTCATCGCCTTGGAGGCCGACCCCCGGGCCCGCCGGCCGCTGATCCGGCTTGCCCTGGTCGAGGCCATGGTGTTCGGTACGACCTTCGGGGTGGCGGTCGGCCTCGGGCGCACCCCGCCACCGGTTGGACTTGCGGGCAATCCGTCGCCGGCCGAGGTCGCCATCGGTTACGACTTCGCCGGACCGCCGACCATCGCCCGGATACTGCTGGACTGGCGCTTCGATCTGATCTTCGGCACGGCCGCAATCGTTTTCGCCGCGGTCTATCTGGCCGGGGTCATCCGGCTGCGACGCCGCGGCGACGCCTGGCCGCCGGGACGGACGACGGCGTGGTTGCTCGGCTGCGCGGTGCTGCTGTTCACCACGTCCTCGGGTCTCGGCCGCTACATGATGGCCACGTTCAGCATGCATATGACCGGACACATGCTGCTGTCGATGCTCATCCCGATCCTGCTGGTACTGGGTGCTCCCACCACGCTGGCACTGCGGGCGCTGCCGGTGGCAGGCAGGGGCAACCCGCCGGGCCCGCGGGAGTGGCTGCTGGCCGGATTGCACAGCCGTTGGTCGCGGTTCTTCACTCACCCGGTGGTCGCGACGGTGGTGTTCGTCTCGGGCTTCTACGCGCTGTACTTCGGTGGCATCTTCGATTCAGCGGTCAGTCACCACGGTTCCCACATCCTGATGAACCTGCACTTCCTGATGAGCGGCTACCTGTTCTACTGGATCGTGATCGGCGTCGACCCCGCCCCACGCAACATCGGACCGCTGGGCAAGATCGCGATGGTCTTCGCATCGGTGCCGCTGCACGCATTCTTCGGTGTGATTCTGATGGGTTCGACGGAACTGCTGGGTGAGCGCTTCTACCGCTCACTTCAATTGCCCTGGCAGACAGATCTTCTCGGGGATCAACAGCTCGGGGGTTCGATCGCCTGGGCGGCCGGCGAGCTGCCATTGGTGGTGGTGTTGCTGGCACTGCTGGTCCAATGGCAGCGCAGCGACCGGCGCGATGCGGTGCGCATGGACCGGGCCGCCGAACGCGACGATGACGCCGACCTGGCCGCCTACAACGCGATGCTGGCCGAGCTGTCCCGCCGCGGCCGCCGCTGACACCGCTTCATCCCCACTCCCGGATTCATCCACAGTCGCGGCCGCGCGGCGGTGTCTGCGTCCTGTGCGCGTCGGTGCCTGCGGGCCCACTTGAGGGGCGAACCCGCACTGAATTACCAACGAGAGGACACATGCCATGTTCGAGACACCGATGACCGTTGTCGGCCGCATCGTCACCGATCTGCGCCGCCGGGTGGTGGGCGATCAGGAGGTGATCAGCTTCCGGGTGGCCAGCAATTCGCGGCGCCGTACCGGCGACGGCAGCTGGGAGCCCGGCAACTCGCTCTACATCACCGTCAACTGCTGGGGGAGGCTGATCACCGGCGTGGGCGCGGCCCTCTACAAGGGCGCTCCGGTCATCGTGACCGGCATCGTGCACACCAGTGAGTACGAGGACAAAGACGGGATCAAGCGGTCCTCACTGGAAATGCGCGCCAACACGGTCGGCCCCGACCTGGCGCGGGTGGTGGTCCGGATCGAGCAACCGCCCCGGCCGGCGGCCTCTGAGGAAGGTGAGGCCGCTGCGGATCCGGACGGGGAATCCGATGAGGCAGGGTCGGACGGCCTGGTGCTGACGGCCTGAAGCCGGGTGGTGGTCACACCGGTACGACCCGGTGTGGCCGCCACCTAGGATGGTCGCCGTGGCGGAATTCATTTACACCATGCGCAAAGTCCGCAAGGCCCACGGCGACAAGGTCATCCTCGACGATGTCACGTTGAGTTTCCTGCCCGGAGCCAAGATCGGTGTCGTCGGACCCAACGGCGCCGGCAAATCGAGCGTGCTGCGCATCATGGCCGGTCTGGACCAGGCCAACAACGGCGACGCCTTCCTGTCGCCGGGTGCCACCGTGGGCATCCTGATGCAGGAACCGGAGCTCGACGAGACCAAGACCGTTCGGCAGAACGTCGAAGAGGGCCTTGGCGAGATCAAGGTCAAGCTGGACCGGTTCAACGAGGTCGCAGAGCTGATGGCCACCGACTACACCGACGAGCTCATGGAGGAGATGGGCCGGCTTCAGGAGGAGCTCGATCACGCCGACGCGTGGGATATGGACTCCCAGCTCGAGCAGGCGATGGACGCCCTGCGCTGCCCGCCGCCCGACGAACCGGTCACCCACCTCTCCGGTGGCGAGCGCCGCCGGGTGGCGCTGTGCAAACTGCTGTTGAGTAAGCCGGACCTGCTGCTGCTCGACGAGCCGACCAACCACCTCGACGCCGAGAGTGTGCAGTGGCTCGAACAACATCTCGCCGACTACAAGGGCGCCATCCTGGCCGTCACCCACGACCGGTACTTCCTGGACAACGTCGCCGAGTGGATCCTCGAACTCGACCGCGGCCGGGCCTACCCGTATGAGGGCAACTACTCGACCTATCTGGAGAAGAAGGCCGATCGCCTCGAGGTCGCCGGCAAGAAGGACCAGAAGCTGCAGCGGCGGCTGAAGGAGGAACTGGCCTGGGTGCGTTCCGGCGCCAAGGCCCGTCAGGCCAAGAACAAGGCCCGCCTGGCGCGCTACGAGGAGATGGCGACCGAGGCCGAGAAGACCCGCAAGCTCGACTTCGAGGAGATTCAGATCCCGGTCGGCCCCCGTCTTGGCGGCATCGTGGTCGAGGTCGATCACCTCGACAAGGGTTTCGACGGCCGGATGCTCATCAAGGATCTGTCCTTCACACTGCCCCGTAACGGCATCGTCGGCGTGATCGGGCCCAATGGCGTCGGCAAGACCACGCTGTTCAAGACCATCGTCGGGCTGGAGCAGCCGGACAGCGGCACCGTGCGCGTCGGTGAGACGGTCAAGCTGAGCTATGTCGATCAGAGCCGTGCCGGAATCGACCCGAAGAAGACCGTCTGGGAGGTGGTCTCCGACAAGCTCGACTACATCGAAGTCGGGCAGAACGAGATTCCCTCCCGGGCATACGTCTCAGCGTTCGGGTTCAAAGGTCCCGATCAGCAGAAGCCGGCCGGCGTGCTCTCCGGTGGCGAGCGCAACCGGCTCAACCTGGCCCTGACCCTCAAGCAGGGCGGCAACCTGCTGCTGCTCGACGAGCCCACCAACGACCTCGACGTCGAAACACTGGGCTCCCTGGAGAACGCCCTGGAGAACTTCCCGGGCTGCGCGGTGGTGATCTCCCACGACCGCTGGTTCCTGGACCGTACCTGCACCCACATCCTGGCCTGGGAAGGCGATACCAACGAGGCCAAGTGGTTCTGGTTCGAAGGTAACTTCGGCGCCTACGAGGAGAACAAGATCGAGCGACTGGGAGCCGATGCGGCACGTCCGCACAGAGTGACCCACCGCAGGCTTACACGCGACTAATGTCGCCGGAATGACGGTTGATCGGACAGCCACCGGCCTTGACCTGACGGCGATGGCCGCCGCCTACCGGGCCACCGACCACGGGCCGCGCGAGGGGGACCGGCGTCCGGACCCGGACGCGGTGACCCCGGCGGTGATCAATGCCCATCACCAGTTGGCCCGGCGCCGCCAACCGGGGGAGACCACGGTGGCCGTCTACGGCTCCGACCATCCTGGGGGATTCGGCACCGCGTTGCAGGCGGTCACCGGCGAGGCCACCCGGCTGCTGGACTCGGTTGCGGTGCTGCTGCACCGGCTCGGCATCCCGTACACCGCGCTGATGGCCCCGGTGTTTCCGGTACGCCGGGACTCAGACGGCCAACTGCTGGAAATGGGCGAGGGCCCGGACGCCCTCGAAGAGTCCTGGATCCACGTGCAGCTGCTGCCCAACGCGGATCGCCGGGCCCTTGCCGAAGCCGAACGGCTGCTGCCGATGGTGCTCTCTGACGCGCGCCAGGTCGCCGAGGACTCGGCCGCGCTCGGGACCGCCCTCGGTGAACTGGCCGACGCCATGGACGCCGACGACGGCTCGCGGTTCCCCGGTCCTGACCGGTCCGACGCCGCTGATCTGCTCCGCTGGCTTGCTGACGGCAACTTCGTGCTGCTCGGTTCGCTGCGCTGTGAGATCGCCGACGGAACGGCCACCCTCGATGAGTCCAGCCGGCTGGGGGTGGCCCGGTTGCGTACCGAGTTGCTTCCGGAGTTGACCACGCCGGACGAGTTGCTGGTACTCGCCCAGGCCACCATGCCGAGTTTTCTGCGCTACGGCGCCTACCCCTACATCGTCGTGGTGCGTGAGCGACCCGGAGTCGAACACCGATTCGTCGGTCTGTTCACCGGTGCGGCGATGAGCGCCAATGTGCTGGAGATCCCGATGATCGCGGGACGGGTCCGCGACGCGTTGGCGATGTCCCATGATGATCCGAGCCACCCCGACCAACTCGTGCTCGACATCATCCAGGCGATTCCGCGGCAGGAACTGTTCGCGCTGAATGCCGATCGGCTGATCGAGATGGCCAACTCCGTGATCGACCTCGGCTCCCGGCGGGGCGCTCTGCTGTTCCTACGCGCCGACCGGCTGGGGCACTTCGTATCCTGCCTGGTGTACCTGCCGCGCGATCGTTACACCACCGCGGTGCGGCTGGCCATCCAGGACATTCTGGTCCGTGAGTTCGGCGGAGTCAGTATCGACTACACCGCCCGGGTGACTGAATCGCCATGGGCCAGAGTCTATTTCACCGTGCGGCTGCCGGAGGCGCCGAACGGACGGTCGATTGACGCCGGCGAGGCCAACCGTCTCAGGATCCAGGAGTTGTTGACCGACGCGACCCGCACCTGGGCCGACCACATGCTGTCGGCTGCTGTCGGAACCCTGGATCAGGGCACCGCTGAGCATTACACCGAGGCGCTGCCCGAGGAGTTCAAGCAGGTCGTGCGGCCGGAAGAGGCGATCACCGATATCGGAATCGTCGAAGCGCTGCAGCAGGATTCAGTCATCCTGCAACTCGAGCCCGGCGACACGACCCGGGACCCCTTCCTCACCTGGTACCTCGGCGGCCGTTCGGCATCGCTGAGCCGCCTACTTCCGATGCTGCAGTGCATGGGTGTGCTCGTCCTCGAAGAGCGGCCCTTCACCGTGACCCGACCGGATGGACTGGAGGTGTGGATCTACCAATTCATCATTCGGCCGGACGAGTCGATGCCCGACGCCGGTGACGGTGACCAGTGGCAGCAGATGGCCGCACGCTTCACCGACGCGGTCACCGCCATCTGGCACGGCAAGGTCGAAGTCGACCGGTTCAACGAACTCGTCCTGCGGGCCGGGCTGACCTGGCAGCAGGTCACCGTGCTGCGCGCCTACGCGAAGTACCTGCGGCAGGCCGGATTCCCCTACAGCCAGGCCCATATCGAGTCGGTCCTCAATGACAACCCGGCGACGGCTCGCTCGCTCGTCAAGCTCTTCGAGGCGATGTTCGACCCGGATTCGGCCGCCAAGGGTCTCGATGCGAAAGCCGCCGCCCGCGCGGTCTCCGCTGACATCGATTCCCTGACGAGCCTGGACACCGACCGCGTGCTGCGCGCGTTCGCCTCGATGGTGGAGGCCTCCCTGCGCACCAACTTCTACGTCACCGATCCGGGTTCGGCACGGGCCCGGAATGTGTTGGCGATCAAGGTGAATCCGGAGCTGATCAGCGAACTGCCGCTGCCGCGGCCGAAGTTCGAGATCTTCGTCTACTCCCCGCGGGTGGAGGGTGTGCACCTGCGGTTCGGTCCGGTCGCCCGCGGTGGACTGCGCTGGTCGGACCGCCGGGAGGATTTCCGCACCGAGATCCTGGGCCTGGTGAAGGCGCAGGCCGTGAAGAACGCGGTGATCGTTCCGGTCGGAGCCAAGGGCGGTTTCGTCCTCAAACAACCCGCCGACGATCTGCGGGCCGAAGGCGTCGAGTGCTACCGGTTGTTCGTCGCCGGACTGCTCGATGTCACCGACAACGTCGATCGGGCTACCGGCGCGGTGGTACCGCCCCCGCGGGTGGTGCGCCGCGACGGTGACGACGCCTACCTCGTCGTCGCCGCCGACAAGGGCACCGCCACCTTCTCCGATATCGCCAATGAGGTCGCGGGGTCCTACGGCTTCTGGCTGGGTGACGCCTTCGCCTCGGGCGGTTCGGTGGGTTATGACCACAAGGCGATGGGTATCACCGCAAAGGGCGCCTGGGAGGCCGTCAAACGGCACTTCCGCGAGATGGGCGTCGACACCCAGAGCCAGGAGTTCACCGTCGCCGGGGTCGGCGACATGAGCGGTGACGTGTTCGGCAACGGCATGCTGCTGTCCCCGCACATCCGGCTGGTGGCCGCTTTCGACCACCGGCACATCTTCATCGACCCCGATCCCGACGCCGCCCGTTCCTTCCAGGAACGGCAGCGATTGTTCGATCTGCCCCGGTCGAGTTGGGAAGACTACGAGGCCGGCCTGATCAGTGCCGGCGGCGGCGTGTTCAGCAGACAGCAGAAGTCGATCACGATCACCGCCGAGATGCGCGCGGCGCTTGGCTTGGAAAATCCGGAGGGCGACGACGAGGTCACCGAGATGACCCCGCCCGAGTTGATCCGGGCGATCCTGCGCGCACCGGTGGACCTGTTGTTCAACGGCGGTATCGGCACCTACATCAAGGCGGAGACGGAGTCCGACGCCGCGGTCGGGGACCGTGCCAACGACGCCGTGCGGGTCAACGCGAATCAGTTGCGCGCCAAGGTGATCGGTGAGGGCGGCAATCTGGGGGTGACGGCACTGGGTCGCATCGAATTCGATCTGTGCGGTGGCCGGGTCAATACCGATGCGATGGACAACTCCGCGGGCGTGGACTGCTCCGATCACGAGGTCAACATCAAGATCCTGGTCGACTCGCTGGTCAATTCCGGCCACGTCGACGCCGCCGAGCGAAGTGCGCTGCTGGCGTCGATGACCGACGACGTATCCCGGCTTGTGCTGACCGACAACAGTGACCAGAACGACCTGATGGGCACCAGCCGGGCCAATGCAGCGGCTTTGCTCAGCGTGCACGGCCGACAGATCAGCGATCTCGAGGAACGCCGCGACCTCAACCGCCAGCTGGAGGCGCTGCCGTCGGAGAAGGAGATCATCCGGCGCGCCGATCTCGGCATCGGGTTGACCTCACCGGAACTGGCCACGCTGATGGCACACGTCAAACTCGCCCTCAAGGACGACGTGCTGGCCACCGACCTGCCCGATCAGGAGGTGTTCGCCGCCGGTCTGCCGCGGTACTTCCCGTCGCAGCTCAGTCAGCGCTTCGAGGAGCAGGTCCGCAGCCATCAACTGCGCCGCGAGATCATCACCACGATGCTGGTCAACAACGTCGTCGACGTCGGCGGTATCTCCTACGTGTACCGGGCCGCGCAGGACGCCGGGGTGGGAGACGTCGACGCCGTGCGTGCCTACGCGGCCGCCGATGTCATCTTCGGGATCGAGCACACCTGGCGTGACATCCGCGCGGCCGGCGACAGCGGAGTGCCCGCCGCGACGACCGACCGGATGACGTTGGATCTGCGCCGACTCCTGGACCGTGCGGCACGCTGGCTGCTGAATTACCGGCCGCAGCCGCTGGCTGTCGGCGCCGAGATCAACCGGTTCGCTGCCAAGGTCGCCGCGCTCAGCCCACTGATGCCACAGTGGCTTCGCGGTGACGATCGCGCCATCGTCGCCAAGGAGGCCGGCGAGTTCGCCGGTCACGGGGCGCCCGAGGATCTGGCCTACACCGTGGCCTCGGGCCTCTACCGGTACAGCCTGCTCGACGTCATCGACATCGCCGATATCGTCGACCGCGATCCCGCCGAGGTGGCCGACGCCTACTTCGCGCTGATGGACCACCTCGGCACCGACGGCCTGTTGACCGCGGTCTCGGACCTGCCGCGTGATGACCGCTGGCACGCGCTGGCCCGACTGGCGGTGCGCGATGACATCTACGGGTCACTGCGGGCACTGTGCTTCGACGTCCTCGCCGTCGGGGAGCCCGAGGAGACCGGCGAGCAGAAGATCGCGGAGTGGGAGCACAGCAACAGCTCCCGGATCGGCCGGGCCCGGCGCACGCTGACCGAGATCAACCGAGGTGACGCCCGTGATCTGGCCACCCTCTCGGTGGCCGCCCGGCAGATCCGCAGCATGACCAGAACGACCGGCAAGGGGACGAGTGGCTGACCTGTGAGCACGGGATTCACCACCGGCGTGCGGGTGCGCTGGTCCGATATCGACATGTACCAGCACATCAATCACGCCACGATGGTGACGATCCTGGAAGAGGCCCGGGTCGACTTCCTGCGCGAGCCGTTCGCCGATGACGTCGAGACCATCGGCCTGCTCATCCATGAGGTACAGGTGCTCTACAAAGGTCAACTGCGACTGGTTGATTCGCCGCTGCAGGTCACCATGTGGACGAAGCGGTTGCGCGCGGTGGACTTCACGATCGGCTACGAGGTGCGTTCGGTCGACGCTGCCCCGGACTCCCGACCGGCGGTCATCGCCGAGACCCAACTGGCGGCCGTGCATATCAGGGAGCAGCGACTGGTCCGACTCTGCGAAAACCACCGGGAGTATCTGCAGCGTTGGCTGCGATGACCAACGGACCGCGGCCGGGTGTTCCCGAGCGTGGTGTCTGGATTCCCGACCCCGCCCAGCGCAATGATCTGGCCGTCTTCGCCGAGCGTGTCCTGCGAACCGACGCCGCCGCGGTGATCCGGCTGCGCACCCGGGCCGACGGCCTGGTCGGTGCCTGGGCTGTGACCGGATTCGATGTGCTCGTGGCCAGGGCGGTGACCGGACGGGTGCGCCCACTCGACGTCACCTGTGCGGCCGACCGACTGGGTCCCGGGTTGCGCGCCGCTGACGCGACCGGCTTCTACGACCAGGGTTACTCGATGGACTCGGCCTGGCGTGGTGGGCTCCCGCCGGAAACCGGGTTCGTCCGCCTCGATGACGTCCCGGCAGCGGTGTTCGCCGACCTCGCCCGGCAGGGTGCGGAACTGGCCCGCGAGAGCGGCAGCGCGCACGGGCCGCCGACCTCGCTGATGGACCAGGAAGTGCTCACCGTCAAGGCGGGGGAGACCGCGGCCGGGGTGCCGATGCGATGTGTCCTGGCCCTGGAGGCCATGCGCTTCGTACCTGATCCCGCCCCGGAGTCCGAAGTGGTGCGGGTCAGCGTGCAGCCGGCCTGGCTGCGCATCGATGCCCGGTTCGGTTCGGTGTTCCGCCGGCGCGGGGATCCCGTCCTGCTGATGGGTTAGAACTGCGAGTTGACCATGTGCTGCGCGGCCATCTCCAGATAGCCGAGCAGCTCGGCGCGATGCTCGGCATCGAGGGTGTTCGCGTCGATCGAGGCCACCGCGGTGTGCATGCAGCGCAGCCAGGCGTCCCGCTCCAGCGGCCCCACGTGATAGGGCGCGTGGCGCATCCGCAGCCGCGGATGGCCGCGCTGATCGGAGTAGGTGCGCGGGCCGCCCCAGTACTGCTCGAGGAACATCCGCAGCCGGTCCTCGGCGCCCGTCAGGTCCTGTTCGGGGTACATCGGCCGCAGCACCTCGTCGTCACTCACCAGCTCGTAGAAGCGCGACACCAGGGTGCGGAACGTCTCGGCCCCGCCGACCGCGTCATAGAAGGTCTGGGGCGTCTCAGCATTGCCATCGGCCACGCCTCCATTGAACACGACTTGAACACGACCGAAATACGCGTGCGGTTCGGGCCGATCCATGGTGCACTGGTCTGCGGAGGACGCATGGTGCAGCGCAGGCGAAGCACGGCGAAAGCCGGGTTCGTAGCCGCTCCTGCCCTGCGCAGCGTCGACAGTCACACCGCGGTGCCCTCGGACGGGTCGGTCTGGGGCCGTCGGCGGGTACTGCTGCTGAACTCGACCTACGAGCCACTGACCGCGCTACCTATCCGGCGCGCGGTGGTGATGCTGCTCTGTGGCAAGGCCGATGTGGTGCATGACGACCCAACCGGGCCGGTGGTGCATTCCGCTTCCCGCGCGATCGTGGTGCCGTCGGTGATCCGGCTGCGGACCTATGTGCGGGTGCCCTACCGGGCCCGCATCCCGATGACCCGGGCGGCGCTGATGCACCGGGACCGGTTCCGCTGCGCGTACTGCGGAGGTAAGGCAGACACCGTCGACCATGTGGTCCCGCGCAGCCGCGGCGGTGAGCACACCTGGGAGAACTGTGTCGCGGCCTGCTCGGGGTGCAACCACCGCAAGGCAGACAAACTGCTGACCGAGCTCGGTTGGACGCTGCGGCTGGTGCCGACGTCGCCGAAGGGCCAGCACTGGCGGCTGTTGTGCAATGTCAAGGAGCTGGACCCGGCCTGGGTGCGGTATCTGGGCGAGGGCGCGGCCTGACCCTGCGCTACGGTTTGGCTCATGAGTTCGGGCCTCCTGCACGCGACACCGGTGGTCGTTTTGGTCATCCTGGTGTACTTCATCTACTCCCGGAAAGGCGACCGCCCCGCGCAGTACGCGCTGCCGCAGAAGTGGACGCATGCGCCGATCCTGTGGGCTGCGGTCGATGAGGTTGTTCCCGGCGGCCACCACGGCGGCCACGGTGACGACGTCCTGAACCCGGGAGGTGGAGCCAGTGGCCGTTGGTGAGCACTATCCGTTTCCGGCCAAGGATCTGATGACCCTCGACAATGCGTTGACCGAGGCAACTCGTCAGACCAAGTCCCGCTTCGCCGTCTACATCGGTGATCTGGGTGAGGACTCCGCGGCCGGCGCCCGCGCCGTCCTGGCCGACGTGGCCACACCCAACAACGCCGTTCTGCTCGCGGTGTCGCCGGACCAGCGCTGTATCGAGGTCGTCTACGGAGCTGATGTCCGGGGCCGCGGAGTGGAGTCGGTCGCCCCACTCGGTGTGTCGGCGGCTGCGGCGTCGTTTGCCCGCGGCAATCTGATCGACGGTCTGGTCAGCGCGGTGCGGGTGATGTCGGCGGGGATTTCCCGGCCCTGACGATCCCGGACGCGGATCGGCGTCAGCGCCCGTCGAACTCCCGGGCCTTCAGCGATCGCTCGACCCCGGCCCGGCCCTCGAGCACCAGCCGGCGCAGTGCCGGCGGCACATGCAGGCCGCCGAGGAACCAGTCGGCGGCCTCCAGCCCTTCGCGGCTGACCTCCCATGACGGGTACAGACCCACCACGACGGTCTGCGCGACCTCGCTGGAGCGCCGCTCCCACACCTGCGAGATCACCTCGAAGTAGCTCTTGGCGTAGGGCGCCAGCACCGCGCCCTGGCCGGGCTGCGCGAACCCGGTGACGATCGCGCGGGTGGTGCTGTTGGCCAGCGTGTCGTCCTCGATCACCTCGCGCCAGGCCCGATGTTTGACATCGGCCTGCGGGCGCGCGGCCGAGGCCGCCGCGGCGTGCCGCTTGCCGGCTGCAGTCGGATCACGCGTCACCTCGGCGTCGATGAACGGCGTCGCCGGACCCTCGGCATCGATGTGGCCACCGGCTGCCAGCGCGATGATGATCCGCCACCGCAGATCGGTGTCGATCTGGAGTCCGGGAAGGCCGCACTCGGCCGGATCACCGTCGAGCAGATCGGCCAGCAGTACCAGATGGTGGGCGGACAGCACGGAGGTGCACAGCGCATTGATGTAGGCCAGCTGATGATCCGAGCCCGGATCGGCCGCGCGGGCCAACTCCAGCAGCCGGTCGGCGAATGCCGGCCAGCCGTGCTCGGCGGCCCACCGCGGCTCGGCGTAGTAGTTCAGTGCGCTCTGCGCCTGCATCAGCAGCCGCTGCGCCACACCCACCTCGGTCTCGGCACCAACGCCGCGGGACACCAGGGCGACGAAGTCGCGGGCTTTGAGTTCGGCGTCGCGGGTCATCTCCCAGGCCGCCGACCACACCAGTGTGCGGGGGAGCGGTTCGGCGATATCGGTGATTCGCTCGGTGGCCAGCTGTAGCGACTCCGGGTCCAGTCGCATCGAGCAGTACGTCAGATCGTCATCATTGACCAGAATCAGCTTTCCGCGCGGAACGCCCTGCAGCGCAGCAACTTCGGTGACCGGACCGGCGATGTCGAACTCTTCGCGGTGCACCCGGACCAACTGGCCGGAGTCCTCCTGGTCGTCGTAGATGCCGACTGCCAGACGGTGCACGCGGGTCTCGCCGGCACCCGGTGCGGCGCCACCCTGGGTGATGGCGAACCGGGTGAATCTGCCCTCGGCGTCGACGTCGAAATCGGCGCGCAAGGTGTTCAGGCCGGTTGTCTTGAGCCATTGCCGGCCCCAGTCCGACAGATCACGGCCGGATGCCCTCTCCAGCGCGCCGAGCAGGTCGTCGAAGGTGGCGTTGCCGAACGCGTGCGCCGCGAAGTAATCCCGCAGGCCGGCCAGGAAATGGTCCAGTCCGACGTAGGCCACCAGTTGCTTGAGCACGCTGGCGCCCTTGGCGTAGGTGATGCCGTCGAAGTTCACCTCGACGGCGTGCAGGTCGGGGATATCGGCGGCAATCGGGTGAGTGGACGGCAACTGGTCCTGGCGGTAGGCCCAGGACTTCTCCACGTTGGCGAACGTCGTCCATGCTTCGCCGTACTCGGTGGCGTCGGCCTGGCACAGCACCGAGGCGAAGGTGGCGAAGGACTCGTTGAGCCACAGGTCATCCCACCACCGCATGGTGACCAGATCGCCGAACCACATGTGCGCCATCTCGTGCAGCAGCGTCTCGGCGCGCCGCTCGTAGGAGGCGCGGGTCACCTTGCTGCGGAACACGTAGTCCTCGAGGAAGGTCACCGCGCCCGCGTTCTCCATCGCGCCGGCGTTGAACTCCGGAACGAACAACTGGTCGTATTTGCCGAACGCATACGGCACACCGAAGTTGCAGTGGTAGAAGTCGAAGCCCTGTTTGGTCTCGGTGAACAGCCGTTCGGCGTCCATGTAGGGCGCCAGTGATTCCCGGCAGAACAGGCCGAGTGGGATCTCGCCGTGTTCATCGATGTAGACGTCGTCCCAGCGCGCGTAGGGCCCGGCGATCAGCGCCACCAGGTAGGTGCTCATCGGCGCGGTGGTGGCAAAGGTGTGCACTTTCGTGTCCCCCTGCTCGGCGACATCAGCGGTCGCTCCGTTGGAGATCACCTGCCAGTGCGCCGGGGCGGTGACGGTGACGTCGAAGGTCGCCTTGAGGTCGGGCTGATCGAAGCAGGTGAACATCCGCTTGGCGTCGGCGGTCTCGAACTGCGAGTACAGGTAGACGTGGCCGTCCACCGGATCGACGAAGCGGTGCAGGCCCTCGCCGGTGTTGGAGTAGCGGCAGTCGGCCTCCACCACCAGGACGTTGTCGTGAGCCAGACCGACCAGCGGAATGCCGGTGGACTCGTCGTATCCGGACACGTCGATGGCATGGCCGTTGAGCACGGCCCGGTGCACCCGGTCGGCCGCCAGGTCGATGTGGGTGTCGGCGCCGGGCAGCGCCTGGAACGTCACGGTGGTGGTGGAGCGGAATTCCTTCTCGCCGATGGTCAGGTCGAGTTCGATCCGGTAGCGGTCCACGGTGATCAGTGCGGCGCGTTCGATGGCATCGGCGCGGGTGAGGTTCGGAAGCACGCGCTCCAACCTATCCTTGAGCCATGAGTACTTCTTCTCGGGAGCGCGCTGACTTCTGGTTCGACCCGCTGTGCCCCTGGGCCTGGATCACCTCGAGGTGGATCCTCGAGGTGGAGAAGGTGCGCGATATCGACGTGCACTTCCACGTCATGAGCCTCGCGGTGCTCAATGAGGGGCGCGACCTGCCCGAGCAGTACCAGGAATTGATGACGAAGGCCTGGGGTCCGGTCCGGGTCGCGATCGCCGCCGAGCAGGCCCACGGGGCCGACGTGTTGGGACCGCTGTACACCGCCATGGGCACCCGGATTCACAACCGGGACAACAAGAACCTCGATGAGGTCATCGCCGAGTCCCTGGCCGAGGCCGGGCTGCCGGCGGGGCTGGCCGCCGCCGCCACCGACGGCTCCGGTGACGACGTGCTGCGCACAAGCCACCACGCCGGGATGGACCCGGTCGGCCCCGACGTCGGCACTCCGACCATCCACATCAACGGTGTCGCCTTCTTCGGCCCCGTGCTGTCCCGGATACCGCGCGGCGAGGAGGCCGGGAAACTCTGGGACGCCTCGGTGATCCTGGCGTCCTACCCGCACTTCTGGGAACTCAAGCGCACCCGTACCGAGGCTCCCACCTACGACTAGGGATCGGTGACCCGGGCTGGGTAAGGTGACCGCCATGCGCGTCTACCTCGGCGGCGACCACGCCGGCTTCGAATTCAAGAAAGCCATCATCGCCCACCTGACGAAGGCCGGTCACGAGCCGATCGACTGCGGGGCATTCGACTACGACGCCGACGACGACTACCCGGCCTTCTGTATCGCCGCCGCGGAGCGCACCGTCGCCGACCCAGGCAGTCTGGGGATAGTGCTCGGCGGATCGGGCAACGGCGAGCAGATCGCCGCGAACAAGGTGCCCGGTGCCCGCTGCGCCCTGGCGTGGAGCGTCGAGACCGCCAAACTGGCCCGCGAGCACAACAACGCCCAGCTGATCGGCATCGGCGGGCGCATGCACACCGAGGACGAAATGCTCGCGATCGTCGACGCGTTCCTGTCCACCCCCTGGTCGGAGGCCCCGCGCCACCAGCGTCGTATCGACATCCTCGCCGAGTACGACCGCACCCACGTCGCGCCGCCTGTGCCAGGCGCCCCGGGCTGACCGGCGGTGCCCGAGGGTCACACCCTGCACCGGTTGGCCCGGCTGCACCAGCGCCGGTTCGCCGGCGCCCCGGTGCGGGTGTCGAGCCCGCAGGGCCGCTTCGCCGACGCCGCACTGGTCGACGGGCGGGTATTCACCCGGGCCTCGGCCTGGGGCAAGCATCTGTTCCACCACTACGCGGCCGATAACGGCGGGGCTGGTCCGATCGTGCATGTGCACCTCGGCCTGTACGGGACCTTCCGGGAGGCGCCCGCGCCGATGGCCGTACCGGTCGGGCAGGTGAGGATGCGCATCCTCGGCGCCGAGTACGGCACCGACCTGCGTGGTCCCACCGCCTGTGCGGTGCTAGACGAGGCGCAGTTCGCCGGAATTCTGGCGCGGCTCGGCCCCGATCCGCTGCGCGCCGACGCCGACCCCGCCGAGGCGTGGGCGCGGATCACCAAGTCGCGCAAGGCAATCGGCGCGCTGCTGATGGATCAGTCGGTGCTGGCCGGGGTGGGCAACATCTACCGCAGCGAGCTGTTGTTCCGGCACGGTATCGACCCGTACCGGCCGGGATGCGATATCGACGAAGCGGAGTTCGACGCCGCGTGGACGGATCTGGTCGATCTGATGAAAGTCGGCGTGCGCCGGGGCCGCATCATCGTGGTGCGTCCCGAGGACGACCACGGCGCCCCCGCCTACGGACCCAAGCGGCCGCGCACCTACGTCTACCGCCGGGCCGGCGAGGCGTGCCGGTGGTGCGGCAGCGCTGTCCGGACCGCGGTGATGGAGGGCCGCAACCTGTTCTGGTGCCCGGCCTGTCAGCGGTAGTGGTAGGGCAACCCGAGTCCGTTTACTGTGCAGATGTGATGCGCATCGTTGTCGCTGTCGCGCTGCTGTTGAGTTCGTGCGCTGTGCCGACGACCGGAACCCGGTCGCCCGTCGCGCAACTGGCCGAACCATTACGTACCAGCCTGCAATCCACTCTCGACGCCAACCGCGCCAAGCTCGGGTACCCCGGTGCCATCGTGGGGGTGTGGACTCCGGAGGGCGAATGGTTCGGGATCACCGGGACCTCGGGTCCGGACTCACAGCGACCACCGCGACGCGACGACCACACCCGCATCGGCAGCCTGACGAAGACGTTCACCGTCATGGCCGTGCTGCGGTTGGCAGACCAGCAGCGGCTCGCACTGGGCGACCCCATCGAGAAATACGTCCCCGGCATGCCCAACGGAACAACCGCGACACTGCGCGATCTGGCGAGAATGACCAGCGGTATCGCCAACTACTCGGCGACCCGGACATTCTTCGAGCGCTGGTCACCCGATCCGGCGGGTGCGGTCTTCACCCCCGAGGACCTGATCGGTTTCGCCAAGCCCGAACCGCCGCTGTTTCCGGCCGGTAGCCGGATGGACTACTCCAACACCAACACCGCTCTGCTGGGAATGGTGATCGAGAAGGTCACCGGCACGCCGGTCGCCGAGGTGTTCGAGAAGGAATTGTTTGAGCCACTCGGCATGTCGGGCACATCCTTTCCCGGGCCATCGCCGGATCTGCCGGCGCCGCATCTGGACGGCATCACCTTGCAACCCGACGGTCCGGGTGGGCCGGTCCGCAACGCCACCGACTGGAACCCGTCCTGGACCTTCACCGCCGGGGGGATGATCTCCACCCTTGACGATATGCGCGTGTGGACCGAGGCGTTGGGCACCGGTGGTGGGCTGATCTCGGAGGAGATGCAGCGTGAACGGGAGGCCTCCGCCACATCGACGGTTCCGCCCAACACCCCGGAACTGGCTTATGGACTGGGCTTTTTCACCGACCGCGGCTGGTGGGGTCATAACGGGGCGCTGCCCGGCTACACCTCCTATGCGGCCCATCATCCCGCTCGCAAGACGTCGGTGGTGGTCTTCGTGAACTCCGATATCGGCACACCCGACCAACCGACCCCGCCCGCCGACCTGTTGGCCTACGACCTGATCGGCACCCTGACCGGCTGACGGATCGACGTGCTCGGGCTAGAAGTCGAACCCGCCGAAGTCGCCACCGCCGAAGTCGCCACCGCCACCGCCGAAGTCGCCGAACCCGCCACCGAAGTCGCCGCCACCGAAGTCGCCGCCACCGCCGTCCATCCCGGGATCCATGCCCTGATCCATACCCGCGTCGTATCCCGCGTCATAACCCTGATCGAAGCCGGATCCGTAACCGTTCTCGAAACCGGACGCGTTGTAGCCGATGCCGTGCATGCCGGAGAACATCGCGTCGAACAGCAGCACCGAGCCCAGCGTCCAGGCACCCGTCCGCAGTGCCGACTGCCACCACGGCTCGGAGTACCAGCCGGCCGGTACCGGTCGGCCCGCCACCCGGCCACCCGGGTAGTAGTTCGGGGTCCGCTGGGTCGGGGTGGGGGAGGCCTCGATCTCGCGGCCCTCGAACTGGATGCGCCGGTCCTCGGTCACCGCCCCGGCC
>NZ_JBPCSX010000236.1:0-3619 GCF_051006775.1 Mycobacterium sp.
GATGAACTCGGCCGTGACGAACAGCGGGGCCGCGTACGTCATGTCCTTGTCTTTGCACTCGTCGACCGGCGCCTTGACCTCGTCGAAGCGCGGGTCGGAGAAGCTCAGCGACATCGAGCCGGAGAAGTCCTCGATCGGGGACAGCTCAGCGAGCACCTCTTCGAGGCCGCCCACCGGGTTGGGGTCACCCGCCGCGGCCGCCTTCTGCCGCCATACCGGGTCACCGATCAGCCATTTGAACGAGTCGGTCTGCACGTCGAGCAGACCGGGGACTTCGAGTGGCTCACGCAGCTTGGCGAATGACACTCGGGCCGGCGCTCCCGGAACCGGGTTAGAAGAGGTAGTGGTCTTGCTCTGGCTAGAGACTGCCAAGATGCGTCCTTCCAGCACCAATGCGGACTACTCAGTTACCGGCCGCGCCGGACCTTTCGCCGCTAATCTGCGAGGTTTGGCTGGCGTTCACCTGTCCGGACCAACCGGAGCACACAACACGTAAATGGTCACTGAGCTGGGACGATATGGCTCAGACCAGGACCACGGTGTCAAGGTGCGGGTGAGGCAGGCAGGGGGAAGCCAGCGCAACGATCGACGATACCGCAGAAAGGCGACAACCTCAAATAGAGCATGACCGGCCTCGGCGGCTGAGCTGCCGTGCGCGCATGCTGCACAACAGATTGAACCGTTTGCGTCTTTCCGTCAAGCGTTTTGGCCGTGTTTGTTGTGGATAAATTCCCGGCCCGGTCTAGCTGGTGGACGATGTCGGGAACTGCAGGGTCCGGGTGATGACGCGATTCACACCCAACTGGTAGGCCCGGGCCACCAGCGCGTTGTACTCCGCATCGGTGATCTCCTGGTCGCGGGTCAGAATGTAGCCGGCGGTTCCGTTGGGGTCGCCGACGATCGCCCAGCTGTAATCAGGCGCGTAATCCAGGATCCAGTAGTTACCCGGCTCGTCGGTGTTGTTGGGCTGGCCGAAGAAGAAACCGACGTTCAGGCGGGTGTTCGTGGGTGAGTTGACCACCAGTGCAGCGCCGGTGATGGTCGACGACGGGCCGTTGGGACCGAAGTAGTTGCCCGCGTTCTCGACCTTGACCGAACCGTCCGCCTGAGGCGTGTAGGTCGCCGTGGTGTTGACCAGGCCGAGCGAGAAGAACATCTTGACGCTGCCCTGCTCATACCACTTGCCCGCGTACTGGTTGATGTCGACCGGCGGCGGCGCCGGCAGTGTGGTCGCCCCGGCCTCACCCATGACGATGGCTTGGTTGGGCACGTAGGTGCCGTCGTTGGGGTTGCCATAGATGCCGTAGACCGGGTCGGTCGGCCCTGTCCCGTTGTAGAGGTCGTTGATCCAGCCGGTGGCGTAGGTGCGCACCGCGGCTTTGCCCCCGGGCGGGGACGGCTTGACGATCAGGTCACTGCCGATTTCGCCCAGCCACCCCCATAGCGAGTCGCCGCCGATGACGTCGGTATGCGAGCCGTTGTCGATCTGCACCCCGAAGAACTGGTCCGGGTACTTGGCCAACATCGCCTCGGTGGCCACGCCCCAGGCGTTCCAACGTTGCGGCGGGGCGGCGATCTGATAGTCCGGGATTCCTGCGTCGATGAGCACCTGCAGCTGATCGGTGAAAGTCGGTGGGCGGGAGACGCCGTCGAACATCACCACACCCAGCAGATCGCCGGAGGAGCCGTTTGCGACGGTGCCCGCGGCGGCTGTCGTGGCGAACCGGCCGCCGGCGGAATGCCCGGTGAGGATGAACGTCTGCGGCAGCATGCCGTCGTAGCCGGCCTGGTTGGCGCTGATGTTCAGGGCGCCCCGGTCTCCCACGAACATCTCGGCGGCGGCCACGCCGGAGAACGCGGGATCAAACCAGAAGATGTTGGGCGCCACCACGATGCTGTTGGTTTCCTGGGCCAATGCCTGCGCCATATCCGCGTACCAGGTGTTGAAGCCGAGGAAGCCGTGCTGCAGCCAGATGATGCCGTTGGCCTGGACGGAGCCGTCGGCCTGGGTCGGGAAGTACCAGTCGGCGGGTGCGCTGTACCCGTTGACCCCGGAGGGGATGAGCAACGCAGCCGACCCCGTCCGCACGCCGGTCACGCCATTGGACAGCGGCGGTGTCACATAGCCGGTCACGCCGTTGGTCCCGGTGTTGACCGGCGGAACCGGAGTTAGGCCCAAAAGCGAGCCGACGGCGTCGATCGCGTTCTTGAGCAGTGTGTCCAGCGGCGACAGGTTGTTGGCGAAGTAGTTGGGCAGGCTCACCGCGGCGGCGTTGCCCATGATGATCTGACCTTGGGCCGCGGAGTAGAAACCGTACTGCGGTGCATCCGGGGTGGCCCCGACGTAGAGATCGTTGATCCAGCCGGTGCTCAGGTTGTACACGGCCGCGGTGTTGCCGGCCGGCGAGAACGTGGTCACCAGCTGCGAGACGAAGTCGATTATCGGGTTGGTGCCGAGCATCGAGTCGACGTGCGAGCCGCCCACCAGTACGGCACCGTCGAACTGGCCGGGCCGGTCGGCCAGCAACTGGTTCGTGGTCGCTCCGAAGAGGTTAAAGGCTTGCGCGGGGGCGGCGATTTGATACACCGGCGTGGCGGAAGTGTCCAAGACCGCCAGCTGCTGGGTGAAGGAGCCGTCGAAGACGCCATTGGAAACGCCGTCGAACATCACCACGCCCAACAGCTCGGCATCCTGTGCGGCATCGCCCGCGTTGATGTAATCAGAGGCTGTCGCGGTGGCGAACCCGCCGCCGGCGGAGTGCCCGGACAGCACGAACGCGCCCAACAGTTCGCTGACGCTGCCGGTGTATCCGGCGTCTTGAGCACTGGTGACCAGGGCCGTGCGGTTGGGGTCGAGGAAGACATCGGCGACGGCCTGCTGAGAGGTGCTGCAGATCAGGCAGCCTCCCGAGAAAGTGAACGGAATCGACGACAGCGTGGGGGCCACCACGATGCTGTTGGTCTTCTGCGCCAACTCGAGGGCCAGCGCCGAGTAGAACGTGTTCATGGCACCGAAGCCGTGCTGCAGCCAGATCACGCCCTGGGCGTCAACCGAGCCGTCGGCCTGGGTGGGGAAGTACCAGTCGGCTGCGACCGTGTTTCCGATGAACGCGCCCGGGATCGCCAGGCGCGAGTGGCCCACCTGCACGCCGGTGACGCCGTTGGAGGCTCCGGGCAGCAGCGGGTCTGCCGCAGCGGCAGCGAACAGCGTGGGCTCCGGCGGATCGCCCGCGACGACCGGCGTGCCGACGACCGCCGCGGCCGAGCGCGCCCTGCGCTGAGCGGTCAGGGACGCTGCAGCGGGCAGAGCCGCGACCGGGTCGCCAATCGGACCCCAGCCGACGGCAGACATCACGCCGAGAAGGGCGTCCTGAACCGCTGCCGGGGACGGAGCGGCGGTGGCGGCTGCCGGCAGCTGCTGCGCCGACACGACGCTCTCGACGAGTCCGTTGTCCGCGGCGCTGACCACCGTCAGGCGAGTCGTGGTGCTCTCCGGGCCAACCGGAAGGCCGGCCTGCGGAACCGTTGCTGCTTGGACGGCGACCTGAATCTGTACAGCGGGGGCGCTGCCCGAAACGGCGATGGAGTTCTTCGACCGGGAACCGGGCGCCACAGACGC
>NZ_JBPCSX010000237.1:0-6760 GCF_051006775.1 Mycobacterium sp.
TCGTCGATGATCGCGGTCCGGTGCGGGCTGCGCCGGGCGTTGAGCGCCGGGATCATCCCGACCTCGCCCCACCGCACCAAGTCGGCGACCATGGCGGCCAGGTTCTGCGGCGGCTCCAAACCGAACGCGCCGGAGGCGATCATCTTCTGCAGGTAGTGCAACTCGGCTGAACCGCGTTCAGCGAGTTGCTGCACCTTCGCCAGTGCCTGGTCGCGCAGATCCGAGAGGCTCACCATGAGCCCGAGCCTAGGTGACATTCGAGGCATCAGACCGGGGGTTGAACATATGGTGGTGGGGTGGCAACTGTGAGCCGGACCCGGACCGTGGCGGCGGCACCGCAGGAGGTCTGGGAGGTGCTCGCCGACTTCGGGGCGATCAGTGGCTGGGCCGGCAATGTGGACCACTCGTGTCTGCTGAGCCACGGACCGGGCGGCGGACCGCTGGGGACCTCCCGGCGGGTCCAGGTGGGTCGTGACACCTTGGTTGAACGCATCACCGACTTCCAGCCTCAGACGGCACTGGCCTATGACATCGAGGGCCTGCCCCGGCGGTTGCGCCGCGTCGGGAACCGGTGGACGGTGCGGCCCAGCGCATCCGGGCACACCGAGGTGAGACTGACCAGCTCCGTGGAGATCTCGGAAAATCCGGTGGCGCGGATCGCGGAACGGGCGATGTGCCGTTTCCTTGCCAAACAGTCCGACACCATGCTTACCGGTCTGGCGCAACGAGTGGAGGGATCCCATGACATCACCGGATGAAGGCCGCCCCGACATCGTGATCGTGATGACTGACGAAGAGCGGGCCATCCCGCCCTATGAGGCCGACGATGTGCTGGCCTGGCGCCAGCGGGTGCTGAGCGGGCGCCGCTGGTTCGACGAACACGGCGTCAACTTCGTCAGGCACTACACCGGCTCGCTGGCCTGTGTGCCGAGCCGGCCGACGATCTTCACCGGGCAGTACCCAGATCTGCACGGGGTGACCCAGACCGACGGGATCGGCAAGACGGCCGAGGATTCCCGGATGCGCTGGCTACGCCGCGACGAGGTCCCCACCCTCGGAAACTGGTTCCGGGCAGCCGGTTACGACACGCACTACGACGGCAAGTGGCACATCTCGCATGCCGATCTCATCGATCCTGCGACGGGAAAGCCGTTGGCCACCAATGACGCTGACGGTGTGGTGGACCCCGCGGCGGTACGCAGTTACACCGACGCCGATCCACTGGCGCCGTACGGTTTCACCGGCTGGGTCGGCCCGGAGCCGCATGGCGCGGGATTGGCCAACAGCGGTATGCGGCGCGATCCACTGATCGCCGAGCGGGTGGTGGCCTGGCTCACCGACCGTTACGCCCGGCGTCGCGCCGGCGATCCAGAAGCGCTGCGCCCGTTCCTACTGGTGGCCAGCTTCGTCAATCCACACGACATCGTGCTCTTCCCGACCTGGGTGCTGCGCAGTCCGGTGAAGGCCTCCCCGCAGGACCCGCCGCACGTGCCGCCCTCCCCCACCGCCGACGAGGATCTGCGCGATAAACCGGCGGCACAGATCGCGTTCCGGGAGGCCTACTACTCGGGCTACGCACCTGGCGTTGCGATCGAGGCGATCTACCAGCGCAACGCCCAGCGCTACCGGGACCTGTACTACCGCCTGCATGCCGAGGTCGACGGACCTCTCGACCGGGTTCGGCGTGCGGTCACCGACGGCGGCTCGGCCAACGCCGTACTTGTTCGCACCTCTGATCATGGCGACCTGCTCGGTGCGCACGGTGGACTGCACCAGAAGTGGTTCAACCTCTACGACGAGGCGACCAGGGTTCCGTTCACCATCGTCCGAATCGGCGAGCAGGCCACCGGCGCGCGAGTGGTCGGCGCTCCCACCTCACATGTCGACCTGGTGCCGACGCTGCTGGCCGCCGCCGGAGTCGACATCGACGCGGTGGCCGAGACGCTGCGCGAATCGTTCACCGAGGTGCATCCGTTGCCCGGGCGGAACTTGATGCCCGTGGTCGACGGCGGAGCCGAAGACCCGGACCGCGCGGTCTATCTGATGACCCGCGACAATATGCTCGAGGGCGACTCGGGTGCATCCGGTCTGGGGCGCCAGCTCAAGTTGACCTCCAATCCCCCTGCGCCACTGCGAATCCACATCCCGGCGCACACCGCGGCCAACTTCGAGGGCCTCGTTGTCAATGTTGACGGACACCTCTGGAAGCTGGTCCGGACGTTCGACGATCCGTCGACGTGGACCGAACCGGGGGTTCGCCATCTGGCCGCCAACGGTATGGGGGGCGACGCCTATCGGACCAGTCCGCTCGACGATCAGTGGGAGCTCTACGACCTCACCGATGATCCGATCGAGGCCGTCAACCGGTGGAGTGATCCCGAGCTGCTCCAGCTGCGCCAGCATCTGCGGATGCGCCTGAAGGAGAGCCGGGCCAGTTCAGTCCCGGAGCGCAACAATCCGTGGCCGTACGCGTCCCGCCGGTCACGGAGTCACTGAGCCCACCGATGGGCCTTGACTGACCCATCCGTCGCATGTGACGATTTCGTCAACATCAAGGCGAGGTGATTCAGATGAGCGAGATGGTTGGCGCACACAACGGGCTTCACAGCGAGCAGGGCGCGCTGCGGGGCGATCACCCGGGCCGTGCCCGCAATCCGGTGATCAAGGTCGCTGACCTGGCTTGGCTGGAGTTCGACAAACCGGACCTCGATCGTGCCGAGGCCTTCGCCCATGCATTCGGATTCCAGACCGCCGCCAAGAGTGCCTCCGAGATCCAGTTGCGCGGTACCGACGCCAATGCACCGTGCGTGATCATCCACCGCGGCACTCAGACCCGGTTCCGCGGCGTCGCGTTCCGTGCCGATGATGAAGCCGACCTGCTGCGGCTGGCCGACAAGACCGGGGCCGCCCCGGTTGCGCTGCCCGACAGCGTCGGTGGGCAAGCGGTGAACCTGGTCGATCCCAGCGGTACCCCGGTGAAAGTTGTGGCCGGTTGCCACGAGCTTCCCGCGCTACCCGGGCAGGAGCCCCTCCCCTTCAACTTCGGCCGCGAGCTGACCCGCATCAATGCCACGCAGCGTCCCCCACGCAGCCCCGCACGGGTCGAGCGCCTGGGTCACGTCGTGCTGTCCTCGACGAAGTACATCGAGAATCTGAACTGGTACCTCGAGCATTTCGGTCTGATCGTCAGCGACTTCCTCTACTTCGCGGGCCAGCGGGACCGCGGTCCCACGATGAGCTTCATCCGCTGCGATCGCGGCTCCACCCCGAGCGATCACCACACCCTGGCGATGGCGCTCGGCCCGGCGAACCGGTACGTGCATTCGGCATATCAGGTCAGCGATCTCGACGCGCTCGCAGCCGGCGGTGAGTACCTCCTCGAACGCGGATACTTCCGGTCCTGGGGTATCGGCCGCCACATCCAGGGCAGCCAACTCTTCGACTACTGGCGCGACCCGGACGGTTTCATGGTCGAGCATTTCACCGACGGTGACATGTTCGACAACACCGTCGAGTCGGGCTGGGCCCCCTTCACCGCGTCCGGCCTGGCGCAGTGGGGACCGCCGGCGACCAAGGACTTCCTGGGCATCGACGCCAAACACGCACGCGAGGAATTGGGTGCGCTCGCCACGGCACTGCGGGAGCGCAACGAGTTCGACGTCAAACGGTTGATCGGACTACTGAAGGTGGCTCGCTCATGACGATGTCGGTACTGCGCACGGCCGACGGCTGGTGGGTGCAGACCGCGGACGGAGCGGCCAGGGTGCAGACGCCGGCAACCACCACCGCAGAATTGCTCCGCGACCGCAGCGCCCTGGAAGCCGCCCGCGGCGCCACCTCGACCGTCCCGGTGAGCGCCCTTTCCCTGCTGTCGCCGATCACCAAACCGTGCCGGGTGATCGCTCAGATGACCAACTTCGCATCACACGTCAAGGATGCCGGGCTAGACCCCAAGACGATTCCGCTGACCTTCTTCCGCAAGTCCTCGGCCTCCATCAGCGGTCCGTTCGACCCCATCGTGAAGCCCGCCCATGTGCGCCTGCTTGATTACGAGGTCGAGATCGGACTGGTGGTCGGTCGCGATGTCGGCGTGGGCACAACGGTTTCCGAGGCTGACCTTCCGGACATCATCGCCGGCCTGGTCATCACCAACGACGTCTCTGCCCGCGATATCCAGTTGCCCCAGACCCAGTTCTACGAGGCAAAGTCCTATCCGACCTTCACCCCCGCCGGCCCCGCGCTGGTTCTGCTCGACGCTGCCGAACTCAAGCGCTTCGGGCAGTTGCGGCTGAGGTTGAGTGTCAACGGCGAGGAGCGGCAGAACGCGGTTGTCGACGGCGACATGATGTACCGGCCGCTGCAGGCACTGCAGTCACTGTCCCGGTTCCAGGATCTGTCCGCCGGTGACCTGATCCTGACCGGCACGCCCATCGGGACCGCGCTGAGTGCGCCGCCGAAACCGGTGGAGATGATCTCTCGCCTGCTGCCGCCGGCGGTGAAGTGGAAGGCATTCTTCAAGAGCCAGGCCGCAAACCCGAAATACCTCAAGGACGGCGACGTCGTGGAGGCGTCGGTGCGTACCGACGACGGCACAATCGACCTCGGCACGCAACGAATGACGGTGCGGTTCCCCTAGAGAATCACGTCAGAGATTCACGTCGGGCAGCGGCCGGGAGCACACATTCCGGGCGTCCCGAGCCGACATTCCGAACATGCGAAGCAGATCCTCGGTGACGGCATCCGCGGTCAACCCGTCATCACGGCTCGGATCACGCTGCAACAGAGTGCCGATTCCGAGCAGAACGCCGCTGGCGACCGCCAACGCCAACTCGGGATCGTCAACCGTGAACCGGCCCGCCGCCACCGCCGCGTTGATATCGCGCAGCGCTCGAGGAGCCAGGCCACGGTCTGATGACACCAACGCCGACCAGTTGGCCAGCAGGATGAGGCTCTCCTGGGGACGGCGTCGGAAGAACCGGCCGGTGAGCCGGAAGCTGGCGGCGAAGGTCTCCGCCGGGTCCCCCATATCGGTGGTCAGCACGTCCAGCAGGGCCCCATAGGAATCGAGGACCTCGGCGACGGCGGACTCGAAAAGCTCGTCCTTGCTATCGAAGTGGTTATAGAAGGAACCCATTCCGACATCGGCCAGCTGGGTGATCTCCAGAACGGGAACGTTGAGTCGTCCGTCGACGATCAACTGCTGCGCAGCCTTGATCAGTGCGGTCCGGGTCCGCTGCTTACGGCGTTGGAGCCGATTGACCGGTGCGTCGGGCTCTCCCACAGGCCGGACTCTATCAGCGGATATCAGTTCTGAGGATTTCATCAGAACCTCTTGACGGCCGGGCGCGCACATGTGACGATTTCGTCAGTTTCCGAGGAGGGTGCGTGAGCAAAACCAAGCCGACCGTTGTTATCGTCGGCGCCGGTCCGACCGGAGTCACCGCCGCCACCCTGCTCGCTCAATACGGCATTGCCACAATCGTCTTGGACCGCTGGGCTGACGTCTACCCGCAGCCCCGCGCGGTGCATCTCGATGACGAGGTCTACCGGATCCTGGCCCGCCTGGGTATCGGCGAATCGTTCGCCGCAATCTCGCGGCCGGCGCTAGGCCTGCGGCTGATCGACCCGAAGTTACGGGTGCTCGCCGAGTTCCACCGCGATCCAGATCAGCACCGTAACGGGTATCCGTCCGCGAACATGTTCGACCAACCCGCGCTCGAAGCTCTGCTACGCGCCAACCTCACCCGCTATCCGGAGGTCGAACTGCGCGGCAACGTCGACGTCACCGATATCGCCGACATCGGGGATGGCCAGACCCGAGTCACCTTCACCGACCGTGGCGACGGAGCGGAGCAATCCATCATCGCCGATTATCTGCTCGGCTGCGACGGAGCGAACAGCCTGGTGCGCAACAAGATCGGTGCTTCGATGCAGGACTTGCGGTTCGAGCAGCGATGGCTGGTGATCGACGTGGCCAGCAGCGCTGAACTCCAGCAGTGGGACGGCGTCCATCAGTTGTGCGACTCCCGCCGGGCCGGCACATTCATGCGGATCGGCGACGACCGCTATCGATGGGAGTTCCGGCTACTGGACGGCGAGCAGGCCGACGACTTCCGCGGGATCGACGCACTGGGCCCACTCATCGCGCCCTGGACTGCCCGGGTCGACGAGGCAAGCCTGGAGATCATCCGGGTCGCCGAGTACACCTTCCGCGCCAAGATCGCCGACCACTGGCGCCGCGGCACCACCTTCCTACTGGGCGACGCCGCACACCTGACTCCGCCGTTCGTCGGTCAGGGGCTCTGCGCCGGACTACGCGACGCGATGAACCTCTCGTGGAAGCTCGCCGGTGTCCTGGGTGGCACCCTGGATCCTGCGGTACTGGACAGCTACGAACAGGAACGCAAGCCACATGCCCGGAGCATGATCGACCTCGCCCTGACGGTGGGCCGGGCAATGACCTCCGGCGGCAGAACCGGCGACCTGCTGCGGGGCGTCGTGGTGCCGCGGTTGCACCTGCTGCCCGGTTTGAAGAAGCGCATCATGGACTCCGAGACGCCCGCGCTGTCGCGGGGCGTCCTGGTTGCGGAGTCGGGCAGGCTCACCGGAACCCTCTGCCCGAACCCGCCGACTCCGGAGGGCCGCCACCTCGACGACGTACTGGGTAGCGGCTTCGCGGTGATCACCAGTCAGGCGCTGTCCCCCGGAGATCGCGCCGAGGCCGAAAGGTGCGGGGCCACGGTCTATCTGGCCGATCCGG
>NZ_JBPCSX010000238.1:0-8655 GCF_051006775.1 Mycobacterium sp.
TACAACTGCTCGCCGTCGTTCAACTGG
Organism: Mycobacterium sp.; assembly: GCF_051006775.1. Classification (GTDB taxonomy): domain Bacteria; phylum Actinomycetota; class Actinomycetes; order Mycobacteriales; family Mycobacteriaceae; genus Mycobacterium. The sequence continues at coordinate 28 of NZ_JBPCSX010000238.1, forward strand.
AAGCAGCACCTCGACGATGCGACCATCGCGAAGTTCCAGAAGGAACTCGGTGCGATGGGCTTCAAGTTCCAGTTCATCACGCTGGCCGGCTTCCACGCGCTGAACTACTCGATGTTCGATCTCGCTTACGGTTACGCCCGCGAGCAGATGAAGGCCTACGTCGAGCTGCAGGAGCGCGAGTTCGCCGCTGAGGCGCGCGGCTACACCGCCACCAAGCATCAGCGCGAGGTGGGCGCCGGTTACTTCGACAAGATCGCGACCACCGTGGATCCGACTTCGTCGACCACCGCACTCGCGGGCTCGACCGAAGAGGGCCAGTTCCACTAGCCGCTACCCCGCCGAGCAGACGCAAACTCGCACATTTGCAGGGCAATTCGTGCGAGTTTGCGTCTACTCGCGCAATTGAAGGAGAGCAACCATGAGCGCAGCAACGATCGAACGCGTTGGGGTTATCGGTGCAGGGCAGATGGGTGGCGGTATCGCCGAGGTCTGCGCCCGGGCGGGAGTCGACGTAGTGGTGTTCGAGACGACCGAGGCCCTGACCACCGCCGGTCGCAACCGGATCGTCAAGTCGCTGGAACGGGGAGTCAGCTCAGGCAAGATCACCGAGCGCGAGCGTGACCGGGCGATCGAGAAGCTGCGGTTCACCACGAAGCTGACCGATCTCGCCGACCGCCAGTTGGTGATCGAGGCGGTGATCGAGGACGAGAACGTCAAGGCCGCCATCTTCAGTCAGCTCGACGAGATCATCACCGACCCGGGCGCGGTGCTCGCCTCCAACACCTCCAGCATCCCGATCATGAAGATCGCCGCCGCCACCAAGAACCCCGAGCGTGTGCTCGGCCTGCACTTCTTCAATCCAGTGCCGGTGCTGCCCTTGGTCGAGTTGGTCAACACCCTGGTCACAAGCGAGGCCGCACTGGCCCGCACCGAGCAGTTCGCCGGCGCCGTCCTCGGCAAGCAGGTGGTCCGCTGCTCGGATCGCTCCGGCTTCGTCGTCAACTATCTGCTGGTGCCCTACCTCCTGTCAGCGATCCGGATGGTAGAGGCGGGCTTCGCCTCCATCGAGGACGTCGACACCGCAGTGGTGGCCGGGCTGTCCCATCCGATGGGGCCGCTTAGGCTGTCCGACCTGGTCGGTCTTGACACCCTCAAGCTCATCGCCGACAAGCTGTTCGACGAGTTCAAGGAGCCGCTCTACGCGCCGCCGTCGCTGCTGCTGCGGATGGTCGAGGCCGGGCGGCTCGGAAAGAAGTCCGGTCAGGGCTTCTACTCGTACTGACGCTAGACTCAGGGCGTGAGTGACGTCGATTCGGACCTGACTCCTTATTACGAGGAGTCGCAGTCCATCTACGACGTCTCGAACGAGTTCTTCGCGCTGTGGTTGGGCCCCACCATGGGGTACACCTGCGGGTACTACGAGCGTGACGATATGAACCTCGAGGAGTCCCAGAACGCCAAGTTCGATCTTGCATTGGGCAAGCTCGAACTCCAGCCCGGTATGACGCTGCTCGACGTCGGCTGCGGCTGGGGCGGAGCGCTGGAGCGCGCCGTGCAGAAGTACGACGTCAACGTCATCGGCATCACGTTGAGCAAGGCCCAATCGGAGTTCGCCCGCCAACGGCTGGCCAAGCTGGACACCGGTCGCTCCATCGAGGTTCGGCTGCAGGGCTGGGAGGAGTTCGACGAGCCCGTCGATCGGATCGTCAGTATCGGCGCTTTCGAGGCCTTCAAGGTCGAGCGCTACCCGCTGTTCTTCCAGCGGGCTTACGAGATCCTGCCCGCCGACGGACGCATGCTTCTGCACACCATCTTGGCCCACACCCAGAAATTCTTCCGCGACAACGGGATCAAGCTGACGCTCAGTGACCTGAAGTTCATGAAGTTCATCGGCGACGAGATCTTCCCAGGCGGCCGGCTGCCGGCGGTGGAGGATATCGAGCAATTGGCCGTTGGATCCGGCTTCACCCTTGAGCGAGTGCATCTGCTTCAGCCGCATTACGCGCGCACCTTGGACATGTGGGCGCAGAATCTGGCGGCCAAACGTGACGAGGCTGTCGCCATCACCGACCAGGAGACCTACGACCGCTATATGAAGTACCTGACCGGATGTGCAGACTTCTTCCGCCGCGGCATCACCAACATCGGCCAGTTCACCCTGGTCAAAGGTTAGCGAGCTTCGCCTTCTCCGTCTCGACGTCGAAATCCGGTGCAGGCCATGACAACTCCATGTCCTTGAGCGCTTCGATCAGCAGTTCGGTGACGGCCAGCCTGGCGTACCACTTCTTGTCGCACGGCAGCACGTACCACGGCGCATAATCGGTGGAGGTCCGGTCCAGCACGGCCTGGTAGGCCTCCTGGTACGCCGGCCACAGCTTGCGCTCGTCGAGATCGCCCGGGTTGTACTTCCAATACTTCTCGGGACTTTCCAGCCGTTCGGTCAGGCGCTTCTTCTGCTCATCGAGCGAGACGAACATGGCGACCTTGACCACCGTCATCCCCGAGTCGACGAGTTCTTTTTCGAATGCGTTGATCTCGTCGTAGCGCTGTTCCCACTCCGCAGGCGGCACCAGATTGTGTACCCGCACCACAAGGACATCCTCATAGTGGGATCTGTCGAATACCCCGATATGCCCCGCTGCGGGCAGCGCCTTGTTGATCCGCCACAGATAGTGGTGCGCCCGCTCTTCCTCGGTTGGCTTACCGAATCCGGTGTAGCGGATGCCCATCGGGCTGCCCGCGCCGATCACATGCTCGACGATGCCGCCCTTGCCCGCGGTATCCATACCCTGCAAGACCAGCAGCAGCGATCGGTGATCGCCTTCCTTACCGTTGGCGTAGAGCATCTCCTGCAGGCCGGCGAATCGCTGGCTGCGCTCGGCCAGGACGGCGGCGTCCTCCCGCGAGCCGGCGAAGCCGGGGCTGGCGTCGGTGTCGAGGTCGGCGATCTTGGTGCCGGGTTTGAATCGCAGGATTGAACGCGGTGCGTGGGTCCACTGCTGGGGCAGATCGGAGCCCGACTTCTTGGCCATCGCCGAAGACTAGCGGGGCAGCGACGGCGACGGGTGCGGAGCGGAGTTGAACCTCTGCAGCGATCCGCCCGCCTCGACGATCCCGCAGAGCGCGCTCCAGCACAGCATGGTCAGGTAGTCGATCAACTCCTCGGCGGTCATCCGGGGGTTCGACATCCAGGAGTGGGTGGCCAACTGCACGCCGCCGACGATCAGGTAGGCCCACGGTTCCACCCCGTGGGTGTCCATGCCGGCCGGCTTCATCCGCCGCCGCAGCAGTACCGCGAGCATCCGGGCGATTATCTGCTCAGAGTGGGCGATCACCTTGCTCTTACCGGCCGAGTTGTTCGCCATCACGAAACGGTACGGCTCGGGCTCGGCCGCCACGGTCTCGACGTAGACCCTGATGACCTCCCGGGTCAGGTCGAAGCCCTCGAGGTTGGTGGACAGGGCGCTGGCCATATTCGGGATCAGGGTGGTCTGGGTGAAGCGCATCATCACGGCGGTAGTGAGGTCGTTCTTGTCGACGAAATAGCGGTACAGCACCGTCTTGGACACGCCGATCTCGGCCGCGATCTCGTCCATGCTGACATCGCTGCCCAGCCGTCGGATGGCGTCGAGTGCGCCGTCGACCAGCTCGGTACGGCGTTCGACCTTGTGCTGATGCCAGCGCCGCTTCCGGCCGTCGGTTTTGGCCGCCGGTTTCTCCGGGCTGGCGCTGATCTGCTGAGTCACGATGAATCGGAGTCTACCGGGGAGCCGCGAGAAAGTTGTGACGGGCGGTCACACTAAATGCAAAATGTTCCCCGGGGGAAAATAGCGGATGATGGTGGCGTGGCAGCTAAACATCGCCTTCCAGAGTTGCCGGCATCCGCCGTCGCCTCGCTGGCCGAGTCATTCGCGGGTGCGGACCCCGAGGCTGACGCCGAGCGCCTGCGCAGTCTGCGTCGGATGAAGGCGGTGGCGCTGGGCTTCCTGATCGGCGCGACGGTGATATTCCTGGCCTGCCGGTGGGGGCAGGCCCAGAACGGACCGGCCTGGCTCGGATATGTGGGTGCGGCGGCCGAGGCCGGCATGGTGGGCGCTCTGGCCGACTGGTTCGCCGTCACCGCGCTGTTTCGCCACCCCCTCGGTTTGAAGATCCCGCACACCGCGATCATCAAGCGGAAGAAGGACCAACTCGGCGAGGGGCTCGGCCAGTTCGTCCGGGAGAACTTCCTCTCGCCCGAGGTGGTGGAGACCAAACTGCGCGACGCCGAGATCGCCGGCCGGATGGGTAAGTGGCTTGCCGAGCCGCAGAACGCGGCCCGGGTGGCCGCTGAGACCGCGACGGTGCTGCGCGTCGGCGTGGAACTGCTCAATGACGAGGATATCCAGCACGCCATCGACAAGACCATCGTCCGCCGGCTGGCCGAGCCGCAGTGGGGACCACCGGTCGGACGCGTGCTGGCGCAGATGCTCGCAGAGAATCGGCAGGAGGCACTACTGCAGTTGCTCTGCGACCGTGCCTTCGAGTGGGCGCTCAACGCCGGCCCGACAATCGATCGAGTGGTCATTCGGGACTCGCCCACCTGGTCGCCGAAATTCGTCGATCAGTTGGTCGGCGAGCGGATCCACCGTGAATTGATGGACTTCACCGACAAGGTGCGGCGCGACCCGAATCATGAACTGCGCCAATCAGCTACACGCTTTCTCTTCGAGTTCGCCAACGACCTGCAGAACGACGCTGCCACCATCGGCAAGGCTGAAGCTGTCAAAGAACAATTGATGGAGCGCGATGAGGTGACCCGGGCGGCCGAGACCGCATGGAAGACCCTCAAACGACTGGTGCTCGAGGGCGTCGACGACCCGTCCAGCGCGCTGCGCGGGCGGATCGCGGATTCGGTGATGCAGATCGGGGAGTCGCTGCGCGATGACGCCGACCTGCGCGACAAAGTCGACGGCTGGATCATGCGCGGCGCACAACATCTGGTCACCCAATACGGTGGCGAGGCCACCACGCTGATCACCGACACCATCGAACGCTGGGACGCCGAGGAGGCCAGTCGGCGGATTGAACTGCACGTCGGACGGGACCTCCAATTCATCCGGATCAACGGCACGGTGGTGGGTGCACTGGCCGGCCTTGTGATCTATGTCATTGCCCAATTGTTGTTCTGACCTGCGCTAGCTAGTGCTTGCAATTGTTAGCACTCGGGGGTATCGTGGTTCGTATGCCACAGGAATCCGATCTCGCCGCGGTCGTTAGCAACGCCGCGCAAGACATCGGCAGCTTCATCCGCACCCAGCGGGAAGCGGCGGAGGTTTCCGTGCGGCAGCTCGCCGAGCGGGCAGGGGTAAGCAATCCCTACCTGAGTCAGATCGAGCGCGGGCTGCGCAAGCCGTCCGCCGAGGTGCTCAGCCAGATCGCCAAAGCGCTGCGGCTATCAGCCGAGGTGCTCTACGTGCGGGCCGGCATTCTCGAGCCCGGTGAGCCCAGCAAGGTCCAGGACGCAATCATCGGAGACACCGCGATCACCGAGCGTCAGAAGCGGGTTCTGCTGGACATCTACACCTCGTTCCTTCAGCAGAACGAGAGTGGACATCAGGAGCTGCCGACAGCCTAGTCACAGATCCAACCCGAGCTGAAAACCGTTTGACCCCAATCTCTTCCAGAGAGCAACGAAAGGAGCCACTCAAATGGCTAAGAAGACCAAGAATGACAACACTGTCGAGGATCTCAAGGCCCCGCTGCTCGCCGCAGTCGGTGCCGCTGACCTGGCCCTGGCCACCGTCAACGAGATCCTGAACAGCCTCCGCGAGCGTGCTGAGCTGGCCGGCGACAAGATGGATGACCGTCGCGCCGCGCTGACCCGCCTGCAGGAAGAGCTGCCCAAGCGCACTGAGGAGCTTCGCGGCAAGCTGACCACCGAGGAGCTGCGCAAGGCTGCCGAGGAATTCTTCGACGATGCCACCGACACCTACAACACTCTGGTTCAGCGCGGCGAGGCCGCTCTGGAACGGCTCAAGGGCCAGGCGGAGTTCAAGGACGCTGCCGGCCGCGTCGAGGGTTACGTCGACCAGGCCGTCGAGCTGACTCAGGAGGCCCTGGGCAACGTCTCGGCGCAGACCCGCGCCGTCGGCGAGCGCGCCGCCAAGCTGGTCGGCGTCGAGCTGCCGGCCAAGAAGGCTCCGGCCAAGAAGGCTCCGGCCAAGAAGGCTCCGGCCAAGAAGGCTGCCGCCAAGAAGGCGCCGGCCAAGGCTGCTGCCAAGAAGGCTCCGGCCAAGAAGGTCGTCAAGAAGTCCCCGGCCAAGAAGGTCACCCAGAAGTAGGACAGTTCGACCACAGGACGGCACCCGCCTACCCTTGAAGCTGTGATGCTTCAGGGTGTGGCGGGTGTCGTTCTTGATGTGGTCTTCTGGGCGGTGCTGGGGGCCAATATCTTCGCGTTCGTTCATGCGGCGCGTCAGCGGCCGGACGCCTATACCGCCACCGACAAACTGACCAAGCCGGCCTGGTTGGGCATTCTCGGTGTGGCCGCACTGCTGTCCTGGGTGCTGGGTGTCACCGGAATGGCCATCTCCGCGGTCGCGGCCGGGGTGTATCTGGTGGACGTCCGGCCCAGGCTCCTGGAAGTGCAGGGGAAATCCCGCTGAAACTCCTGCTCGCCACCGCTGCGGCCGGCGTTGCGCTCGCCGTCCCGACGGTGCCGGCCGCCTCCGCCGATACCGCAGCGTCAATGCCGTATGTCGACCACGTCCGCTGGGTCAGTTATTCGGGTCTGCCCACCCTGCGGATTTACCCGACCGCAGAAGGCCGCTCGGTCGCGGGCGAGTTCGGCAAGACGGCCGCCCAGACCGCTGCGGCGTGGCGCGAGGTGCTCGCGCTGGCGCCCGACGCCGAGACTCCGGGGATGCGCGCGCAGTTCGTCTGTCATTGGAATTTCGCCGAGCTCGCCCAACCGGGCAAGACCAGTTGGGACCTCGAACCGTGGCGGCCCGCCGTCGACGACAACACCATGATTTTGACCGGGTGCAACCCCGGCGGCGCGGAACTGGCTTAAGCGAGCCGACGATGGCGCGGCCTAGACCCCGGCGAAGCAGGGGTCCAGGCGGCCGTTGGGGATGGTGGCGTCGCGGGCCACGTACCTCAACTGCACCCCGCTGTCGGTGACCTCGACGCTTTCGGCGTGGATACCCATCGGCAAATTGGAGGTCAGGGTGCTGGTGAATGCGTCCAGTGCCGGTTGCACCGACTCCCGCGGCAGGGTGAAGCCCAAGCCGGTCACCCTGACCACCGTCAGCGCCAGGTTGTTGTCGAGGACCTGTGGCAGCACGGTCACGCTGCCCAGCGCACCCTGCAGTTCCATGGTGCCGGCGGCTGGGTCGGTGCTGACCGCGCTGACGAGGCCCCCCAGGAACGGGATGATCCCTTGAACGGTGTCCCGGATGCCGTCGGCCGACCATGACACGTCGGCATCGAGGGTGCCCATGGTTCCGGCGGAGTCCGCCGTCGGGTTCATCCGCACATCGTCGAGCCGTAGCCGCAGCTTCATCCCCTTGGCCTCGCGGATCTGATTTCCTGCTGTCTCCACCACCAGATCGCGGTAGCTGTGTGTGAGGTGCTGGATCAGGAACGGCCGCGGTCCGAAGGACACACTGGCGCTGTCCCGCACGACGCAACTCACCGCAGCGGCGATGATCGAGTCCGCTTTGTGCCGGGCGTAGATTTCGGCGCCCAACACCCCTGCGACTGCGACAGCAAGCACAATCACGACGATCAGGATCGCCGAGAGTGGATCGCGCCGTTGCGATTCCGGCGCTGGTGCAGGCGGCGGTGGGAACTGGGGCGGGAATTGCTGGGTGGGTGGCGGGAATTGCTGGGCCGGTTGCTCCGGGTTCGGACTCTCGGGTGGGCCCGGCGGCATGGTCACCGGCGCGATTCTGCCCTACCAGTCTGTGCGAACTCTGAGCGGTTGCGCAGTACGGCAAGGGTCTCGCGGACTGCGTCGAGCGCGGTGATGTCCACATCGCAGATCAGCAGCTGTGGGTCGGGCCCGGCTTCGGCGAGCACTTCTCCGACTGGCGAGCACACCAGGCTGCCGCCCACCCCGGTCGGCGCCTTGGTCGATGTGGCCAGTTCGGATCCGGGGTCGCCCTGCCCGGCGGCGGCGATGAAGCAGGAGGTGTCCAGTGCTCTGGCGCGCGCCAGGAGCGTCCACTGATCGAGTTTGCCCGGACCGGCGCCCCACGAGGCGCTCACCGTGATCAGCTCGGCACCGCGGTCGGCCAATTCGGTGTAGAGGGCCGGGAAGCGGATGTCGTAGCACAGTGTCACCCCGACCCGGACTCCGTCGACGGTGACGACGACCGGTTCGCGCCCCGGGGCGACGCTGTCGGACTCGGTGAACCCGAAGGCGTCGTACAGGTGGATCTTGTCGTAACGCGCCTCCACACCGGGACCGGTGGCCAGCACCGTGTTGGTGACCCGGCCGTCCGACGACGGGGTGAACATGCCGGCGAACACCGTCACTCCGGCAGCGCCGGCGATACCGCGCACCGCGTCGGCCCACCGCCCGTCGATAGGTTCGGCGACCGAGGCCAGCGGAACCCCGAACCGGCACATGGTGCCCTCCGG
>NZ_JBPCSX010000239.1:0-3793 GCF_051006775.1 Mycobacterium sp.
GGCGGCTTCGGGGGAGTCGAGGGTCTGCGGCAATGGCTGCGCGACAACGACATCACCGCGGTCATCGACGCCACCCATCCGTTCGCTGCCACCATGACGGCCAACGCGGCAGCGGCCTGTGCTGACCTGGCGCTGCCGCACCTGGTGCTGAGCCGTCCCGCCTGGGATCCCGGCGATGCCGCGCTCGTCGGCTCTGATCGTGCGGCCGCTGATCTGGTTGCCGCCAAGGGGTATTCGCGCGTTTTTCTCACCACCGGGCGCTCCGGATCCGCCGCCTTCCGCAACAGCGACGCATGGTTCCTCATCCGGGTGGTCACCGCCCCGGAACCCGGTAATCTTCCGGCCGACCATGAACTGGTGCTCTCCCGCGGCCCCTACCGCTACGAGGATGAGCATCGGTTGATGCGCGATCACCGCGTCGACGTCGTCGTCACCAAGAACAGCGGGGGAGAGCTCACCCGACCGAAACTCGACGCGGCACACACGCTGGGAGTTGACGTGGTGATGATCGAACGGCCGCCGCTGCCCGCCGGCCCAACGGTGGTCGGTTCCGTCGACGAGGCGGTGCGGTGGGTGGTCAGCCGGGGTAGCGCCGCGGTGTGAACACCGTGTCCCCGGTCGCGCCCGCGTACCACTGGGTCTGGGATGAGCCGACGATCAGCAGGCAGCGCATATCGACATCGGCCGGATCGAGGTCGGCCAACCGGACCACCGTCACCGACTCATTCGGACCGGACACATCGCGGCCGATCACCACCGGGGTGCCCGCATCGCGGTGCTCGAGCAGCAGATCACGCATGGCCGCCACCTGCCAGGTGCGGGACTTCGAGGCCGGGTTGTAGATCGCCAGAACCAGGTCCGCGGCCGCCGCGGCCGACAGTCGGGCGGCGATCACCTCCCACGGCTTGAGCCGGTCCGACAGTGAGAGCACCGCGTAGTCATGACCCAGTGGCGCGCCGACCCTGCTGGCCACCGCCTGTGCGGCGGTCATCGCCGGGATCACCCGTACCGCGATCGACGGCCACTGCTTGGCCTCCTCGAGGACGGCGGTGGCCATCGCGAAGACGCCGGGGTCTCCAGAGGAGACGACCGCGACGGCGCGGCCCTGCTCGGCCAGTTCGCAGGCAAGCCGGGCGCGCTGGGGTTCGTCGGTGTTGTCGGAGGGGTGGCGGCGCTGTCCGGGGCGGATCGGCACCCGGTCCAGATAGGGGCCGTAGCCGATCAGGTCGGTCGCGGCGGCCAACTCACGCAGGCTCTGCGGTGTCATCCATTCGACGTCGCCCGGGCCCAGTCCGATGACCGCGACGGTCCCGGTGCGCGGGGGGAGCCGGGTGCTGCGGCCGTCTCCGGGCACCACGGCTATGGAGAAGTACGGCACCTGGTCGTCGTCGACGTCAGCGGCGGGCATGACCCGCTGGGTGTCGCTGCTGGCCCGCTCGACGTAGATCGCCTCATCGAGACGTCCCGATAACGAAAGCGCTTCGCGCACTTGGGAATAGGTGCGGCCCAATTTCATGACCACGGCGGCGTCGGTGTCGGCGAGGCGGCGGGCGAGTTCGCTGACCGGCAATGTGCCGGGCAGTATCGACAGCACCTCGTCGCCGGTCGCCAGGGGTGTGCCGATCGCAGCCGAGGCCGCGCTCACCGAGGTCACGCCCGGAACGATCACCGCGGAGAAGCGCCCTGCCAACCGGGTGTGCATATGCATGTAGGAGCTGTAGAACAACGGGTCACCTTCGGCGAGCAGGGCGACGTCACGGCCGGCCTCCAGGTGCGCGGCGATCCGGTCCGCGGATTCGGCATAGAACTGCGCCATCGCGCCGTCGTAGCCGCCGGGGTGGTCGGTGTCCCCGGTGGTGACCGGGTAGATCAGGTGTTCCTCGATCTGGCCGGGCCGCAGGTAGGGCTCGGCGATGCGACGGGCGATACTGCGCCCGTGTCGGGCGCTGTGATATGCCACCACGTCAGCCGCGCTGATCACCCGGGCGGCCTTCACCGTCACCAACTCGGGGTCACCGGGACCGAGGCCCACGCCGTAGAGCGTGCCGCTCATTCGCTGGCACTCGCGATCGCGTTCACCGCGGCGGCGGCCATCGCGCTGCCGCCGCGCCGTCCCGCCACGATCAGGTACTCCATCCCGCGCGGGTCGTCGATGAGTTCCTGTTTGGACTGCGCCGAGCCGACGAAGCCCACCGGGCCGCCCAGCACCGACACGGGCGCGCCGACACCGTCGTCGATCAGCTCCAGCAGCCGGAATAGTGCGGTCGGCGCGTTGCCGATCGCCACCACCGCGCCCGGCAGCCGATCAGCCCACAGTTGCACTCCGGCCGCCGACCGGGTGTTGCCGATCCGCTGAGCCAGGTCGGGAGCACGGGGATCGGTGACCAGCGACACCACCTCATTGCCCGCCGGCAACCGGCTCGCGGTGATGCCGGCGGCCACCATCGAGGAGTCGCAGAGGATCGGGGCACCGGCAGCCAGTGCGGCGTGAGTGGCCGCCACCACACCGGGGGTGAAGGCCACGTGGTCGGCCAGGTCGACCTGACCGCAGGTGTGGATCAGACGTACGACCGCGCGTGCGACGTCGTCGGGAAACCGGTCCAGGTCTGCCTCGGCTCGGATCGTCGCAAACGACTGCCGGTAGATCTCGGCAGCGTCGCGGGTGTAGTCGAGCACGTCACCACCCTACGAGTGGTCCGGATGCGGCTCGTAACCCGTTCCAGTGGCCACCAGCACCTGACCGGACGCCGGCTTGCCGCAGGCCCGCTCACAGCCCACGTAGTGCACCCGGCCGGTCCCGGTTCCGGCTGCCGCGACCGCCCCGGCTTCGGACCGCACGTCGGCCCGCGACCGCTCGCAACCCGGGCTGCCCACGCACGCGCTGACCTCGAGCCAGCGCGAGTTCTCGTCGAACACCAGGCCCAGCGGGGCCAGCACCCGCAGCGAGGTGTCGGCCACCCCCTCGTCGAGATCGCACACCAGCAGTGAGCGCCACGGGGTGATCACCACTGGTTTGTCGATCGCTGCAAGGAACTGCGCCTGCCTGGCCAAGAGCACTCCCAGTCGCGCCGCGGCACCCAACGTCACCGAGCCGTCGTCATGTTCGATCCAGCCCACGGGTGGCCTGATGGACGGTGTGACAGAGACGGTCGGCGCGCCGGCCGTAAAACCCTTCAACAGGGCAGAGTGATCGTCCAATTCCCTGACCCGCCAGGCTTTTCCGCGGATCTCGGTGAATGTGCGGGCCACCCGCACCAGTGCCGGGATGGCCTCGTCGGGCGCGACCCGGACTCCGGTGTCGCGGCCCGCCAGCAGCAGTGCGACGTGATCGCCGAGCACCTGTACCCCCGCGTCGGCCGCCAGGCCGGACACGTCGCCCGTCCCGTCGTCGAGGGAGAACAGGAACCGGCCGGGCAGGACCGCCAGGTCGGGCTCGTCCTGAATCGCCCGGTCCAATTCCCTCACCCAGGGCCGGACATCACTTAGTCCGCCGACTCGTCCGGTCAGTGGCGAGGCGACGATGTTGCGGACGGTCTCGTGGCTGGGCGAGGGCAGCAACCCGGCCGCCTCCACCGCCCCGGCCACCGCCGCGGTGTCGGTGATCCCGCGCAGCTGCACGTTGCCCCGGCCGGTCAGCTCGATGGTGCCGGCAGCGAACGCCAGCGATGCCTCAGCCAGCGCCTCCAGCTGGGCGGCGGTGATCATGCCGCCGGGCAACCGCACCCGGGCCAGCGCGCCGTCGGCTGCCTGATGCACGGTCAGCGCACCGGGGCAGGCATCCTCGTCGCGGGTC
>NZ_JBPCSX010000240.1:0-38489 GCF_051006775.1 Mycobacterium sp.
TCCCACGCGGTACACGTCGACGCTGTTGGTGGCCGACCCGTAATCCGGCACCGCATAGGAGTCCAGGAAGGGCCAAGGTACGGGGTTCCGAGGGTCCGCCGGGTGAGACGGGTCCGGCGCATAGAGGGGTGGACCGTACGTTGACTGCGTGACCCATTTGTAGGCTTGAGACGGCTGACCTGGGGGCAAATCCACCCCGAGAATGGAATTGAGATCCGCTATGGACAGTGAGTTGAGCTGCTCGAAGTGCTGCCCGATCACCACCATCCGGTTGCCGTTCTCGATCAGTGGGGTGTCGATGTCCCCTTCGAGGGTGTAAACCTGGTTGCCCAGTCGGTCGCTGATTCCGGCTGTGCCTTCGGGTAGGTAGATCACGTCGCCGGTGTAGGGACGGAACGTTGCCGAGGTGACTCCGCTGTCGGCCAGGCTGAATGTCAGTGTGCTGGAGCGATTTCCACCCGAAAACGTCAGGAGGCGGTCCACTCCGTTGACGCTCACCGGAACGGTGGGCGTGCCCGTAACGATGACCGCCCGGTCGAAGTTCACCGTCAGCGTGACGCCCTTGGTGTCGACGGTCAGGTCACCGCGCCCGGTAATCTGTGGACCCAGAGCGTCCACCTGGATACGGCCCGTGTTGAGCGTGGGGATGGTGCTGTCGGCCGCGACCGTGGGTGATGCTTTGTCCACGATCAGGTTGCCGAAGCCGAAGGTCCGCACCCCGGTCGATGAGCTGACCGTACCGACAGCGATCCCGTCGGGAGCCCAGGCGTATTCGGGCACCTTCAGGCTGAAAAGCAGGCTCTGTGTCCCGGATCCGCTCACATAGGTGGCGCCGCTGAGCCGGTAATTCATCTCGACCGGCACTGCCACAGCAGTATTGGTGACATCGACCTGCTCGTTGAAGTTGACGACGAACGTCATATCGCCACCGGTGCCGTAGATCTCGGCGTTCGGCAGGTTCACTGAGGTGACGGTCGGTGCGCCGGCCTGCTGCACGGGGATGAACAAGGCCCGCCTGGCGAGCAGAACGGCGCCGGCGAGCAGGTCGTTGAGCGGTCCGGCGGGAAAGTGTGCGAGCAGATTCGCCACCGAATCGAAGACGCGGCCCAGTGCGGTGTTGATACCTGTCGCCAGGGTGGTCACGACATCCGGCGCGGTTGCTGCAGCCACGATGTTGGCCGACGGTGCCGGCGCCGGGGCCGTGTCCGATGCGAAAGCCGCGAGCGCCGTTAACGATCGTGTTGCCGCGACGGGCGCATTCGCCGGCAGGGCTGGTGTCGTCAACCCCGGGTCGGTGCCTGATCGGGTCACCGTCGACGATCTTGGGACGGCTCGCTGCGCTGCGACCGCGGTGATCCCGCGTGCGGCCGCTGACGGGACTGAACGAGTTCGCCCCGCCGACGGCGGGTTGGGGGCAGCCGCGACCGCCGACTGCGTGCCGGTGGTGTCGGCGAATCGTGACTTGGCGGCGGAGCCACCGCCGCGGCCGGTTCCTCTGGCTCGAGGGGCGCGTGCCGCGGACGAGGAGTCCGCGGACATGGCCGGAGAGGCCACCGAGGCATCACCGCCTTCAGCGCTCGCGACGGCGACCTGCGGGCCCGCCAACGACAACCCCGCGACAAACGCCGCCGCCCCAATGGCCGCTCCCCGGCACAACGCCACGTCTTCGCCCCTCCGACGACATCTGAAAGATTCCGGAAAACATACCCCGATGGTTTTATTTGCCGACCGGATTGATGAGTTGACGCGGTGCCCGGCGCGGAGCGCCCGGTAGGTGGAAGCCGATTTCCTCAGGACTCCGGCGGCCCGATCACCTGTGAGAGCAATGTCTCCATGAGCTCGTAGGCCGTGTCGCCGTCGCGGGCGCTGAGCGCCTCGGCGATCTTCAGTCGCGCCTCGCGATCCCCGCGCATCTGCGCGGTGGCGTTCAGAAAAGCTTCGCGGCTGACCTCTCGGATGCCGCGGAGGAGAGTGTTGAGCGCCAACCGGTAGGCGATATTTCCCGAACCGTCCAGGATCGCGGCAAAAAAGGCTTGGTCGGCGTCGCTGAGCTCCTCGAGCGTGCCGGCTTCGGGACATGCCTCGGCCGCCGCGGCGATGGCGGCCAACTGTTCATCACTGGCGTTCTTCGCGCACAGGCGTGCGGCGTCCGGACCCATTCTGCGGTTCATCCAGAGGGTGTCCGTCAACGCCTGGCTGACCGGGATCACCCCGGCGGCGGTCAGCGGCCCGAGCATGTCCGCGCCGGCATGAGAGCGCCAGTCCAGGACCATGGTCTTGCCGCCGTGCTCGATCTTGAGTAGCCCCGCGTGCTGCAGAACTTTGAGGGCCTCGCGCACCGCATTGCGATTGACCTGGAGGGTCAATGCGAGATCGCGTTCTGACGGCGCCGGGCGTTCGGCCGGCCACCGGCCGCTGAGGATCTCCTCGGTCAGCCGGGTGAGAACGGATTCGGAGATGGTCGAGCTGCGCTGGATGGGCGCTAGGCCCATCACCCGGACTTCGTCCATGGCCCGATCTTCTCATGTGCCTGCGACGATGCATTGCGGCCGTTGATGAGGTCCCCGGGCACCAGCTCTCTGACGGCAACCAGGGCTGGACTCGGCGTCGGCGATCTCGTCAACGTGTAGCTGCATCCCCAACTTCGACAGCGTCGAAATTAACGAGGTAGGTGTAAGACCATGACTCCTTACAACCATGATGCAGAGCGCTTTCACTTTCGGTGAAATCACGGTGCTTGGTGAAGTGCGTGGACGTAGTCCAGTTTTTTATCCCAGCAAAAAGATGTTCCGGCGACAAGTTTTGGGAATTGAATGCGCACGAAACGTTGTATGCAATGGTTTTCTGTTTCTCGCGATCTCCTAGGAAATTTAAACAGAGTCGCTGGAATGGTAAGGCCTCGAAGTACGACGACACCATGATCAGCACCAATGCATCTGCGTCATGTAAAATTGCCGTAAGTATTTCTGGCAAATGAGCGTTGAAATCGTGGACCATGACGTCGTCGAAAATGCCTCGCGCTTGGCCGTACCGCAATGCAGGCGCAGACATGTCAACGGCGGTGACATGAACGTTTCTCATCGGTAGCAACGGCACGGTGTCATCGGACCAAATCTGTCCCGTGGTAGACCAATCGTATCCGCACTTGTACGCGAGGGTGGTATTTCCGTAGCTCGCTCCGATTTCGACGAATTTCAAGCATTCGGTGCGGTCGGGGTGGTGATTATGGAGATACGCCGAAAAAATTTCCAAGAATCTGTCGTGATAATGACCGTAGTCGTACGGCGTAAATGCCGTAAAAAACGGTACGGGAGTGGGAGCAAAATAGATGTCACCCCAGTGTTGCTTGGTGTGAGTCTTGATTCGAAAATCGGGACCACGATAATTAGCGTTGGACGCATCTTTCGAATCTGGATGAAGCTTTACTCGCAATTCAGAACGCATCTGAAGCTCGCCTTCGTGGGCCCGGCATCATCTCCGAGGTGTCTGTCTCCGATGGGGCGCGTTTAGTGACAGTACTGGTTTCTTGGTCATGTGGTATGACCAGTGTACTGTCGGACACTCAGGGATCGGTCGCAACCCCAAGCATGACACCCACGCGGGATTCAGGTGGTCTACTGGTCCTACCAATCTAGGAGGCAGGGTTCAACTATGAGATTCGCAGCAGCACTGCTCGCAGCCGCCCTGTCGCTGGGCTCGCTCGCAATGCCCTCGACGGCCCAGGCCGACTGCCGGGATTGCGGCATCGGCGGTCCGGTGGTCGGTCCTGCCGGGCCGGTCGGGGTTGGCGGGCTCGGGCCGGTGGCCGGCCCAGTCGGGCCCGTCGGAGTCGGCGGCGTCGTCGGACCGGTCGGGGTGGATCCCATCGCCGCCGCGGCCGTCATCCCCAACTACCGCATCCCCTACGGCTATCCGCTGGCGCCCGCCTACCCGGGCGAGCTGCCGTGCTTCACCCCGGGCGGCGAGCCGTACTACACACCCGGTGCTGATCCGTGCCTCTGCTTTTCGACCGCCACGGGTGATGTGATTCCCTGCTGATCATGGCACTCCTGGCCGAATCCGAGGTCGACCCCGTCATCGCGGGTCTGTTGGGGAGCATCTCGACCGCTGACGGCCCCACCGTCGAGCAGGTGACGGTCTTGACGTCCATCGCCCATCACGTCCTGGGGTGTCATGGTCTCGATCTCGCCTGGGTGACGCCGTCCTCTCCCAATGAGTTGGCGAGGACGGTCCAGCGGCCCGATGCGCGCCTGCGTTTCGCCGAGATCGCTCTGACGCTCGAATTGTGTCGCCACCCCAAGTCGGAGGAGCAGGTCGACCTCTCCGAAAAATACGTCACCGCAATGGGTCTCGGCGATGCAGAGATCGAGACGACCCGGACGGCGATCGAGCAGGGCGCCGAGGCGGCCGCCACCGATCTGGAGCGTTCGTACTCCAAGATCCTGCCGGAGATCTCCGAACTCTCCCTGCGGAACAAGTATCTGCGGCTGGATCAACCCGACCACACCCTGGCCGCACGGTTGATGAAACTGCACGACCTGCCGCAGGACACTCTCGGTTACCAGTACATCGAGTTCTACCGCCGGCACGGGTTTCCGCTGCCCGGTGACGATGTCCATCTGCCGGCGCACTACGTCAATCACGATATGAACCACGTCATCACCGGCTACGAGCCGACGGCCCCGGGGGAGATCGCCCGATCGGCATTCCTCATGGCAGCCAACGACTCTCGGCACAACTGGTTGGAGTTCCTGCTGAGCATGTCCATCCACGAGTCCGGTGTGCTCAATCACGGGGACATCCGGGCGAAGGTGGCCACCCTCGAGCGTGACGGCGTGGCGGACTTTCTCAGCGAGGGGCTGCAGCGCGGTGCGCAGTGCACCGTGGACCTGAGCCAGGTCGACCATCTGGCCATCGCGCATCTACCGCTCGAGCAGGTCCGGGAGAACTTCTCGGTGCTACCGCTGACCGGCGATCTCCTGTGAGCTGGTGGGTGTGGGCCGTCGCGGCCGTCCTCTATCTGTGCTTCCGGCTGTACTACGACAACTGGCGCGGTCCGCTCACCGGCGACGAGATCGACACCTTCATGACCACCGTGCAGGAACGCGGTGGCGGTGAACTCAACGATCTCGACGTCGTCCGCACATTCCTCGAAGAGGATGACGGCCGCGAGTTCGTGATGGTCAATCTGGTGCGGGTGCCCGACACCATGGTGGCGGACCCCGATACCGGAGCGCAGGTGTCCGCAGAGGCCATGATGCGCGCCTACACGAAGGCGTTCATGCCCCGGCTGCTCAAGCATGGCGGACATCCGGCACTGGCGACCCGCAAGGTCGGCGGCTACGTCGACGCATGGATGGTGGAACCCGATCCGGGCTGGACCATCGTCGGCTTCATGCGCTACCGCTCGCGGCGCGACATGATGAAGATGGTGGTCGACCCGACATTCGACGATGCACACAAGTACAAACTGCTCGGCGTGGCGGAGACCTTTTCCTTTCCGTCCCAGCCCATTCTGCGCGCCTACGTCACCCCGCGGGTGTGGGTGTTCCTGGTTCTGGCCCTGGTGGCGGCACTGGCCCAGGTGGTCTTTCTCCTCTGATGGATCGGCTGAGCCGGCAGATTCGCGGTCGGCACCTGGCGGGTAACTCACGGGGTGCCGTCCCGGTGATCGCCTGGCTTCCGAGCGCCTCAGCGAAAGTCCCCTTCGTTCCGAGATGTTCGGCAAAGGACGACGGAGCAGAGATCGCGGTCTCGCTGCAGATGCCCGGTGCAAATCCCATCGCCCCGGTGGCCTAGGCGATCCCGTCCAGCGCCTCTGCGCGCGCGGCCAACACAGTCAAGACCTCGCCGAGCTCGCGCGCCTGTGCCGGTGTTAGGTCGACCACGATGGGCAACTCTGCACCGCCACCGACCCGAAGCGCGACCCCGCTGACGGTGGTCCCGCTGCGGTGCTGAACGCCGGTCAGCAGAGCCGCCACACCGCCGACCGTCACCGGATCGGTGCCGTACACGCGGTCATGGAACTGCGCGTCCCAGTCGCCGACCCATGCGGTGCCCGGCGGTGCGGTTGGCTGGTCGTCGCTGTTCATGGCTACCTTCTCTCGGCCTACTTGAAGTAACGCATCTTCTGTACTGCGACTCCGAACTGAGCGCCCGTCGCGGTCGGCAGCCCCTGCGTTACCCTGGACATATGAAAAGCCTGATGGCAGCTGCCATTCTGGTGGCGACGGCGGTGCTGACCGCCCCCGCCGCTTCGGCCAATCCGGACATCACCGACCCGTACTGCACGGGCGGCCAGACACCGCTGTTCGGCCTGTGCAAGATGCAGACGACCGACCCGGACCTTGACACCACGGGCTTGGACCCCGAGGTGGCAAACGGACTCAACCCGGAGACGTTCCCGGCGATCTGACGAGCTAGACGTTCTTGGTGACGCCGTACCAGGACAGAATGCCATCGCCCTCGTCGGTGGACTTGGCCAGCGTGGCGTAGGAGCGGACGAAGGACTCCCCGACGCACCCATCGATCTTGATCCGGAAGTTGTGGATCCCGACCCATGGCGCCGTTCCGACGAAGGTCTTCTTGGTGACCGGCACGATGTTGACCAGGCCGGGCTTGAGGCTGACGGCCACGCCGCCACCGATACTGGCGCCTAACGATGGGATTTCGGCATCCTGGAGAATTCCGGACGGGGCGACCAGGATCCCGAGACCTGCGGCGCCGCCTGCGTTTCCACTGAGGAGTACGCCGTTGCCGGTGGTCATCTCGATGCCGCAGCCGATCTGGTAGCCCACCTCCAGGACACCTTTGGCAGGACCACCGGCGGGGCCTTTGAGCGAGCCGGTGAAGACTCCGCTCACTTGATATTCGCGCGTGGAGATGGCAGTGGTCAACGGCGCCACCGCCCGCTGCACCTCGTCCTTGCCCCCGACCGTCATGACCCAGCCGTCGGGGGATTTGTCGGTGATGGGCGGGTTGGAGGCCACCTTGCCGTCGTCCACCGGCGGCGCGGCCTCGGCGGCGGCGACCGGTTGGATATCAGGGCCGGCCGGGTCGACCGGGTCAGCCGACGCAGGGCCGGCCAACGCGACCACGGTGACCGCGGCGATTGCCGCCGACCGCATCATCAGAGTCTTCATCGATTCCCCCTACACCATCTTCGTGGCGCCGTACCAGGCGACGATCTCTTCGCCCTCGTCGGTCGACTTGCTCAACAGGGCGAAGGAGCGGATGAAGGATTGGCCCACGCATCCGTCGATCTTGATCCGCTGGTGGCTGACCCACACCCAGGGTTCGGAACCGCCGTAAGCCTTCTTGGTGATCGGTACGACGTTGATGACGCCGGGCTTGAGGCTGACAGCGATGCTGCCGCCGACATTGACGCCGGCGTTCGGCAACCAGGCGTTGGGAAGTGTCGGATTGAGGATGGACAGCGATCCAAATGTGGTGAGACCCGCACTGGCCCCCGCGGAGCCGCCGAGGAGCACACCGGTGCCGGTGGTCATGTCAATACCGCAGCCGATCTGATAGCCCACCTCCAGGACACCCTTGGCGGGTGCCGGTGCGCCGGACGGATTCTTGATTGACCCGGTGAAAGTGCCGCCGACCTCGTACTCCCGGCTGGACAGCGCCGTGGTCAGCGGTGCGATCACCAGTTGGGTCTCGTCCTTGCCGCCGACGGCGATCGTCCAGCCATCCACGGTTTTGACGGACTCCGGCGGGTTGGACACCACCTTGCCGTCATCGACCGGGGGCGGGGCGGCCTCGGCGGCTGCCACCGGTTGAATGTCCGGACCTGCCGGGTCGACAGGGTCAGCCCAGGCCGGTCCGGCTGCGGCGACCACAGCGATAGCGGCGGTGGCAACGCTGAGACATGTCCTCCCCTTCACGACGGCAAAGCTACAAGGTGTCGGCCTTTCGCGGGCGCGAACTGCGACGGTCTCGCCGGGTGAACAGCGTCAGCGGGCCCAATCGGCGCAATTGCGGGGTCTGGTCGTCCGCGCCTACATAGGGTTCCGGCCATGGGAGGAATGGACGAACAAGACATTGACGAGGTCGCCGCAGATCTGCGCCGCGGCCGCATCTCGCGGCGCGATGCGCTCAAGCGGCTCGCAGCGCTGGGGATGGGTGCCGCGGCCGGCTCGGCATTCATCGCCGCCTGTGACAGCAAGACCAGCGTTTCCCCGCCGGGGACGGCCGCAACTCCGGCAGACACCATCTACCGCAATGGAACCGTGCTGACGATGGTCGATGATCGCCGCCAAGTCGAAGCGGTCGCGGTAGCGGGCGGCAAAATCCTGGCGGTGGGCTCCGAGGCCGACGTGATGGCCACCAAGGGGGCTGACACCGTCGTCATCGATCTGGCGGGCCACACACTGATGCCCTCGTTCATCGATGCCCACGGTCATTTCATGAACGCCCTCCAAGTAGTGAAGTGGGCCAACGTTCAGGGTGTGCCCGCCGGACCGATCAGCAGCATCGCGGACTTCGTCCCCGTCCTGCAGGAGCACGTGCGCAAACTGGCTCTCAAGCCCGGGGACTTCATCATCGGGTATGGCTATGACCGCTCGAACCTCGTCGAGGGCCGCGAACTGAACATCGACGACCTCGACCCGGCCTTCCCCGACAACCCCATCATTCTGATCCACAGTTCCAACCACGGAGCGGTGCTCAACAGCGCCGCCTTCAAACTGGTGGGCTACAACGAGAACACGCCGACGCCCCCCGGCGGGGTCATCGTCCGCAAGCCGGGAACCAACATCCCGTACGGGCTCATCATGGAGACCGCATTCCTGCCGATCCTCACCAACGCTCCCAAGCCGAGCGAGCAGCAGTTGCTCGACACCCTCGACGAAGCACAGAAGATCTACACCCGCGCCGGCGTCACCACGGTTCAGGAAGGCGCCACCGCCGCCAAGGATCTGCGGATCCTGCGTAAGGGCGCCGACGCGGGCCTGCTCTACCTCGATGTGGTGTCGCTGCCACTTTTCCTCGAGCTTCCCGAACTGCGTCAGGACTTCGCCCCGGATTTCGTCGGTGGACCGGACGAGATTCCCGACGAAGCGGTCAAGGCGTTCGGCACCTATAACAACCACCTGAAGCTGCAGGGCATCAAATTCGTCATCGACGGTTCCCCACAGGGCAAGACGGCGTTCTGGACTCAGCCGCTGCTGACCCCCGGACCGGATGGTCAGCCGGACTGGCGCGGTCAGCCGATCTTCCCGCCGGAGACGATCCTCAAGACGATGGCAACGGTGCACGCCAAGGGACTGCAGATCTTCTGCCATGCCAACGGAGATGCGGCCATCGACCTGGCCATCGACGGGATGCGTGCCACCGGGGTGAAAGCCGCCGACGACCGGCGCACGGTGATCGTGCACTCGCAGTGCATGCGCCCCGACCAACTCGATCCCTACGTGGAGTTGGGGTTCTCGCCCAGTTTCTTCACCGCACACACCTTCTACTGGGGCGACGAACATCTGGCCAATCTCGGCCCGCAGCGAGCGGACTTCATCAGCCCGATGGCATCGGCCTTCGCCAAGGGGTTGCGCTGCTCCAACCACACTGACTTCTCGGTGACCCCGATGGAACCCATGCGGATCATGTGGGCGTCGATGGTCCGCACCTCGAAGAAAGGCGTGGTGCTGGGCGCCGATGAACGGATCGACAATTGGAAAGCATTGCAGGCCTTGACGACTGAGGCGGCATGGCAGATCTTCGAAGAGAAGACCAAGGGCAGCCTCGAAGTCGGCAAGCTCGCTGACATGGTGATCCTGGATGCCAATCCGCTCACTGCCGCGCCGGAGCAGCTACTGGACATCGCCGTACTGGAAACCTTCAAGGAAGGCAAGACGGTCTACCGGAAAGAACCCGCGTGAGCGTGCCCTTGACGGTCATCGGAGGCTATCTGGGCGCGGGTAAGACCACCGTGCTCAATCACCTGCTCGGCAATAATGACGGCGTGCGAATCGCCGCTCTGGTCAACGATTTCGGCGATATCAACATCGACGCCGACCTCATCGCGTCGACCGATGGTGAGACCATCGCGCTGACCAACGGGTGTGCGTGCTGCACGCTGGCCGACGGACTGACTGAAGCTATTGCTGCACTGCGGGACCGGACTGATGACTTCGACCACATCGTGATTGAGGCGAGCGGGGTGGCCGATCCGCTCAAGATCGGTCAGATCGGCGCGGCGTTCGGCTTTCCCCTGGTGGGGGTCGCCGTGGTTGTCGACGCGGAAATGGTTCGCACCCAGTCAACGGACAAATACGTCGGTGACACCGTGACGCGGCAACTGGATAGTGCGGACCTGTTGATCGTCAACAAGAGCGACCTGGTGGCACCCGGCGAGTTGGAATCACTGCAGGCGTGGCTTGCTGATGTCGCGCCGCACGCGCCCCGGCTGAGTACCCAGGCCGGTCGGGTCGACACCGCGTTTCTGCTCGCCTCGCTGCGCGCGTCTGACGCCTCTGCTGGTGAGGTCGGGTCACACGACAGCTTCGAATCCTGGAGCTTCCGAACCGAGGTTCCGTTGCGGCGCAGCGACGTTGATGCCTTCCTGGCCGCGCTGCCGCCCGGTGTGGTGCGGGCGAAAGGCATCCTGCGTCTGAGCGACGACCCGACGCAGAACTATCTGCTCCAAAGGGTCGGCCGGCGAACCTCGCTGCTGCCGCTCAGTGCGGTCACCGCCGGCGATCCGGTCCAGACCCGATTGGTCGTGATCGGAGTCCCGGGCAGTATCGATGGCGAACTCTTCGCGCGGCTACTCGGCGGTTCTCCGGGGTCGACACCCGGATCTCACGACGGCATACCAGAAGTATGTCGAGATGGGATACCAGAGGTATGATTCCGGTATGGCGTCCTCCGATCTGACCACCATCAAAGTGAGCAAGATGCTCCGCGATCGCATCTCCGCGGGCGCCTCCGAACGACGTCAAACGGTGCAGAGGTTCATCGAGGACGTGCTGGCGGATTACGAACGCCGCGGTCGGCTGTCTGCGGTGGCCGCTGCGATCGGCAGTGCCGACGAGGCCACCCTCGCGGATTGGCGCGACGAATCGGACGCCTGGGCTGGGGCCGACAGCGATCTCGACGGCCCTTCGTGATCGACGGCATCGAGCCGGGAACGGTTGTTTGGGTGGACCTCGACCCGGCTGTCGGCCGCGAACAAGCGGGCCGCCGGCCGGCTGTCGTCGTCGCATCGTCGGGGTATCTGAGTGCTGTCACCGAACTCGCGATCATCGTGCCGGCCACCACCAGAGGGCGCGGGTGGCCGCAGCAGGTGGAACTGACGGGATCAACGCTGCAATTACCGCATCCGACCTATGCCATGACCGAGCAACCCCGCACGATCAGCAGACGACGCATCTCCGGAATCGCCGGGCGGGTCGACGATCGCTGCCTTGATGACATTCGCCGGTGGCTCGCCGATTTCCTGCACGAGTGATGTCCTGCTGGAGGCGCGGCCACCATTTGACGCGTGAGGCACGCTGGACGTTGTGACCGAGAACGAGCCGACAGCCCCGGGCGCAGAAGTCTCCGCACTCGCCGGTTTCCAGGTCGTCGCGCCGCCACTGCCGCCCCCGGCGCTGCTCGATCAGCGCTGGAGTGAGCTGAGCTTCATCCACTGGCCGGTGGAACCGGCAAGCGTCGAGCATCTGTTCCCGCCCGGCACGCGACCGGACGTCTTCGCCGACGGCCTGACCTACGTTGCGCTGGTGCCGTTCCTGATGAGCGGGATCCGGCTCGGGGTCTCGCCGCCGATTCCGTATTTCGGCACATTCCTGGAGACCAACATCCGGCTCTACTCGGTCGATGACGCCGGACGCCACGGTGTGCTGTTCCTGTCTTTGGAGACCGCCCGCCTCGCGGTGGTGCCGCTGACTCGGGTCGGTCTCGGCTTTCCCTACACCTGGGCGAAGATGTCCATGACCCGCAGCAGCGATGTTGTCACCTACGACAGTCTGCGGCGCTGGCCCGAGCGCGGGCTGCGCAGCCGCGTGACCGTCGCCATCGGGGACGTCGTCGAACCCAGCCCGCTGGAGGTGTGGCTGACTGCCCGGTGGGGGGCGCACACCCGCAAGGCAGGCCGGACCTGGTGGGTGCCCAACAACCACGAACCATGGATACTGCGGGCCGCCGATGTCCTCGAACTCGACGACGATCTGTTGGGCGCCACTGGGGTTCGGCCCAGCGGTGAGCGGCTGCGGGCGTTGTTCTCCCCGGGTGTACGGACGCGCTTCGGCAGGCCTGCGCGCGTGACGTGACCGGCCGTTCTCCTAGGTGTTCCCGAACCCGGTGACGCTGCGGATCAACGGCAGGTCCGCCATGGTCGCGAATCCCGGCGGCGCCGCGCACACCGCAGGCACCGCGTTGAGGATCTGCATGCCGGTGGCGACGTTGGATGCGGTGACATGCTCGAGCATGGTCGCACTGGGGGAACCGGCCATCACCAGGAAATGGGTACGCATCGTCGGGTCGCCCTGGATGGTCAGCGTCCAGCCGTGCTGTGGCTTGGGCCAGTGCGGCGGGTACTCCCCGCCGACGGTCCACAGCGCCTCGATCTCGACGAGGGTCTCACCATCGCGGCGGCCCGCCCAACTCCAGCGCTGACCGGCGGTGGTCCCGGCCCGCAGCAGGTGGTCGAAGATCTGATGGTCCTCGTTGGCGGCGACCGCCTCGACCGTCGCGGTCACCTCATCGATGCCCGCGTTGAGGGCGTCGGCCATCAGCCACACCTCGTCGGTGAAGATGCCACTGTTGAAGGCAAGGAAGTCGTTGGTGGTGGGGCTGATGTCCTCGACGGGTTGGCCGAAGGCCATATTGTCGAACGTGATGGCGGTGCTGTCGTAGAACGACCAGTCGGCGCGCTCCTGCAGGGTGACACGGTCGATGCGCCGGCTCATCCCCGATAGCGCCAGCGGCAGCACGCCGGACAGGTTGCCCGGGTTCAGGCCGCTGCCGTGCACGCTGCTGCCCCCGGCCTGGCATGCCTGAAGCAGCCGGTCCCGGTCGTCCGCGTCGATGCGGCGGGGATGGAACAGGAACGCCGTCGTCACAACATTTTTGCCGCTCGCCAGGATGGCGCAGACATCGTCGATGCTGGTGTTGCGCGGGGTGTAGAGGACGCAGTCGGCATCGAGTGCAAGGATCTCGTCGACGTCGGTGGTGGCGGTGACGCCGATGGGCGGGCGGCCGATCAACTCCGCGACATCGACGCCGTTCTTCTCCGATGAGTACACCCGGGCACCGACGATCGTCAGATCGCGGCGGTAGTCGAGGATCGCGGTCAGCAGTTCGGTGCCGATTGCCCCGATGCCCCAGAAAACGACCCGATATTGACCTGAGTTCGACATGAATACTCCGCGGTGATGGTGGTGGCCCCGAGGCGCGACGCTACCCGCCGCCGTTTCGATGACGCCGGCCTTTGCCAAGACCTAGGGTCTGCTGGCATGGCCATCGACCGTCCGGCACTCATCGCCGGCAGCATCCGGCTGGCATCGGGGATCTCCTTCCTGATCGACCCGGTCCGCGCGAACCGGCTCTGGGGTGATCCGGAGGAACCCGCCCCGACGGCCCGGCTGCTGCTGCGATCCATGGGCTACCGCGATGCGCTGATCGGCGGTCTGCTCGCCGCCGCGGCGGTCCGCGGCACCGATACCCGCGGCTGGTTCCTGGCGTCCGGGGGAGCGGATGCCGCCGACCTGCTGGGCGGGATGAGCGTCCACGGTGAGCTGAAGCGTTCCCAACAGATCATCGGTCTCGGCGGAGCGGTGGTCGGTATCGCGGTCGCGGCCTGGGGTGCGGCCCGCGGCCGGCCGGCACCGGCGGGCGCGATGACGGGGCTGACGGGGGCTGACGGGGGCTGACCCGGCGTCAGGCCGTAGGACACAATCGGAGTCATGGTGGCGTCGCTCCTGGACGGTCTGTCGGTCGACGAGGCGGCTCGCCGGCTGACCGCTGACGGACCCAACGAACTTCCGACCGCCAAACGGCGCAATCTCCTGCAGGAAGCCTGGACGGTGATCCGTCAGCCGATGCTGCTACTGCTGCTGGGCGCCGGTGCGGTGAACTTCGTACTCGCCGAGCCGCTGGACGGCGCGATGCTGATGGCCTTCGTCGTGGTCGTCATCGGCATCTCGATCTATCAGGAGCACAAGACCGAACGTGCGCTGGCGGCGCTGCGTGATCTGTCCTCGCCGCGGGCGCTGGTGATCCGCGGCGGCACGCAGATCCGCATCGCCGGCCGCGACGTCGTCCGCGGTGACGTGTTGCTGCTGGCCGAAGGCGACCGGGTTCCCGCCGACGCGGTGCTCGCCGAATGCGCCAACTTCTCGGTCGACGAGTCGGCGCTGACGGGGGAGTCCGTGCCGGTCCGCAAGGTCGGGCAGCCGACGGCCGCGGATCAGCCGATGGCGCGACCCGGCGGCGACGCGACGCCGTGGGTGTTCTCCGGGACCCTGGTGGTCAAGGGACACGGTATCGCCGTCGCCCGGGAGACCGGTGCCGGCACCGAGTTGGGAGAGATCGGCGCGGCGTTGCGCGCCATCGAACCCGAACGAACCCGACTGCAACGCGAGATCGACCGGCTGGTGAAAATTCTTGCCGCCGTTGGGGTTCTCGCCGCCACGATCGTAGTGGTCGTCTACGGCCTGACCCGGGGCAACTGGCTGGGCGGCCTACTGGCGGGCATCGCGGCCGCCATGGCGCTGCTGCCGGAGGAGTTCCCGGTCATCCTGACGGTGTTCCTGGCGTTGGGCGCCTGGCGGATGTCCCGCAAGCATGTGTTGACGCGGCGGCCGCCGGTGATCGAGACGCTGGGCTCGGCGACGGTGCTGTGCGTGGACAAGACCGGGACGCTCACGATGAATACCATGACGGTGCGCCAACTCATCGTCGACGGCGTCGCACACACCCTCGACGAGCAGCCGCTGCCCGAGCAGTTTCACGCCATCGCCGAGTTCTGTGCCCTGGCCTCGCCGATCGACCCGTTCGACCCGATGGACAAGGCTTTCCGGGACCTGGAGGACAAGTACCTCGCCGGAACGGAACACGCGCACGGCGACTGGGAACTGGTCCGCGAGTACCCCCTGTCGGAGAAGTTGCTGGCGCTGTGTCACGTATGGCGCTCACCGGACGGCGGCCGCTACGTGGTGGCCGCCAAAGGTGCTCCGGAGGCGATCGGCGACCTGTGCCACTTCAGCCCTGACCGGGTCGGGCAACTCACCGAACAGGTCGAGCAGGCCACCGCCGACGGCCAGCGGGTCCTCGGGGTGGCCTACGCACACTTCGACACCGACGCCGAGTTGCCCGCCGATCAACACGATTTCACCTTCGAGTACCTCGGACTGGCGGGCCTGCACGATCCGGTCCGTCCCGGCGTCGCAGCGGCCGTCGCGGAGTGCCGCCGCGCCTCGGTTCGCACGATCATGATCACCGGCGACTACCCGGGCACCGCGATGGCCATCGCCCGGGAGATCGGCCTGGACCACCAGAGCGGGTGCATCACCGGACGTGAGCTGGCGGAGATGCCGGATGACGAACTCGCCGAACGGATCCGCACGGTCTGCGTGTTCGCGCGGATGGTGCCCGAGCAGAAGCTTCAACTCGTCCGGGCACTGCAGGCCAATGACGAGGTGGTCGGGATGACCGGTGACGGCGTCAACGATGCGCCCGCACTGCGCGCGGCCGATATCGGCATCGCGATGGGTGCCCGCGGCACTGATGTGGCCCGCGAGTCGGCGGCGCTGGTCATCACCGATGACGACTTCTCCTCGATCGTCAGTGGTGTGCGCCAGGGCAGGGGCATCTTCGACAACCTGCGCAAGGCGATGTCATATGTGATCGCGGTGCACCTGCCGATCGTCGGCATGTCGCTGATCCCGGTCTTCGTCGCGGACTGGCCGCTGGTGCTACTACCGGTGCAGATCGCGTTCCTCGAACTCATCATTGACCCCGCCTGCTCGGTGGTGTTCGAGGCCGAGGAGATCGATCCGAAGATCATGGACGCGCCGCCGCGGGCGGTGTCGGAGCCGATGTTCGGGGCAAGGGTGCTGACCATTGCTGTGCTGCAGGGGATTTCGATGCTGGCCGCCACGGTCGGGGTCTACCTGTGGGCGGTGCTCGGTGGCTATCCCGACGATATCGTCCGATCGGTGACGTTCGCCACACTGGTGATCGGCAATCTTGCGCTGATCCTGGTGAATCGCTCGTGGCGGCTCTCGGTGGTGCGCACATTCCGGGAGCGACGCAATCCGGCGCTGAAGTGGATCCTGATCGGCGCCGGAGTTCTGCTGGTGGCGATCTTGACCATGCCGGGGTTGCGGCACGCCTTCAACTTCGGTCCGATGCCGCCGGTCGGGTGGCTGATCGCCGTCGGTGCCGGACTGCTCGGGGTGACCTGGTTCGAGATCTACAAGATGTTCGTCGCTCACGCGGGAGCCGCCGTTGCCGGCGGTATCCTTCTGCCAACCGACGAGACGTCACGCCAGGAAGGGTTTGGCCATGGCAAGCGCGAGTCGTGATCCGGCGGCACCGAAAACACGTGGCCGGCCCAGGGCCGCGGACGCTGTTGCCGGCGACGACATCCTCGCGGTGGCGCTGCGCACCTTCGCCACCTACGGCTACGAGGGTGTCTCGTTGCGGATGATCAACCGCGAGCTCGGCGGCAGTCACAACCTGGTCTATCAGCGGTTCGGAACAAAAGAGGAGCTGTGGAAGGCCGCCGTCGATTACGGCTTCGGCGGGCTGGTGAACTACGCCCGCGCATCGTTCGATCCGACCGTGGCCGACCAACTCGAGCAACTTCGGCTGGCCATCCGGCGTTTCGTCCTGTACTCGGCCAATCACCCGGAACTCCTGGCGCTGATGAGTATCGAGGGCCGACAGAACTCCGAGCGGCTGCGCTACATCTACGACACCTACATCGAGCCGTCGCAGCGCCCGCTGGCCCGGCTGATGAATCACCTTGCCGGTGAGGGGAAGATCCGCGCCATCCCGTATCGCACGTTCTTCTTCCTGTTCGTCCACGGCGGTGCGTCATCGTTCACCTTGGCGCCGCTGGCGACGTTGTTCGATCCGTCGGACCCATCCGATCCGCAGAGCGCCGAGCAGCAGGCGGACCTGGTGGCCACCATCATCGTCAACGGTCTTCGGTTGTGATCCGGTAGTCGATGGTGAAGCGTGACAGCACGTCTCGGACGGCGTCGACGTCCGAATCGGCGGTCAGCTCAACTGTCGCTCGTACGGTTCCGTCATCGGCATTGGCTGTGACCGCGACGATGCCGTCAACGCCGGCCAGGGCATCGTGAAGGGCGCCACGGGTTGCATCAGCACGTAACGGCAACTTATTCGGTTTTCCCACCGCCGTCAGCGGCAGCGACTCCATGATCGTGACCGCTTTGGGCGCCGCGGCGCGCTCGGTCACCCGGGCGGCCGCCCACTCGAGCAGTTCGGCTTCGGCCGGCGCCGGCGATCCGGTGACGGTCACGTATGCGACCGGCAGTTCTCCGGCGTGCGGGTCGGGACGGCCGACCGCGGCCGCGGCGATCACCGCCGGATGGCTCAGCAGCGAGTCCTCGACTGTTGCCGGGTCGATGTTGTGCCCGCCGCGGATGATGAGGTCCTTGGCCCGGCCGGTGAGGTAGATGAACCCCTGCTCGTCGACGCGGGCCAGATCGCCGGTGTCCAACCAGCCATCGACCAGCGCCCCTTTGCCGTCCAGGACGAATCTGCCGGCGTCTCGGCCCACCACGTAGCCGGGGAACACCGTCGGCCCGCCGATCGTCAGGCGGCCGACCTCGCCGGGCGCACAGTCCTGCCAGCTGCCGTCGTCGAGTACGCGGATCACCCGTAGCAGTTGGTACGGCAACCGCTGACCGACGGAGCCGGGACGTGGGTGGTCGGGAAAACTGCGCGCACTTGCTGCGGTGGCCTCGGTCAATCCGTAGCCCTCGACAAGCCGGACGCCGGTACGCGACTCGAACTCACCGCGCACCGCCGCCGGCAGCGGCGAGGCTCCCACCACCGCGAAGCGCAGCGAGGAGATGTCGGCTGTGACCGGTATCTGTGCCAGTGCCGCGTAGACGGTCGGCACCGCGCTCATCGCGGTGACGCCGTAGCGGGCGACGATATTCCAGAAGTTGGCCAGCAGGGCGGGGTCCCGATAGCCCAGCGGTCCGGCCCACACGGTCTGCTGGCCGCGCAACAGCGGAGCGAGGACGGTGACCATGACGGCGTTGACATGGAACAGCGGCAGCGCCGCGAAGATCACCGACTCATCGTCGAGGAGGGTCATCGCGGCGATCATCCAGGTATTGGCGACCTCGTTGGAGTGGGTGTGGGCGGCGAGTTTGGGAAGACCGGTGGTACCGCCGGTGTGAAAGATCGTCGCGATGTCATCGCCGCTTGGCTCGGTGCCGGCGAACACTTCGGAATCGCAGGCCGCGGAAAGCTCGTCGAGTTGCCCGAGGGTGATGACGGTGTCGATCAGCCCGGCGTCGAGGAGGTCACGGGCCCGGGCGTGGCAGCCGGGATCGGTGGTGGCGTCGGCGGTGATGAGAATGCGCGCGCCGAGGCGTTCGACAAGCGCCGCGATGTGTTCGGTAGCCAGTGTGGGGTTGATCGGCGCGGCGATCCCGGCCAGCTGGGCCGCCAGTGTCGCGGTGATCAGCGTCTCACAGTTGGGGCTCAGCAGAACTACCGGGTCAGTGCGCCGGATTCCCTTGGAATGCAACAGGTTCGCCGCCCGGACCACCTGGTCATGCAGTTGGCCGAAGGTGCGCCGGCTGGGGTGTTCCCAGTGCACGCCGTCGGGGAGTGTGCTGGTGGCGATCCGGTCTGGCCAGCGGGATGCGGCGCGGCGCAGGATCGCGTACGTGGACTCCGGTAGCCGGCGATCGGCGAGCGGAATGGCCTCGATGGCCGGTAGATCGGCGGGGGATGAGTACTCCGGCCAAAGCTTCGCCTCGCTCACCCGCGCGTCGCCGATTTGGGTGATGCGCCGCGGATCTGGTCGATGAGCTCGCCCGGCGTTTCCGGCAGTACATTACCGCGCCAGGCGACGTGCTGGTCGGGGCGGATCAGCACCAGGTCGCGCTCATACAGGCGGCGGATGTGCTCATCGCTGATATCGACCACCTCCACTGGCACGCAACGGGACTCGGCCTCCTCGACCATACCGGTGACGTCGACGTCAGTGAAGCGCAAAAGGGTGAAGCCGGTGCCGAACAGGTCGAAGATCGCACGGCCGTCGGCGAGGTAGACACTCGGCGGGCGTGATCCGGGCCGGGTCGTCGGACGGTAAGCGTCCCAGGTCTGTTCGGGGATGGTCCCGGGTTCGTTTGCAACGCTCGGGGATTGGTAGCAGTAACCCCATTCGATACCGTCGGCTTCGTTCTCCAGGTTGCCCAGGTCGGCGATCTCGCGGCCAAGCCGCCGTCGCTGTCGCGGACCGTCCCAGCCCTCCTGGTGGATCGCCGGGTGATACTGGGACTTGATGGCCAACCGGAGCACCGCGTGCCGGCCCGCCGCGTCGCGATTGCGCAGGGCCACCGCCCGGCGTTCCCGTTCGTAGTCCTCCAGCAGTGCGGGGGTGCCCCAGCCCGCCACGTTGGCGGCCAGCGCCCAGCCCAGGCCGATCGCGTCGCCGACGCCGGTGTTCATCCCGTAGCCGCCGGTGGGTGGCACCTGGTGCACCGCATCGCCGGCCAGCCAGACCCGGCCCGCGCCGTACCCGTCGGCGACCGTCAGCCGTGGCGTCCACGCGTTGGCCTCCAGCACCGTGCAATCGAAACGTCTTCCGAGAGTTTTGAACACGAATTCGCGTGGGTCGATGGCGGCGGCGTCCTGCCCGACGCCCAGTGGGCTGTGCAGCGTCCAGGAGTCCTCATCGTTCTGCGAGATCAACGTCCACCCCCGCGGGGACTGGGTGTGCCACACCGGACCGTGCTTCTGGAACGCCGCGCGGTCACGCGAGGTGAAATGCACCATGTAGAAATCACCGCTGGCGGGACGTTCCCGGTCCCACGCCCACGAACGGGCAAGCATGCCGACCATGCGCCGCGGACCCAGTTCTTTGGCGACCAGCTTGCGAAGGTCGACCGAATCCAGGCCGATGCCGAGCCCACGCCGGACGGCGCTTCCGGCCCCGTCGCATCCGGCGAGATAATCGGCGCGCACGGTGCGAAATTCCCCGGTACTGGAATCCTTCAGGACGACGTCAACGCCATCAGCGTGCTGGGTGAACGATTCGAGGCCCACGCCGTACTGCACCGTGATGAAGCGGGATTCGTTCTCCAGGAACGACTTCAGCGCCGGCTCGAGAAGGATCTGCGAGACCCGCATGCTCGGTTCCAGGGAACCCCGGCCGTCATTGCGGATGCGGGTCTGCTCCCGGGACTGATCGACGCCCGGGTAGGCGAACCGGGTCAGCTCCCACCCGTCGAGGCTGGTGACCCAGCTGACCACCATGTCGCGATCCCCGGGGATCGCGATCGCGCGCAGACGTTCGGCGACACCGAGCCGGCGGAACAACTCCATGCTGCGGCCGTTGGTGATGTCCATCTTGGGATGGGTCGTGGTGGTGTGGTTGCGCTCGATGAGCAGGGTCTGCACACCCTGGTGTTCCAACTCCAGCGCCAAGGTGAGTCCGACCGGTCCGGCGCCGGCGATGACTACGGGAAATCGTTCCACTGCTGCTTCCTCACGCGATCTTGTGTCCGCCACCCTAGATCGTTAAAGTGTCATACGGCAATTAAATAATTGACAGAATCTGGGTGTGGAATGAGTACTGCGGCGTGGTGGGTCGCGATCGCTCTGGCCGCGGTATATCTGCCCGCCGGCCTGATGAAACTGGTCGTCCCCAGGGGTCGACTGGTGTCCAATCCGCAGTTCGGTTGGGCCACCGCGGTGTCGGATGCGACGGTCAAGGCGATCGGAGCCGCAGAGGTTCTCGGCGCCCTCGGGGTCATCGCGCCGCGACTGACCGGTATCGCGCCGGGGATCGGGGTCGCCGCCGCGTGGGGTCTGGCGGCGGTTCAGGTGGGTGCGATCGTCGTGCATGCTCGCCGGCGTGAGTTCGCGACGCTGCCGATCAACGCTGTGCTGCTGGTGCTTGCCGTCGTCCTTGCCGTGGGCGTGCTCTGACGCGGGGGTCGAGCCCGCACACCCTCACAACATTCGTCCAGGGTGGCTCATGGCACCGAGATGAACAGTTCAAGGTCACCAATCCCGAAGCCATTGCCTATTTCCACTTCGGCTTCATTCCGGCGTTCTTCTCGACGGCGATGCTGACGGATGAGCACCGTGATGTCGTCGCGATGGGTGACCCCGCTGCCATGAAGCAGGCTGAACTGG
The DNA here is from genome assembly GCF_051006775.1 of Mycobacterium sp. Taxonomy (GTDB): domain Bacteria; phylum Actinomycetota; class Actinomycetes; order Mycobacteriales; family Mycobacteriaceae; genus Mycobacterium. The sequence goes on from NZ_JBPCSX010000240.1 coordinate 21,361, forward strand.
CCGGCCCGTGCGACAGGACTCCGGTTACGACGGCCCACGATTTCGTCGATACTGCGACCGGGTCGGGCAGGGTGATCTTCAGGGACGACGGCTTCGACACGCCTGGTTAGGGGCGCTGACTTTTCGCCGATCGAGTCTTGGCCGACTTTCTGCGGTGTCGCTCCTCGACAGGGGCGTCCGCCGGTTGCGCTCGGCGGGCGCGGAACAGTTGCACGTCGCTGTCTATCCCTTTGAACCTTCGATCGCCGGCGTCTGACCAACTGAACCGGGGGTCGTCGCCGACGGCCTCGCGTGCGGACGCGGCGAGCAGCACCGCGCCGGGTCGGGTGGCGGAAGTGATCCGGCTGGCCAGATTGACCGGGCTGCCGAACCAGTCACCCGCCCGGCTGACCGCTTCCCCGACGGCCATGCCCACCTTCAGGCGCGGGAAATTGCTCTGCGCCTCGGTGGCATCTATCAGCGTGAAGACGGTGTCTAGGAGCGCGGCGGGTTCCGGGCTGACGAGCATGACCGCATCGCCGATGGTCTTGACCATCCGCACCGGCGGGGTGGCGATCTCCCAGGTGATATCGGACAGGTTGCGGGCCAGGTTCTCGAGTTCCTCGGGCGGCACCGATTCACCCAGGCGGGTGAAGTCCACCAGGTCGGCGAAGGCCACCGATACGGTGCGCACCCCGGGCAGCGGCACACCGCCGGCGCGCTCGGCGGCGGTGACCGCCTCGGTGTCCATCATCATGTGGCGCAGCTGGAAGAACATCATGTCCTGAAGCAGCGGACCCAGCGCCGGTGCGATATGCCGGACTGTGGCCTCGAAGCGTCGGGCGATCTGCAGTTCGGTGGCGCCCGGCTCGAGGACGGCGGCGAAGGCGGTGGACCGCATCACCTCGGCGGCGCGGGAGAGTCCTTCGGAGAGCACCCGGATGGCGCCGATGATCTGCTCGGGATCCAGACCCAAGTCGATGAAGCGCTGCACGTGTGCGGCTGCTTCGGCATCGGCGCTCGGATGCACCGGGTCATCGGGATCTTCTGTCCCGGGCATGCCCATCGCATTCTGAATGCGTTGCAGCAGAACCAGGTCGATGCCGTAGGTCTGGCTGGTTTGGCGTGCGGAGACGTAGCGGTCATCGCCGCCGACGAGCGGCCGGGTAGCCAGAAGCATGGGGGAGTTGGCGCTCTGTATCTCGTCCGGAGAGATGCCGCGGGCGAGCAGCCAACCGACCAGCTCGGCCCGTTCATCGCGGGCCTGACCCTCCAAATCGCCGAGGAGTCGTTCCACGTCCGCTGGCGGCTGGGTGGTCATGCGATTTGAGGCTAGCAGCGCGGTCACACCCCTAGGCTGGTCTCATGCCCGCTGTGACCGCAGACACGCTGACCCTGCCCAAGGTCAATCCTCCCTCCGCGACCGACACCGAACGGCCGGTCCGGTCGATTACCACCGGACCGCGCGGGGTGGAGGGTGAGGGCTTCCCGGTCGTCCGTGCCTTCGCCGGCGTCAGTGCTGCCGACCTCGACCCCTTCATTCACATGGATCAGATGGGGGAGGTGCAGTACGAGCCCGGCGAGCCCCGCGGCACCGACTGGCATCCGCATCGCGGCTTCGAAACGGTCACCTACATGATCGACGGCCGCTTCGCGCACCAGGATTCACACGGCGGGGGCGGACTGATCACCGACGGCGCCACCCAGTGGATGACAGCCGGCGCCGGAATCCTGCACATCGAAACCCCGCCCGCCGAACTCGTCGACAGTGGCGGGCTGTTCCACGGGGTCCAGCTGTGGGTGAACCTTCCCCGCGCGGACAAGCTCACCGCGCCGGCGTATCAGGCCATCGAGGGTTCGGAGGTGACCCTGCTGTCCTCTGCTGACGGTGGCGTGTTGCTGCGAATCATCGCCGGGGATATTGACGGGCGTATCGGCCCCGGCTCCACCCGAACTCCGATTTCGTTGGTGCACAGCACTATTGAGCCCGGTGCGCAGCTCAACCTCGGCTGGCACCGCGAATACAACGCTCTGGTCTACGTCCTCGCGGGGAGCGGCACCGTCGGCCCGGTCGGGCACCCGATCCATCAGGGTCAGCTCGCGGTGCTCGGTCCCGGTGACCGCATCACTGTGACCGCGGACCGGGTGCAGGACGCCCGGACGTCCGGCATGGAGGTCCTGCTGCTGGGCGGTAAACCCATTCGCGAACCTGTCGTCCAATACGGCCCCTTCGTGATGAACACCAAGGCGGAAGTGGCCCAGGCGTTCGAGGATTTCCAGGCCGGTCGGTTCGGCGCCATCCCGCCGAACGCGCTGCAGCCGTATCGCGGGGGTCAGAACCCGCGCTGAGACACCGGCGCCGGTGGCATCGCGACCACGACCGGCGCAGGTTCGGTTGCCGCTAACGGTGCGACAGGCGCCAACGGCCAACCTTCCATCTGACGTCATATCGGGGTTCGCGTCGTAGTATCTGCATATGCGCGCAGATAACGAAGTTTGTCGGCAGCGGCTGGACGGGGACCAGGTGGGTCTGATCGTTGAGGTGTTCCGCATGCTGTCCGACCCCACCCGCGTCCAACTGCTGTGGGCGCTGGTCGAAGGGGAGTTGTCAGTCACCGAACTCGCCGATGCGGTGGGCAAGCCGGCGCCGTCGGTGTCCCAACACCTTGCCAAGCTCCGGATGGCCCGGCTGGTGCGAACCCGGCGGCAGGGCACCACCATCCACTACAGCCTGGAGAACGATCACATCCGTCAGTTGGTCACCGATGCGGTGTACAACGCCGAGCACGCGGGTCCCGGGATCCCCGGGCATCACCGCGGCGACGACAGACTGGCGCACGTTCGATGACCCACGATCGCGATCACCATCACCACGATCATCACGACGGTCATCACGACGATCATCACCACGAGCACGGTGGTGGCCTGCTGGGCGCCGTCCGGGAAATCTTCGCCCCGCACAGCCACGACCATGCCGACAGTGTTGATGATGCGCTGGAATCCAGCGCGCAGGGAATCCGCGCCGTCAAGATAAGCCTTCTCGCCCTGGGTGTCACCGCGATCTTCCAACTCGTCATCGTCATGCTGTCGGGGTCGGTCGCGTTGGCCGCCGACACCATCCACAACTTCTCCGACGCGCTGACCGCCATTCCGCTGTGGATTGCCTTCGCGCTCGGCCGGCGCGCGGCCACCAAGCGCTTCACCTATGGTCTGGGCCGGGTTGAGGATCTCGCCGGACTGTTTGTGCTGCTGATGATTTCGCTCTCGGCGGCTATTGCCGGCTATGAGGCGGTGCGCCGGCTCATTCACCCGGTCGTCATCGACAATCTCGGCTGGGTCGCTGTTGCCGGGGTGGTCGGTTTCATCGGCAACGAGCTTGTCGCGCTCTACCGCATCCGGGTGGGCCGTCAGATCGGATCGGCGGCACTGGTGGCCGACGGTCTGCATGCCCGCACCGACGGATTCACCTCGCTGGCAGTGGTTTTCGGCGCGCTCGGGGTGTGGCTCGGATTTCCGCTGGCCGACCCGATCGTGGGCCTGCTGATCACCGTGGCGATCCTGATGGTGTTGCGCACCGCGGCCCGCGATGTGTTCTCCCGCCTGCTCGACGGCGTCGATCCTCATCTGGTGGAGACCGCCGAAGCCGCCCTGATCGCCGAGCCGGGCGTCATCGGCGTGCGGCAGTTGCGGATGCGCTGGATCGGCCACCGCCTGCACGCCGACGCCGAACTGGACATCGACCCGAGTATCAGCCTCGGTGATGCCCATCGATTGGCGCACAATGCCGAACACAGCCTCACTCATGCGGTGCCGAAGCTGTCCACCGCGCTCATCCACGCCTATCCGGCGAAGACGTAGGGCGGCGGCCTGCGGCACAATGGCGTGCGTGACCGCACGTATGACGGCCCTGGCCGCCGCACTGCTGCTACTCGGTGGGCTGGCCGGTATCGGGGCACCGCCGAGCCACGCCGACGCACCGGGTGTGCTGAATTTCGGCGGCATCGACCGCACATACCTGGTTCACGTTCCGCCGGGTCCGCCGTCCGGTCTGGTGATCAATCTGCACGGGGCGGGTCAGAACGGCGCCGAGCAGGCTGGGCTCACCGGTTACAACGCCGTCGCCGACGGATACGGGTTCGTGGTGGCCTACCCCGACGGTATCGACGCGAGCTGGGCCGACGGCCGCGGCGCCTCGGTGCCCGACCGTCAAGGTGTCGACGACGTCGGCTTCCTGGCCGCGCTGATCGACAAACTCTCCCGCGACTACGGTGTGCCGCCGGGCCGGGTGTTCATCACCGGCATGTCCGCCGGTGCGTTCATGGCCACCCGGATGGCCTGCGATCGCGCCGATCTGGTCTCCGCGATCGCGCCGGTCGCAGGCACCCTGGGCGCCGGGGTGGGTTGCGCCCCGTCGCGGCCGGTGTCGGTGATGCAGATCGCCGGCACCGCCGACCCGGTGGTGCCCTTCGGCGGTGGTCCGATGGTGGGCCGCGGGGGAGCCAGCGACATCGTCTCGGCCCCGGCGATGGCCGATCGCTGGCGCGCAATCGACGGCTGCGGTCCGCCGATCGCCAACGCGTCCACCGGTCAGGCCCAGTTCCTCAGTGCGTCGGGATGCGCCGGCAACACCGCGGTCGTCCTGGTCCGCCTCGACGGCGCCGGGCACACCTGGCCGGCCGGGCGCTTCGCCCTGCCCGAGTCGATCGTGGGCCCGACCAGTTATGCAGTCGACGGCGCACAGGCCACCGCGCAGTTCTTCGCCGCGCACTGACACGGTTTCTGTCGGACCCGTCTGGATACTGGATCGCAGGGGGGGAAGACAGCCCGGTGTCACCGGGTAATCGCGCTTCCTCATGACGGAAGGAAGCCGAATGACCAACGCGGATCTGACTCTGATCGCCGCTCTGCTGGACCGTTCCGGGTCGATGCAGGACTGCAAGCGCGCCACCGAGACCGGTTTCGACGAGCTGATCGCCAAGCAGCGCACCGAGCCGGGCAATGCCGTGGTGACGCTGTCGATGTTCGATGACGTCTACGAGAACGTTTACGCCAACGTACCCATCGCGGATGTGGGCCCGCTGAATCTGGAGCCACGCAATATGACTGCGATGCTCGACGCGACCGGGCGGTTCATCACCGAGATCGGCGAGCAGCTGGCCGGCCTGCCGGAGGCTCACCGTCCCGGCACGGTGATCTGCCTGATCATGACCGATGGCTACGAGAACGCCAGCGTGGAGTGGAGTTGGGACGCTGTGTCCGCGCTCATCACCCAGCAGCGCGAGCAGTACAACTGGAAGTTCATCTTCCTGGGGGCCAACATCGACGCTGAGCAGGTCGGCGTTCGCATGGGTGTCCCACTGGGTAATTCGATGACGTACGACACCGATCTGGTGGGACCGGCGATGCAGTCGACCTCCCGGGCCATGGCCTCCGCGCGGAGGGCGATGCCGATGGCCTTCACACCGGGCGAGCGGGCCGGCAGCATTGCCCGCCCGACCAAGACCCGCAAGCGCAAGGGGTGAACCGCTACCTCCGGGCGGTCGACAGGCCGAACGGAAGGTAAGCGGGGCACACGCCGACGAAGCTCGTCAGCAGGAGCACCACCGCCACGGCGCCGGGGGTAAGTGAGAGCTAGACAAATGCCGATGGAAATATACCCCCGCAGGGTATATTAGCGGCCATCGGTCCCGGTTGCCAGTGGCCGGGTCCCTGTCCGCTCTACATCCGGCGGACCGCAATCTCGCTGCGTTCGTCCGGCTAATTGCCGTCCCTCGCAGTAGCCGTTGATGGTGATACCCGAGTTGGCCTGGAACTTGCTGACCAGTGACAATTTTTGGCATGATCGCGGTCTGGGTGTACCCGGTGAGCTGGCAAAAAATCACCTGACAGCGAAATCGGATCCCAGGTGTGTTTTCCCTGAGCGTAAACCGTGAGATAGTTAAGGGCGGTCGGGGCTGTTCGTTAGCCGTCGTGCCCCGTCCGTGTGTCGGAAGGTGTCCGGGTATGCAGGCGTCAGCCTTTGTAGGTCGCGTTGGCGGCCTGGCTGTCGCACTGGGCATCGGGGCCGCAGCACTGGGCGCCGCAACGCCCGCTTGGGCCGAGCCCGCCGATGCCACCGGATCCGAGGCCGCCTCTGACACCGCAGCAGTAAGCAATGCCCCCGCAGCACCCCGTTCCCGGGCCGGCCGTACGTCAACGTCGGCTCCTGCCGGGCGCGCGCCCAGGTCCGCCGGCGCGTCGTCGGTGACCGCCGCCGCGTCAGCCGCCCGGAAGAAGTCCGGTACTGCTCTGAGCCCGTCCGTCGATATTTCCGTCGCCCCGCCTCAACTCGCGTCACTTGACCCGGGTGTCGCTCCTGATGTGAGCGTTGCGGTCGGCAACCGCCCGAGTCCGGTTGCCGCCCAGGCGGTTGCAACGTCATCCGCTGTCGGCGCGGCCGGTATCGAGGTCGCTCAACCGGCATCGACGACCGCCGTCGGTGACACAGTGGAGACGCCCACTCCAGGTCTCGTCGATTCGGTACTGGATTCGTTGTTCGACAACAACCCCGGCGGGCCCATCGAGGCGCCGCTGTCGTGGGTTGTTCTGGCCGTGTCGCGCCGCGAGCAGGGCCAGGGCCAGGCGGTGCCGACGCCCGCCGCGGTGGTGACCGCCGACGAGGCTCCCGACCCGGTCGCGGCGGTCTCGAGCAATACGGCGCCGGTGATCTCCACCGTCGAACTCAGCCCGCCCAACGCGAGCACCGGCGCGGTCACCGGGACAGTCACCGCCAGCGATCCCAATGGAGATGGGCTGACCTACCGGGCGGTGACCTCCGCCAAGGGCAAGGTGTCGATCACCGCCACCGGCGTGTTCACCTACACCCCGACCGTCGCGGCCCGGCATAACGCTGCGAAGGCCGGCGCGGCCACGTCGGTCACCACCGACATAGTCACGGTCACGGTCACCGATTCGAAGGGCGCGACCACCACCAAGGCCGTCACGGTGACGATTTCGCCGAAGAACGCCATTCCGGTGACGAAGAAGACCGTCGGCACCCCCAACGCGTCGACCGGGGTGGTCACCGGATCGGTCACCGCGACTGATGCCGACCGTGACACCCTGACCTACAGCGGCAGCACCACCACGACCAAGGGCACGGTCACGGTCAATGCAAGCACCGGGGCCTTCACCTACACCCCGACCGCCGCAGCCCGGCACGCCGCCGCGAAGCTCACCGCCGGCACCGCCGCAAAGACCGACACCTTCACCGTCACTGTCACCGACGGCTACGGCGGGACGGTGGCCGTGCCGGTGACGGTGACCATCAGCCCGAAGAACACTGCACCGGTCTCCGGCACCACGAAGGTCGGGAACCCGAGCGCGACCACAGGTGTGGTCGCCGGTACGGTCACCGCGACCGACGCCGATAAAGACACCCTGACCTACAGCGCCCCGGCCACCACCAAGGGCACCGTCACCATCAACGCCAGTACCGGTGCGTTCACCTACTCGCCGGTCGCGCGCGCATCGGCGGGCACCGACACCTTCACTGTCACGGTGACCGACGGCTATGGCGGCTCGACACCGATCACCGTCTCGGTGCCCGTCGCCGCCAATATCGGCACCGCGCCCAAAGTCACCTACGTCTTCAATTACACCGATGGCGCAGAGTACTGGACCCCCGAGGCTAAGGCCGCGCTCCAGGACTCGGCGGATCAGGTTGCCGCCTATATCGTTGTCTCCCAGCCGGTTACGCTGACCTTCGACGTCACGGCAGAGAATGCGCCGGACTCGGACACGATGGCCTCGGCGGGCAGCGACCTGACGAGTTCGCGCGCCGGGTTCTACAACACCGTGGTGCAGAACAAGATTCTCACCGGTGTCGACAGCAACGGCGCCGCGGCTGACGGGAACATCGACGTCAACTTCGGGACCGGCTACGCGTTCGGCGACACGGTCAGCTCGAGCGAGTACGACTTCCAGTCGACGATGATGCACGAGATGTTGCACGCCTACGGTTTCCTGTCCTACACCTACGAGGCCGGCAACAACACTGATACCTACTGGACGAAGTTCGACAGCTTCATCGGCACCAGTTCCGGCGCCAATGTGATCAACCGCACCGGCTATAAGTTCAACACCGCCTACAACACGAACCTGACCGGAGGTAACGGCGGGTTGTACTTCCTCGGCCCCACCGCGGTTGCCGCTTACGGTGGACCGGTTCCGCTGTACACGCCCAATCCGTGGGAGGGCGGCAGCTCGGTGTCGCACCTCGACGACGGCACCTTCACCGACTCCGACGCCATGCTGATGAACGCCATGTCCGGCACCGGTCTGGGTATCCGGACACTGAGCGCGGTCGAGTTGGGCGTCCTGACCGATCTCGGTTACACGGTGAAGCAGAATCCGGTCGCGGCCACGATGTTGTTCTTCGGCGTTTTCGTCCTGCGCCGCCGCCGCAACCGCTGAGTTCGATCGGAATCCGCACGGCCTGCGACGCGAACACCCCTCGTATGGTCCGTGTCGCGGACAAGGCCGCGAGAGAAGGCTGGTCAACGACTCCGGCCCCTGGCTCCCCTTAAGCGAGGGGCCGGAGTCGTTGAGGCTAGCCGGACCTTAACTCCCCTTCGAGCTAGTTAAGATCTAACTGAGATAGTACCCACGAATCCTTTGCTCGGCAAACTCAGAAGAGATAATTTTTTTCGTGTCGGCAAAGTAATGGTCACGGGGCTTTTAGCACTCTGAGCCGGATTCAAGCGGGGATGGATGGACTTCTAGCAACCTTCCACTGGCCTACCGTGGCTTACATTAATACTTGGCCGAACCGGCGAGCGATTGCCCGGTGGCGTCCTGCAGTAGGCAGATGATCGTGCTCGGGTAGGGGTTGTTGGAGGTGCGGTCCTGATCGGAGTCGATCAGGTAGGTCACCGCGTAGGGCGAACTGCCCGCCGCCAGTCCGGTGTAGCGCGTCAGCCCGGCAGAGCACTGGGCGTTCGCGGTCTCGCTGAGGGCCGCGTCGACCGGGATATTGGCCCGAAGGTAGGCCTCGGCGAGGTGCGGGGCCGCGCAGTCGACGACGGTGACGGTCACCACCGCCGGGTCGGTGGGCGGCGGCGCCGCCAGGCAATCGCCGGGTGCCAGGTCGATCCACTTCGCGATACGTGCACTCTGCGGTGTGCCGGCCGGGGCGGGCGTCGCGGTCGGAACCCTCGAACTGGTCGCGCTCGGCGGTGGCTCCGGCACCCGGGTCGGAGTGGCGCACCCCGCGACTCCGGCTGCCGCGATGAGAGCTGTCGCCACCCCGCATCCGGACACCAGATTCCGCATGCCGACGTGTCTAGCACGGCCACCGGACGGGGTAGGCCACCACCCCGACCCCGGCGGAGAGGATGATTGAGTCGTGAACGGGTATCTCGCCGTCGCGGTGGCCGCAGTCTTCACCTGGCTCGGCATGGTGCTGGCGATCTCCTTCCTGGAGGCGCCACTGAAATTTCGCGCCCCGGGAATCACCGTCCAACTCGGCCTTGGCATCGGACGGCTGGTGTTCCGGGCGCTCAACGCCTGTGAGGCGGTGTTGGCCGCGGTGGCATTGGGCGCGGCGCTGCTGGGCCGGGGGACGGCCGGAGCCGTTGCGGCCCTGGCGGTTGCCGTGGGTGTGCTCGCCGCGCAGTTGCTCGGGGTTCGGCCCGCGCTCACCCGCCGTTCGGATGCGGTCCTGGCCGACGCCGCGGTGGCCGAATCCGGGCGATCCCGAGCGCATTTCGTCTACGTGGCATTCGAAGCCGTGAAGGTGATGGCCCTGGTGGTCGCCGGCGTTGCGCTGCTGGGCCCCTGATGTCGATGCGCATGAAGGAGAGAAGATGGAATCGCTGTCGCTGACCGGCCTGGCCGATGAGCAGCTTGACAAGGCTCGGGGCTCGAGTGCCGGGCGCTCCGCCCGGACCATCCACGGCGGCCACGACCATCTGCTGCGCCAGACCATGATCGCCATCGCGGCCGGCCGTGAGCTGGGCGAGCATGACGGCCCCGGTCAGGCCACCCTGCAGGTGCTGCGCGGCCGGGTACGGCTTAGCACCGCCGACGAGCAGTGGAGCGGCGGAACCGGCGACTACCTGGTGATCCCGCGGCAGCGTCACAACCTGCACGCCGACGAGGATGCGGTGGTGCTGCTGACGGTGCTCGCCGACAGCGACAAGGCTCAGTAGGGCGGCACGGCGAGTTCCAGGACCCCGCCGTGCTCGGTGCCGTCAAGAGCGAGCAGCGCCGGTACGGTCTCGCACGTCACCAGTCCGGTCTCAGTCGTCGCGGTGTCAATGATGTCGAAAATCCGTGCGACGTTCTCCGGTGAGTCGATGACGACGGTGCTCACCGGTACCTGACGTCCGCACTGGAACACCCGGTCACCGCGGGGCTTTTGATCGCCGGTGAATCCGAACACCCCGCGCAGCACGGTCGCACCACGGGCAGAACCCGATTTCAGCAGTTTTCGGACCAGGATCCGGTGGATCGGAATCCCGTTGCGGCGGGTGTCCTCGGAGGTTTGCACCGTCAGCTTCTGCCACAGCGGCCGCCCGCCGGCGTCGACTTTCGGCAGGGCTCCGGGCCGGCGCAGCAGCGAGCCGTCGCGCTTGCACACCCGGGCGCGTTCGGTGGTGAACAGGGCCCCGCCCAGTAGCGCCCGTAGTTCGGGTAGTGCCGCACGGGTCTGTTCGACGGTGCCCACGGCGACGACCATCAGCGGGATGTCGAGGTTGCGACTGAAGAAGCGGGCCCGGCGACGCACTCCGTCGGCCGTGCCGTCGACGCCGAGGAATGTCGTCGCGCCGGCGAATCCGTGGTGACTGAGCAGCTCGCATGCCGCGGCGAAAGCGGGCGTGCCGTCGATTCGGCGGTTGCGGTCCAGAGGGATGGTGAGTCTGATCTCGTCGTCGTGCGACACTGTGAAATCGGTTGCGGCACTGATGATCAGTCGCGATCGCTCCAGGGTGATCAGACCGCGTGGCATGAGCGCGATGACCTCATCGGCCACGCCGGTCATCACTTCGGCACTGTCGAGTGCGGCAATGGTTACCGGCGGATCCTCGGACAGGGTCAGCGATGCATCACTGCGGAAACGGTGGCGGCCGCCGAATCCGGTGACTCCGCGCAGCAGCACACTGTGCGCCACGCGTCGCTCGGCCAGCAGATCCAGGATGGCTTCGCCGAGGAATTGGCCGCCGGTGCGCCGGCGTTCACCGAAGTAGGTGGTGAGCTTGAGGTACTCGGTCACAGCAGGCCCGCGATCCACTGGCCGAACGCGGCGGCTCCAAGACCCACGACGAGGCTGACCCCGATGTTGGCCACTGCGGTTCGGATCTGGAGTTCCTCGGCCAAACGTTGGGTTTCGAACATCCAGGTGGAGAAGGTGGTGAAGGCGCCCATGACGGCGGTGCCGACCAGCAGTGCGACGGTATGACTCAGCACCAGGCCGCTCACCAGTCCGAGCAGCAGTGACCCGAGGACGTTGACCGTGAACGTGCCGAACGGAAACGGCCCGCCGACCCGTCGCGCCACGGCGCGATCCAGGACGAATCGCGCCACCGAACCGAGTCCGCCCATGAGCATCACCCCGGCCCAGATCGCGGCGGTCATGCGCCGATCCTGGCTCGGCGCACCAGCGAGGTGGCGGTGTGGACCGCCAGTAGGCCGACGGCAACGCTGGCTGACACATAAGCGACTGCAAGTCCGTAGTGGTGCTCGCGGACCATCAACAGGACTTCCACCTGCATGGTGGAGAACGTCGTCAGGCCGCCGCAGAGGCCGGTGCCCAGCAGTGGCCTGCGATAGCTCGACAGCGGCAACCGTTCCAGCAGTCGGGTGGTGAAGTATCCGAGCAGGAATGCGCCGGCGATGTTGACGACGAATGTCGGCCAGGGCCAGCGGCCCGGATCGGGCACGGTGGCGGTGCTCAATGCCGCGCGCGCGAGGGTGCCCAGGGCGCCGCCGGCGAATACCGCCGCAAGTTCACGTTTGTCATGACCGAACACCCGGTAAGTATCCCGTCCAGCGGGGCAGAATTGGCCCCATGGCGGCCAATCCCCGCGCCGGTAAGCCGGCGCAGCCCGAAGACCTCATCGACCTGCCCCACCTGGTCACCGCGTATTACACGATCGACCCCGACCCCGACAACATCGCCCAGCAGGTGGCGTTCGGCACCTCCGGGCACCGCGGATCCAGTCTGGACGGGGCGTTCAACGAGGCGCACATCCTGGCCACAACCCAGGCCATCGCCGAATATCGTGCCGCCCAGGGCACCACCGGTCCGCTGTTCATGGGCCGCGACACCCATGGCTTGTCCGAACCTGCCTGGTCGTCGGCGCTGGAGGTTCTCGCTGCCAATGATGTTGTGGTGCTGGTGGATTCAGCGGACCGGTACACCCCGACACCGGCCGTCAGTCACGCCATTCTGACCTATAACCGGGGTCGCGGTTCGCATCTGGCCGACGGGATAGTCGTCACTCCGTCGCATAACCCGCCGCGCGACGGCGGATTCAAGTACAACCCGCCCAACGGCGGCCCGGCCGACACCGATGCGACGTCGGTGATCGCCACGCGCGCCAACGAGATTCTGCGCGGTGGCCTGAAGGAGGTGAGGCGGGTTCCTTTGGCCAGGGCGCTGGCCGGCGTGCAGCGGCATGACTATATGAACGCCTATGTCGCCGATCTGCCCAATGTGGTCGACGTGCATGCCATCGGTGCCCAAGGCATCCGGATCGGTGCCGACCCGCTGGGCGGGGCCAGCGTGGACTACTGGGGCGCGATCGCCGAACGGCACAACCTCGACCTGACGGTGGTCAACCCGCTGGTCGACGCCACCTGGCGGTTCATGACGCTGGACACCGACGGCAAGATCCGGATGGACTGCTCCTCACCGAACGCGATGGCGTCGCTGATAGCCAACCGGGATGCCTATCAGATCGCCACCGGAAATGACGCCGACGCCGACCGGCACGGCATCGTCACGCCCGACGGGGGTCTGCTGAACCCCAACCACTATCTGGCGGTGGCCATCGACTATCTGTGCACGCACCGCCCGGACTGGCCCGCTGGTGTCGCGATCGGCAAGACCGTGGTGAGCTCCTCGATCATTGACCGGGTGGTGGCCGGGCTGGACCGCACACTGCTGGAGGTGCCGGTCGGATTCAAGTGGTTCGTCGACGGATTGATCAGCGGCACAATTGGATTCGGCGGTGAGGAGTCTGCAGGTGCGTCGTTCCTGCGTCGTGACGGCTCAGTGTGGACGACCGATAAGGACGGCATCATCCTGGCGCTTCTGGCATCGGAGATCCTGGCCGTCACGGGACAGTCTCCGTCGCAGCGTTATGCGGCGCTGGCCGAGAAGTACGGCGCTCCGATCTACGCGCGCGTCGATGCCCCCGCTGACCGCGCGCAGAAGGCGCGGCTGGCCAAGCTCTCGGCTGATCAGGTCAGCGCCACCGAACTGGCCGGTGAACCGATCACCGCCAAGCTCACTGCCGCCCCGGGTAACGGTGCGCCGCTGGGCGGGCTGAAGGTCACCACGGCGAACGGATGGTTCGCCGCCCGCCCGTCGGGCACCGAGGACGTCTACAAGATCTACGCCGAGTCTTTTCTGGGTCCGGAGCATCTGGCGGAGGTGCAGGAGGCCGCTCGGGAGCTGGTGAATACAGTCATCGGGTGAGCTCCGTTGCCGAGGATGCCGGCCAGGTAGGCACCGAGACCCGGCTGCCCCGCGAAGTCTGGGTGCTGATCGGCGCCAACGCGGTCGTGGCTTTGGGCTACGGCCTGGTCGCCCCGATCCTGCCGGACCTGGCCCGTCACTTCGGGGTGAGCATCAGTGCGGCGACCTTCGTCATCACAGCGTTCGCGGTGATGCGGCTGTGCGCGGCCCCGCCGGCGGGTCTGCTGATCCAGCGCATGGGGGAGCGGCGCATCTACGTGGCCGGTCTGCTGATCGTCGCGGTCACGACGGTGGCGTGCGCCTTCGCGGACACCTACTGGCAGCTGCTGGTGTTTCGCGGGCTCGGCGGGATCGGGTCGACGATGTTCTTCGTCTCGGCGCTGGGCCTGATGATCCGGATCAGTCCGCACGATGCGCGCGGCCGCGTGTCCGGGTTATTCGCCGGGGCATTCCTGGTGGGCTCGGTGGCCGGCCCGGTGTTGGGCAACCTGACGGCAGGACTCGGTCTGCGTGCTCCATTCCTGATGTATGGCGTGCTGCTGCTCGTCGCTGCCGCGGTTGTGCTGTTCGGCCTGCGGAAGTCCTCGCTGGCCGATCCGCTTGATGAGGACTCCATAACCGTCACCGTTGGCGTCGCGTGGCGACACCGCGCCTACCGTTCGGCTCTGCTGTCGAACTTCGCAACCGGCTGGTCGATGTTCGGTCTGCGCTTCGCCTTGGTGCCGCTGTTCGTCGAGGAAGTACTCGACCGTCAGCCCCGACACGTTGCCGGGCTGGCGCTGGCCGCCTTCGCGATTGGAAACGTGTCGATGGTGATGTACAGCGGCCGGCTTTCGGACCGGATCGGGCGCAAGCCGCTGCTGATCGGCGGACTGGTGTTCTCCGCGGCGTCGACGTTGGCTCTCGGCTTTTCGACCTCGCTGCCGATGTTCTTCGCCGAAGCGGTGATCGCCGGTGCGGCCTCGGGGGTATACGCATCGCCGCAGCAAGCGGCGGTGGCCGACATCATCGGCAAGGCGCGCGGGGGAACTGCGATCGCGATGTTCCAGATGATGTCGGACTTCGGCTCGATCGTCGGCTCGCTCGGTGTGGGAATGCTGGCCGAGCAACTCTCGTACCAGTGGGCGTTCGCGCTCAGTGCGGCGATACTGCTCATCGCCGCGGTGGGTTGGATTTTCGCCCCGGAGACCCGCGACGCCCTCCCGGCCCGCGAGCCGACCGGGCTTCCAGAACCAGACCGGGCCGGGGAGCTGTCGTAGCTGCTGCGCTGTTGGCCGTCGGGACGGTGGTCCATTAGGCGGGCGCGGGCCGCAGTGCTCAGGATCTGCGGTTTTGAGGCGGATGAGACGGTGGTGTAGTTTCGACAGGGCATCTGGGGCTATGGCGCAGTTGGTAGCGCACCACACTGGCAGTGTGGGGGTCAGGGGTTCGAATCCCCTTAGCTCCACAGAGGAAGTTGCAGTTCAGAGTTAGTTTTTTTCGTGACACGCCGGATCGCCAGCATCGCGCAGCCCGGTGGCGGCGGCGATTCGTGAGTACACGATTGCTGACGTGGAATCTCAGAGGGTGAAGTGGATTCCGAGCTGCTGGAACGAGACGGGTCCCCTCGATCTTCTCGGTAGCGCCGCGGTGTACCACGCTCTCAAAGATTGGCTGGCGGCGCCGGCCGAGAAACTTCAGCTGCCCTTGGGCTGCGGGCACCCGCCATTGACCACCAACGGCAGGTTGACCGTCTGTGCCTGCAGGACGCCGCCGGTGTCATTGGTCCCGCCGGCGATGATGCACTTGCCTTCGACGATCGCGTCGGCCGTCACCTTGTGACGATCGGCTAGCAGCGTCAGGTCGTTGATCTCGACGGTGGTGTTGGTCTTGCTGCCGTCGGTACCGAGTGTCGTCAGAACGATCGTCTTGTCGGTGACGGAATCGACGTTGCCGCGGAACCCGCCCTGCGGACTAGCCGGCAGTCCGGCGTTGTCGGCGCCGCCGGTCTTCTTGCACTCGCCGCCACTTGACGCTCCGACCACAACCGCATCCGCGACGACGGTGCCGCCTTCCGAGCCGCTCGCGGGCCGGATGGTCACGCACAGGCCGGGGGTGATGCCCGCCATTGTGGCCGGTGTCAACTCCATGACCTTCGTCGAATCTGAGAACGACACCGTCGCCGATCCCTTCTGCCCGCTCACCTCGATCGTCGTGCCCGACACCGATGCGATCGACCCGCTGACCTCGTCTTCGCCATTGATCTTCACCGGGGCCTGGGACGGCTCCACCGCAGCTGTCGTGGTTGATGCGGTCGAGGATGCGCTTGGCGACTTGGTGGTCGCGGAACTGCAGGCGACCGCCGACAATGCGGTGATCCCGATCATCGCCAATGTCAAGTAACGGCTTACCAACGTCTTGTGCATAGGAGCTCCCAACCGGTCGTGGTCAGCCGACACTAGTTGCGGCACAGATTGACGGTATTGCAGTCAGTTGAATACCGGGCAAATTTCTGTCGGTGAAGCGCATTCCCTTCCCGCGCTACTTCGGCGGAAGTGGGGATCCGATCAGGCGGGCTGGCCCTACAAGGCGACCACCCCGGATCGCGGTGTTCGCGCGGTCGGACATGATCGCGAAGTAAGCCGGGTTGTAATACCACTGGTTGATCACGTCCAGGTTATTGATGGCCAGGGCGGGGTTGATCGCGACGGTTTCGAAGACCCTGCCGCGGAATCCGGCGGCCTCGGCCCGGGACTGGGGAGTGGAAGCCATCCGAGCCGCGCCGGTGCTGACCGTTCGACTGGACAGCATCGATCTCCGGAGGACTCCCTGTGCGACGGAACCCCTGATGAGTCCCCATACGCAGGACAATAAAACAAGAGTGGGCAGACCGTGTGAATTCGACCCGCCTGCGCGATTTCAGACCGAGTTGCGTCGGCCCGACGGCATAGGCCCGAGGGCTTGTGCAGTGCGGTCGTTGGGGTCTGACCCGTTGCCGGGAAATGTCGACCCTGAGGTGGCAACTCGCTCCTACCAACGTCTTTAAGGACATTGCCTGGAGGTCTGGATAAAGGACGCCTGAGGTGAGTTGCAACCCTGGTTCGCGCAACGAAGAGAGGTACGTTGCGCTGTTCCCGGGCCCGGTGTCACCGCCCCAAGCCGTCGCTGAGCAGTTCCTCGAACACTGCAGGGTTTCCAGGTTCTGATGCACTTGGAGACCACGGTCCTCCAGTCGGCCGACAGGTCGGGTCACCGTTGATGATCGACGGCACTCGCTTTGCACCGAGCCTCCAGGAAGTCCCCACCAAAGTGCACCGGCCCCGGGTTGGCCCGGTGCGTCACGGCCCTGGAATCTTGTCACCCAACGTGAAACTCCAGTTGGCATCGGTCGGCGATCTGAACGCGGTGAGGGTGAGTGTCAGCCGGAAATCCTGATCGAACCGCCGCAGCACGCACTCCTCTGATGCGCCGAGCTTCGGCGGCAGAT
>NZ_JBPCSX010000241.1:0-3815 GCF_051006775.1 Mycobacterium sp.
GCCTGTGCGTTGGCCACGGCGTGCAGTGCGACGGTGGTCTTGCCCGAGGACTCCGGGCCGTAGATCTCGACGACGCGGCCACGCGGCAGACCGCCGATGCCCAGCGCCACATCGAGGGCGATGGAGCCGGTCGGGATGACCGCGATCGGCTGGCGGACCTCGTCACCGAGGCGCATCACCGCGCCCTTGCCGTGGTTCTTCTCGATCTGGGCGAGTGCGAGCTCAAGAGCCTTCTCGCGATCGGGGGCCTGTTGCGCCATGGATATCTCCGTTCTCTGTGTTCGTGACCGGTGTTCGGTCGGTTGTCCGTGACGTTAGAGAGGACCCCTGACAAAAATTCGACAGGAACTCCGTCAAACGTCGGCCGAACAGCTACTCGAACTGGGACCCAGACTAACGAACATGTGTTCGATGGCAAGCAGGCGCGCGGCGTGTCGAATTACCGGGCTCTTACCACTGCTCGCGGGGAACATCGAAGTCGGCGCACAGCGCCCGCCACACCTCACGGGGGTCGATACCGGCCTCGATGGCCTGCTCAGAGGTGCGGCCCCCAAACCGGGTGAGCACATGGTCGACGAGCAGGGAGGCACCCCGCACCGGGCCGAACTGCGCCTCGACGAGTTCGTGGAATTCGGTCAGCCGCACGCCATCAACCTAGTCGGCCGCCTCGCGACACACCCGTACCGGATCGGCGACCCCGGCCAGGCTCTCAGCGGCCCGCCGCGCCGCCAGCCGGTAGGACGGCTCCGACAGCACCTCGTTGACCTCCGCCACCAGAGCGTCGACTGCCAATGGCCGGATCAGGCGCGCACTCCCCTGTCGCACAACACGATTCGCCAACTCCCACTGATCCCCGCCACCGGGGACCACAACCATCGGCACACCGGCGAGCAACGTCTTGGACAGCATCCCGTGCCCGCCACCGCAGACAACGAGGTCGGCCTGGGCCAGCAGCCTGTCCTGACGCCCCAGCCCCACGGTCGCCCACGGCGGCACCGGCACCTGCGCCCCTCCCAGCCGGGAGACCACCAACCGGGAGTCGGCGGGCAGGGTCTGTCCGGGGATCAGGTGTTCCAGCGCCATCTCGGCCAGCCCGGCCGCCCCGCCGGCCGCCGTCGACGGGGCGATCACGATCATCGGGCCGTTCCCCGGCGGCACCGTCAGTTCGGCTTCGGTTGGTTCGAAGTGCAGGGGTCCGACGACGACGGCCCCGGCCGGCCAGTCCGGCCGGGGAACCTCGAGGGCGGGCAGGGTCGCGATCAGCCTCCGGCGCGGTCCCGGATCCACGGCCGGTAGACCGATCTGCTCTCGGGCTGCCACGCGCTGGCGATCCCCGGCCCGGATCGACCGGGCCGTCAGCGCCCTCATGACGCTGTCCCGGAACCGGCCGCCCACTCCGGCGCCCGGCGCCAGCCCGCTCCCGATCGGCGGAAGTCCCGTCGACGGCAGGTAAAGCGGGTGCGGGCTGAGTTCGGCCCACGGCAGGCCAAGCAACTCGGCGGCCATTCCGCCGCAGACGGTGATCACATCCGAGACCACCAGATCCGGCCGGAGGTCCTTGATCACCGCCCGGTTGAGGACGGCCATCCGGGCCGCGCGCTGATGGATCTTGGCGCCCGAATCGGCATCGTCATCGCCGGCCTCCGGGTCCAGGCCGGCCAATTCGATGGCCTCGACGCCGGCGGCGCGCACCGTGTCGAGGCGCCCGGCACCGGTCAGCACCACCGGGTGATCACCGGCTGCCAGCAGCCGCAGGCTGAGCGCGATGGCCGGAAAGACGTGACCGGCCTCCGGACCGGCGACGAGGGCCACCCGCATCGGCCCTACCCTGCCACAGCCTCAGATCGTGACCACCGACACCGACTGATTGTTGTAGAGGGGCTCATAGCCGTAATAGGCGGAATTAACTGTGTAGACGTACTTCCCGTCCGGACTGACCGCCACGGCCACCGGTGAGTCGTTGATGATGTCGCCTACCGGGATGACGTTGGTGACGACCCGCGCTGCGGTGTCGACGACCCAGACCGACTTGGTGCATCCCGTTGTCGCGTTGTTGTCGCAGTTGGCGACGTAGAGCCTGCGCCCGTCGGGACTCACCGCGACCGCTCGCGGATACACCGGCACGCCGACCGTGCCGATCACGGTGCCGGCGGCCGGATCGATCACCGACACGATGCTGTCCCAGCTCAGCGAATGGATCACGTACAGCCTGTTGCCGTCCGGACTGACCACCACGCCGCCCGCGCTATAGGGGACCGGGATGGTGGAGCTCACCACTGCGGTCGCGGTGTCGATCACCGTCACCGTCTTCACCCCGTAGCCGACCACGTAGACATGCTTGCCGTCCGGGCTCGCGGCCACTCCGAGGGGCATCCGTCCGACCGCGACGGTGTGGGTGACCGCATTGGTCGCGATGTCGATCACCGACACGGTGGCGTCCGTTTCGTTGGCGACGTAGAGGGTGGTGCCGTCCGGGCTGACGGCGATCGCCGACGGGCCGTGCCCGACCTCGACTCTGCCGATCATGGCGTTGGCGGCGGTGTCGATCACCGATACCGCACCATTGGTGGTGGGAAAGATCGCGTTGCTGGCCTCTGCCCAGTCGGTGACATAGAGGCGGCTACCGTCGGGGCTGAGGACGACGGACTGTGGGGTCACGCCGGCGGCGATGGTGTGGATCGTCGCGTTGGTTGCGGTGTCGATGACGAGCACGGTGCTGTGGCCCTCGCCGGTGTCGGCCGAGTTCGCCACATACAACCGGGAACCGTCCGGGCTGACCGCAATCCCGTGCAGGTTGTAGGAGATCGGCATCTGGATCGTCGTAACGACCGGCACACTGGCGATGTTCTGCGAAGCTCCGATTCCGTCGCTCGCAACCACGGTGAAGGCGTCTGTCACCCAGGGTCCGACGGACGGGGTGTAGGTGTAGGCGCCGGTCGAATCGACGGTGACGGAGCCGTGATCCGGCGCCCTCGTGACGGTGTAGGTCAACGGCAGGCCAGCCGGAACGGTGAATCCCAGATCACCGGTCACGACTCCGGTTCCGGGGTCACGGACCCCCGTGACGGCGCCTTTGAACGGCAGCAGGCCGTTCTGGTAAGCGAGGTTGCGCACCCATGCCCAGACCGCCGCGCCCAGCGGATCACCGGGCGGGGTCGGGCCGTTGAGTCCGAAGAAGCCTAGAATCCCGGACAGCACGTTGACGACCATGTCGGGCGGCCTGCTCACTGAGGCGACCGAATTCGCCTGGGGAGGGACGATTTTGGCGGCTCTCGACGGCGCTGGAGTCACCGGACGCGCCACACGTCCGGACGCGACAGCACGGACAGCCCGCGACACCCGACTGGCGCTGTCCCGCTGGTCCGGCTGGCGTGCGGCCGCCCGTCGCGGATGCGGATCCGGACCGGCGTGCCTGCCGTGGACTGCGGGCCTGGCGGCATCGGCGGCGACCGGGCCGGCGGAGTCGTCCGCTCGCGCGATCGCCGGAGCGATCGTCAGCGCCAGACCCAGCCCGGTCACGGCGGTTCCGGCACGAAGCCAGCGAACCACCGGTAAACATCGCCCCCTGGCCGAAACACTCATGGCCGCTACCCCCTAAAACCGACCGTTGGTTGAATCTACCAGCATTTTCACCCTGCTTGGGATTAGGCTGGCGACCATGACCGAGCAATCCGCCACCCCGGCCAGCAACATCGGCTCCGACATCGATAACGCCCACACCGTCGAGGTGTTCCTCACCGCACTGGAGAACATGGACGTCGACGGCGCCGGGGCGGTGCTCGACGAGAACCTGGTGTACCAGAACGTCGGCTTCC
>NZ_JBPCSX010000242.1:0-12932 GCF_051006775.1 Mycobacterium sp.
ACTGATCCGGAGCCGCCTGACTTCAGGCCGCTCCGTTATTGCGCGAGGGGGTTCCCCCATGGGCCGCGGCCGGGCTAAGGCAAAGCAGACCAAGGTTGCCCGAGAGCTGAAATACAGCTCTCCGCAAACCGACTTCAGCCGGCTCCAACAGGAGTTGACCGGAACGGGCGAAGGCGAACCCGATCAGGAATCGTTCGACGAGGACGACTGGCGGCGCTAGAAGCGCGGGTGCTGACCCACTAGCGTCGCGCGCGGGCCGTCGCCGGCCTTCGCGGGCGCCTTGGTGACACTGCCCAGCGTCCAGCAGTTTAGGTGGCGTGCGGTCAGGATCGCCATGGCGCGGTCGGTGTCTTCGGCCGCCACGACGGCGACCATGCCGACGCCCATGTTGAAGGTCTTCTCCATCTCGGCCCGCTCAATGCGTCCGCGCTGGGCAATCAGCCCGAACACCGGCGCCGGGGTCCAGCTGCCGCGGTCGATCTCTGCGATCAGCCCGTTGGGAATGACTCGCTCCAGGTTGCCCGCCAGCCCACCGCCGGTGACGTGGCAGAAGGTGTGCACCTGGGTCTCGGCCGTCAGCGCCAGGCAGTCCTTGGCGTAGATCCGGGTGGGTTCGAGCAGTTCCTCGCCCAGGGTGCGGCCGAACTCCTCGACATGGCCGGCCAGGTTCATCCGGTCGATCTCCAGGAGCACCTTGCGGGCCAGGGAGTAACCGTTGGAATGCAGGCCCGATGAGCCCATCGCGATGATGACGTCACCGGGCCGCACCCGGTCGGGTCCCAGAACGTCGTCGGCCTCCACCACGCCCACGCCGGTGGCGGAGATGTCGTAGTGATCGGGCTCCATCAATCCGGGATGTTCGGCGGTCTCGCCGCCGAGCAGGGCGCAGCCGGCGATGACGCACCCCTCGGCGATGCCCGAGACGATTGCGGCCACCCGCTCGGGCACGGTGCGTCCGACGGCGATGTAGTCCTGCAGAAACAGCGGTTCGGCGCCGCAGACCACGAGATCGTCGACCACCATCGCGACCAGGTCCAGCCCCACGGTGTCGTGTTTGTCCATGGCCTGGGCGATGGCCAGCTTGGTGCCCACGCCGTCGGTGGAGGCGGCCAGCACCGGCTCCCGGTAGTCGCCGCGCAGCTCGAACAGTCCGGCGAAGCCGCCCAGACCACCGCGGACCTCGGGACGGGTGGCCCGCTTGGCCAGGGGCTTGAACAACTCGACCGCGCGATCGCCGGCCTCGATGTCGACACCGGCCGATGCATAGGAGGTTCCAGCGGACGCCCCTGCGGTTTCAGCGTGGGCGGATTTCTCTGTGGAGGGCTTGCCGGACATCGCCGCTAAGGCTACCCGGCCCCACCCGGGTCAGCCGACGTACCGGGTCAGCCACCCGTTGAGCGGCGCCCCGGCGCGCAGGGTGGCGATCACCCGATCCTTGGCTTTGGCGGTGCCCAGCCAGGCCCCCACCGGCCAATCCTTCATCATCGCGACACCCTTGTGCCGGAGCAGTTCGATGCGGGGGTGGTCGGTGGGAAATCCCCTCGGCGCCGTCTTGAGCACCTCGTGGGCCATGATCTGGTAGCCGGCCGCTCGCAGGTCGGCGACGATACCGGCGAGTTGAGGTCCGGATTTCTCGTCGTCGACCGCGTCGCGGTAGCGCTGCAGCGCAGCCGGATCGGGCATGTACAGCCCGCCGCCGACCGAGAGCCCGTCGGCGGAGAACGAGACATAGCCGGTGCCCCGAGTCGCCGCGCAGTTCGTCTTGTACGAGGTCTTGTCAGCGCTGAAGCGGACGTCCCGGTAGGGGCGGAATAGCTTGCCCGCACCGAACTCGTCGGCCAGTTCGACCAGTAGCTGCTCCATCGGGCCGCGCACATTCCGCTCGTAGACGGCCTTGTGTTCCTGCCAGTACACCTTGGAGTTGTCGGCCTCCAGGCCCTCGTAGAACTCGACCGCCTCGATGGGCCAGCCCTTGAACGTCATGGGGTTCATTGTGCTGGCCCGCGGCCGGCACGGCATATGACACCCTAGGACTCATGAAGGCACTGCAGTTGTGGACAGCGATCGGCATGGCGATATCCGCCGTTGCCCTCGCGGGTCCGGCCGGGGCGACACCGGCGGTCGGGGTGGATGTGCAGACGCTGTCGCAGAACACCGTCGACGGAACCGCGTACACGATCACCACGGTCACCGTCGCGCCCGGCGGTTCGACCGGCTGGCACTACCACCCCGGTGAGGTCTACGGGGTGATCCGAGCGGGCACGATGACGCACTACGACGGGAGCTGCGTCATCGACGAGTTGTACAACGCCGGTGCCGCGGTGGCCGAGGGTGTCGGACCCGGTTTCGTGCACAACGGCCTCAACCAGGGCTCCACCCCGCTGGTCATGGACGTGACCTACATCAACCCGGTGGGCGCCCCGATGTCGGTGGAGGCGCCCGCACCCGCCGGATGCCGGGTCTCCTGATGGGTGAGCAGAAGTTGCGCTGCCTGGTGACCGGCGCCACCGGCTATGTCGGTGGCCGGCTGGTGCCACGCCTGCTGGACAACGGGTTCGAGGTGCGCGCACTGGCGCGTACCCCGGAGAAGCTGGCACGCGTCCCGTGGCGAGATCGCATCGAGGTGGCCAAGGGAGACCTCGGCGACCCCGAGTCACTCGCGGCGGCATTCGAGAACGTCGACGTCGTGTACTACCTGGTCCACTCGATGGGGTTCGAGAAGGACTTCGCCGCCGAGGAACGGCGCGCGGCGCAGAATGTGGTGGCCGCAGCCCGTCGGGCCGGGGTCCGCCGCATGGTCTATCTGTCGGGCCTGCATCCCGAAGATGCCCAACTGTCAACGCATTTGGGGTCACGCACCACCGTCGGCGAGATTCTCATCGCCTCCGGAATCGAGACGATCGTGCTGCAGGCCGGGGTGGTGGTCGGTTCCGGCTCGGCCTCGTTCGAGATGATCCGCCACCTCACCGACCGGCTGCCGGTGATGACAACCCCCAAGTGGGTGCACAACAAAATCCAGCCCATCGCCATCCGCGATGTTCTGCACTACCTGGTCGCCGCTGCCACCTGTCCGGTGCCGGCGTCGCGCACCTGGGATATCGGTGGACCCGATGTCCTGGAGTACGGCGACATGATGCAGATCTACGCCGAGGTGGCCGGTCTACGACCGCGGCGCATCCTGGTACTGCCGGTGCTGACTCCGCGGATCGCCGCGCTGTGGGTCGGACTGGTGACCCCGATACCGTCCGGTCTGGCCCGCCCACTGGTGGAGTCGCTGCACTGCGACGCGGTGATGGCCAACCACGACATCGACACCATCATCGGCCAGCCCGAAGGCGGTCTGACCCCGTACCGTCGCTCAGTTTCACTGGCCCTGGCCCGGATCGCCCGCGGCGAGATCGAGACCACCTGGAACACCGGAACCGCGGCGCAACTGCCGACCGACCCGGAATGGGCCGGCGAGGTGGTCTACACCGACATCCGGTCCCGGCACACCTCGGCCACCCCCGACCAATTGTGGAAGGCCGTGGAGGGCAGCGCACCGAAACACTGGCGGGTCGAGGAACGTGCACCGGGCCGGCTCAAACTGCGCGCCGAACGGCGTGGTCCCGGTGACCGGTGGCTCGAGATGCGGGTCACCCCTGAAGGAGCCGGAAGCCGCTACGAGCAGCAGGCCATCTTCTACCCACGCGGGCTGCTGGGCCGGCTCTACTGGTTCGCGGGGCGGCCGCTGCAGGCTTTCGCACTGGACCGTCGGGTGAAGAAAGTGACCTCGGCCGTCAGGTAGGACCGATTCCTCGGCCTTACGGCCGGCTCAGTGCCGACACGTTGTCGTTGTCGGCCTGCACCGCGGCGAGCATGTTCTCCACCACGTTCTTGCCCAATGCTGTCGCACTGGGAAGTTCGATCGGGTAGTTGCCGTCGAAGCAGGCACAGCACAACCGGGTGACGGGTTGTTCTGTGGCAGCGACCATTCCGTGCTGGGAGATATATCCGAGGCTGTCGGCGCCGATCGCGTGCCGAACCGCGTCGAGCATCTCCCCGTCGTCGGTCTGGGTGCCCGGGGCATTGGCGATCAGTTCGGCCGGTGTCGCGAAGTCGATACCGTAGAAGCACGGCCACTTGACCGGAGGGGAGGCGATCCGCACATGGACCTCCACCGCACCGGCCTCGCGCAACATCCGGATCAGGGCCCGCTGGGTGTTACCCCGCACGATCGAGTCGTCGACGACGATGAGGCGCTTGCCGCGGATGACCTCTTTGAGCGGGTTGAGCTTGAGCCGGATGCCCAGCTGCCGAATCGTCTGGGACGGCTGGATGAAGGTGCGTCCCACGTAGGCGTTCTTCATCAGACCCTGACCGAACGGGATGCCTGACTCCTGGGCGTACCCCACCGCGGCGGGGGTGCCCGACTCGGGTACCCCGATCACCAGGTCGGCGTCAACCGGCTTCTCGCGAGCCAGCCGGCGACCGATGTTGACGCGGGCGGCATGCACCGATCGGCCGGCGATGACGCTGTCCGGCCGGGCGAGGTAGACGTACTCGAAGACACATGCCTTCGGCGTCGGGGGCGCGAACCGGGTGGAGCGCACGCCGTCGGCGTCGATGGCGAGCAGTTCACCGGGTTCGATATCGCGGACGAATGAGGCGCCGACGATGTCGAGGGCAGCCGTCTCGGAGGCCACCACCCAACCGCGGTCGAGGCGGCCCAGCGACAGCGGACGCACACCGTAGGGATCACGGGCGGCATAGAGGGTGGTCTCGTCCATGAAGACCAGACAGAAGGCGCCGCGCACGCTGGGCAGCAATTCCAGCGCCGCCTGCTCGATGCTGGTGTCGGCCGCGCCGCCGGCCAGCAGCGCGCCGAGGATGTCGGAGTCGGTGGTCGCGGCACCCGGCATGTTGGGGTTGATCAGGCCGGCATCGCGGGCCCGGCGCGCGAGATCGGTGGTGTTGACCAGATTTCCGTTGTGCCCCAAGGCAACTCCGGTACCGGCGGCAGTGTTGCGGAATACCGGCTGCGCGTTCTCCCACGTGGTGGAGCCGGTGGTGGAGTAGCGGCAGTGACCGATCGCGACATGTCCGGGCATCGCAGCCAGCGTCTGCTCGTCGAACACCTGGCTGACCAGACCGAGATCCTTGAAGACCAGCACCTGTGACCCGTCCGCGACGGCGATACCGGCCGCTTCCTGTCCGCGGTGCTGCAACGCGTAGAGCCCGTAGTAGGTGAGTTTCGCGACTTCTTCGCCGGGAGCCCAGACGCCGAAGACGCCGCACTCCTCGCGGGGAGGGTTTTCCAGCTGGCCGGTCACGGTATGGGTGCTCCCTGACGTGTCGGAGGTGTCCCTGAGTTTACGGTCATTCGGGTCAAACAGGGAAACCCTGCGATATGTGTCACTGAAGTTCGGATTCGGAGATGCCGACCAGGGGAAACCAGGCTGCGATCTCCGCCGCCCGCCCCCCGGAGAGGCTCACCCGGCCGGCGGCGACGACCCGGTCGAAGCCGACCAGCCCGCAGGCCAGCTGTAGCCAGGTGCGCGGATCGGTCTCGACCACGTTGGGCGGGGTCCCCCGGGTGTGGCGCGGACCCGGGATGCACTGCACGGCGACAAACGGCGGGACCCGGACTTCCACACTGGCACCCGGTGCTATCGCCGCCAGCGTGCGCGCGGTCAGCCGCACCGCCGCGCCGATCACCGCCCGGTCGGGTTCGCCCGCGGCGTCATCGCTCAGCCAGGCGGCCACCGCGAGGACTGCATCGCGGGTCGCCCGAGGGTCTGCGCCGCGACTCACCGCTCACCGCCGCCGAAGCGCTGTACCGCCATGGCCCCGAGTGCGCCGGCCTCGTTGATCGCCAGGTGCGCCAGCATCGGTGCGGCCAGACTGCCGGACCGCTCGGCGAGAAGCCCGAAGCACCACCCCGCCAGTCCGGTGAGCGCCACGGTGCCCAGCATGGTCTCCCCGGTGCCGCGGGCGTCGGGGACGTGGCTGAGCCCGAAGGCGACTGACTGCAACAGCCGGCCACGCTGCGGCCCGAAGGCGTCGGCGGCGATCGCGGACAGCGCTCCGCGAAACGCCATCTCCTCCGACCACACCGTGCCCAGCGGGATCTCCACCGCCAGCCAGCGCCAGGGCCGCGGCGGAAGGCTGCGATCGCGCATCGCAACGCGCACACCGGTCAGCGCGGTGGCCGCGGCCACCCCGGCGGTCACCGCTGCCGCGACCCCGGCGCCGAGTCGCAGTCCCCGGTAGACCGGTGGTGGCCGCAATCCCAGCGGAGCGCGGGTCGCGACCGCCAGCGCTGTCCCGATGCCCGCCTGAATCAGCGGATGGCGCCGCCACGGCTGGTCCAGGCCTGCGGTGAAACTCCAGCCGACCAACGCACCGGAGAGGGCGAGCGCGCGGATTGCCTTGCCGCTCATCGGAACTCCGGCCCGCCGGCGGCCATCGCCTGCTCAAGCGAGCGGCGGATCCGGTCAGTGTCGGCGTCGGTCCATCCCGGGGGCGCGGCGACCGCGACCCAGCCGTCGAGTTGGCTGTCTCCGTAATTGTGACCGTGGCCGACGGGCACGGACTCGGAACTGGTGACGTTGCCGACCATATCGGCGGAAACCTGCCAGAAGGTGACGATCGGATACCACCGCATGGATGCCGAGCGGTCATGCCCGGGCGACTCGTCGAGCCAGTCCGGCTTGGCGAAGAGTAGCTCCGGTGACCACCACACCACCGGATCAGAGGCGTGCTGGAGGAACAGCACCCGGGTCCCGTCCCACGGAGTTGCGGCCACGGCCGCGATCTCCGCGGAACCGGATGCCTGGGCGAAGCGCACGGTACGACCGTCGTCGTAGCGTGGCTGGACTTCCGGGGTGCCCGGATCACGGCGGGCGGTCAGCGCACTCCACAGCGGACTGGAATTGGGCGGGCCGACCCACAGCACCGCGGAGAACCCCTTGTCCACCACGTCGGGAAGGTAGTTGAACGCACCCTGCCCGGACAGCGAGCCGAGACTCTCGCCGAACAGCATGAGCCTGGGGCGGCGCTGCGGGTCCCAGCCCAGCCAGCGATCGTGGATCGCGTCGATCATCGCCCTGCCGGCTTCCAACGACTTCTGCTGGTCGACAAGGAAAGAGATCCAACTCGGCAGGAAGGAGTACTGCATGGCCACCAGTGCCGTGTCACCGTTGTACATCGATTCGATCGACCGGGCGGCCACCGGGTCCACCCATCCGGTCCCGGTGGTGGGGATGATGACCAGGACCTTGCGCTCGAAGGCCCGGGTGCGCGCCAACTCCGAGAGCAGCACCGCGGTGCGCCCCTGGATGGAGTCCGCCGAATCCAGGCCGGCATAGATCCGGATGGGCTCCTCGGCGGGCCGGCCGTTGAGTTGTTCCAGATCGTCGGCATGCGGACCGGATGCGACGAAGTTGCGGCCCTGGAATCCCAGGGTGTCCCACGCCACGAACGATGCCGGGCTACCTGACTTCTCCGGTGCAAGCGGCTGCTGGACACCGGCTCGGGTTGCGGCGTTGCGCGGCTGGAACATCGTGGTGGCCCCGGCGACGAATCCTCGGTACAGCACTCCGTTGACCAGCATGACGGTCACCATCACGACGATCGCCGCCCCGATGAACATGGCAACCTCGCTGTCGATCTGCAATCGACGGATCATCAACCGCGCGAGAAACTTGATGCTGTCCTTGATGATTCGCGATCCGGCGATGAGCGCACCGCCGACCGCAATCGCGACCGGAACGGTCCGAAGGTAGTCAGCGGTCACCGGGCCGTCGATACCCATCACCGCGCAGATCTGCCGCTGCCAGTAGGCCGCAGGCCGGGCCATCAGAAGTACGGCACCAACGGATCCGATGACCACAGCCGTCTGCAATGCGTAGCGCACCCGGGTGGGCAGCGGCCACCATGACCGGCCACGCAGTAAGAGTCGTCGAACCAACCCGCCGGCCAGCACCCCGAGTCCGTAGCCGATCGCGGCGTTGATCCCGCCGATGAGACCGGCCATGAACCAGTCCCGCGGCATCAGCGACGGGGTCAGCGACAAGCAGAAGAACAGCGCCGCGAACGCGACACCGGTGAAGTCCAGACGCAGCAGGCCGAGCGCCCAGGCCGCCGGTGACTGGCTCATCCGAACAGACTGGGCAGCACTCCCTCGGAGGTGCTGCGCAGTTCCTCCAGACCGATGGTGAAAAGTCCCTGCACCTCGACCGAATCCGACCCGCTGTCGGAGACGCCGATCCGGGTGGCGGGCAACCCGCGTGCCTCGCACATCGCCGCGAACCGGGTCTCCTCAGTGCGCGGCACGGCGACAAGTGCCCGTCCGGCCGACTCGGAGAACAGGAGTACGAACGGATCGACTCCCTCAGGAAGCACGATGCGGCAACCGCATTCGCCGGCCATCGCCGACTCGACGACCGCCTGGATCAGGCCACCCTCGCTGAGATCGTGCGCGGCCGACACCAGGCCGTCGCGGGACGCGGAGACCAGGACTTCGCCGAGCAATCTCTCCCGGGCCAGGTCCACCTCGGGGGGCAGCCCACCGAGGTGGTCCGCGGTGACCTGCGCCCAGATCGAACCGTCGAACTCATCACGGGTGTCCCCGAGCAGGTACAGCGTCTCGCCTGGTTCGGTACCGAGCGCGGTGGGCAACCGACGGTGCACATCGTCGATCACGCCGAGCACCCCGACCACCGGCGTGGGCAGGATCGGCGTGGCGCCGGTCTGGTTGTAGAAGCTGACGTTGCCGCCGGTGACCGGGATGCCGAGCACCGCACATCCGTCGGCCAGTCCCCGCACCGCCTGGGAGAACTGCCACATGACTCCCGGATCCTCCGGAGAACCGAAGTTGAGGCAGTTGGTCACCGCGATCGGGGTGGCGCCGGTGACCGCGACATTGCGGTAGGCCTCCGCCAGTGCCAACTGCGCACCGGCATACGGATCGAGTTGGGTGTAGCGACCCGAGGCGTCGGTGGACACCGCGATCCCACGGCCGGTCTGCTCGTCGATGCGCAACACTCCGCCGTCGGCATGCTCGGCGAGCACGGTGTTGCCGCGCACGTAGCGGTCGTACTGCTCGGTGATGAACGCCCGGCTGCACAGATGCGGACTGCCGAGCAACGCGAGCAAAGTCGCTCGCAACTGATCACCGGTACCCGGCCGCGGCAGTTTCGCCGAGGTATCGGC
Organism: Mycobacterium sp.; assembly: GCF_051006775.1. Taxonomy (GTDB): domain Bacteria; phylum Actinomycetota; class Actinomycetes; order Mycobacteriales; family Mycobacteriaceae; genus Mycobacterium. The sequence goes on from NZ_JBPCSX010000242.1 coordinate 9,196, forward strand.
GTTGAGAGCGTCCTGGGTGTCGGGCCGCGCCAGCGGCCGCTGATAGATCGGACCCTCATGGGCCACCGTGCGGGGCGGGACGTCGACGACGGTCTCGCCATGCCAGGTGATCTTCAGCCGTTCGCCGTCGGCGACCTCGCCGATCACCGTGGCCAGCACATCCCACTTGCGGCAGACCGCCATGAACTTCTCGACGTTCTCCGGGGAGACGACGGCGCACATCCGTTCCTGCGACTCACTGGACAGGATCTCGGCCGGCGTCATATTCGCCGCACGCAGCGGCACGGTGTCCAGTTCGATGGTCATGCCACCGTCACCGGCCGACGCGAGTTCCGATGTCGCACAAGATAATCCGGCGCCACCGAGATCCTGAATGCCGACCACCAACCGGGCGGCATACAGCTCCAGGCAGCATTCGATCAACACCTTCTCCATGAACGGATCCCCGACCTGGACGGCCGGCAGCTTTTTGCGGCCCGTTCCGGACTCGTCCCCCGAGAAGGTGTCACTGGCCAGAACAGATACCCCGCCGATACCGTCCAGACCGGTGCGGGCTCCGAAAAGGATGATCTTGTTGCCGGTTCCCGACGCGAACGCGAGGTGCAGATCCTCCTTGCGCAGTACGCCCACACACATCGCGTTGACCAACGGATTACCGGCGTAGGACGCGTCGAAGACGGTCTCGCCGCCGATATTGGGCAGTCCCAAAGAGTTCCCGTATCCACCGATACCGCGCACCACCCCGTCGACCACCCGGCGGGTATCGGGGGCGTCAGCGGCGCCGAACCGCAACTGGTCCATCACCGCCACCGGGCGCGCGCCCATGGCCATGATGTCGCGCACGATCCCACCGACCCCGGTCGCGGCCCCCTGATAAGGCTCGACGTAGGAGGGGTGGTTATGCGACTCGACTTTGAAGGTCACCGCCCAGCCGTCACCGATGTCCACCACGCCGGCGTTCTCGCCGATGCCCGCGAGCATCCCGGACCGCATCGCCTCGGTGGTGGTCTCACCGAAGTAGCGGAGGTGCACCTTGGAGGATTTGTACGAGCAGTGCTCACTCCACATCACCGAGTACATGGCCAGTTCGGCGTCGGTGGGACGGCGGCCGAGGATATCCCGGATCCGCTGATACTCGTCATCCTTGAGCCCGAGCTCATGATAGGGCTGGGGATGGTCAGGAGTGGCCGCCGCGTGCGCGACGGAATCGACTGTCACGGTCCTAGCTTATTCGGGCGAGAGGAACGCTTGCAGCGCGGCGGCATAAGCGCCCACATCCGCCGACCCCATGAGCTCCCGCGCCGAATGCATGGCCAGCTGGGGTGCGCCGACATCGACGGTCGGGATGCCGGTGCGGGCCGCCGTCATCGGCCCGATGGTCGACCCGCACGGCAGATCGGCCCGGTGTTCGTAGCGCTGCAACGGCACCCCGGCCTGACGGCAGGCGAGCTCGAAAGCGGCCGCGGTGCGGCTGTCGGTGGCGTAGCGCAGGTTTGGCTGGACCTTGAGAACCGGACCACCGTTGACGGCGATGAGGTGACCCGGCTCATGACGCTCGGGATAGTTCGGGTGGGTGGCGTGCGCCATATCACCGGAGGCCACCATCGATCCGGTCAGGCGGCGCAGGAAGTCCTCCCGGTCGCCGCCGGCCGCGAGCACGATCCGCTCCAGCGTGGTGATCAGCAGATCGGATTGCGCGCCGTGGTCGGAGGTGGAGCCGACCTCCTCGTGATCGAACAGTGCCAGCACCGGGATGTAGTGCCCGGGTTCGGCGGCCAGGAACGCCTCGAGGCCTGCGTAGCAGGTGGCCTGGTTGTCGAGCCTGGGCGCGCTGACGAATTCCTCGTCGGCGCCGGTCAACCGTGACGGCGTCAGATCGTGGGTCATCAGGTCGGCCGAGAGCAGGTCGACGGGGTCGATTCCGGCGCGCTCGGCGATGAACGCCCGCAGTGAGCGCGGCCGCTCGCCCACACCCCAGACCGCGTTGACATGGCGCTGCGGGTCCAGGGTCAGCGAGCCCCGATCCTCGGCCAGGTGGATCGCGAGCTGCGGCACCCGCAGGATCGGTTCGTCGACACGCACCAGTCGGTGGGTGACACCACCGGCGGCGTCGCGCACCGAGAGCCGGCCACTCAGACCCAGATCCCGGTCCAGCCAGGAGTTCAGCCATGCTCCGCCGTAGGGCGCCAGGGCGACGACCTGCCAGCCGGCCACCACCCTGTCGGGATGCTGTTTGACGCGCAGGTTGGGGCTGTCGGTGTGGGCGCCCACGATCCGGAACGGCCGGTGCCGGTTCGCGGTGCTGTTCCAGGCGACCAGCGATCCGGACCGCAGCGTGAAGTACCGGCCCCCGTCGTCGTTGCCGCCGGGCCAGCGGTCGGCTTCGGCGAGTTCGGTGTAGCCGACGGCCCTCAGCCTGTCGGCGACGGTGTCGCAGAGGTGAAACGGCGATGGCGACGCGTCGATGAACTCGCAGAGTTCGCGTCCGTTTGCCCTCGCCATGAATCAGGCCGTAAGCACGGCGTCGAGCGCGGAGTAGAACATCCCCAGCCCGTCGTCGGACGGTCCGGTGAGTGGCTCAGTGGCGTGCTCGGGGTGCGGCATCAGACCGACCACCCTGCCGTTGGCCGAACTGATACCGGCGATATCGCGCATCGAACCATTGAGGTTGTCGATGTAGCGGAATGCCACCCGGCCCTCACCCTCGAGTTCGTCGAGCACCGATTCACTTGCCACATAACGACCTTCGCCGGACTTCAGCGGCACCAGAAGCTCAGCACCGCGCTCGTAGCGCGATGTCCACGCGGTGCTGACGGAGTCGACCTTGAGCCAGACGTCGCGACAGATGAAGTGCAGACCGGCGTTGCGGGCGAGCGCGCCGGGCAGCAGACCCGCCTCACACAGCACCTGAAAACCGTTGCAGATGCCCAGCACCGGCATTCCGCGGCCCGCGGCGGCGATCACCTCGCCCATCACCGGCGCGAATTTGGCGATGGCACCACAGCGCAGGTAGTCGCCGTAGGAGAAGCCTCCGGGGACCACCACGGCGTCCACACCTTTGAGGTCGGCATCGGCATGCCACAGGTCGACCGACTCGGCACCGGCCAACCGCACGGCACGGGCGGCGTCGACCTCGTCGAGAGTGCCGGGAAAGGTGATGACGCCGACACGTGCGCTGATGTGCGATCCGCCCTCGGCTTCCCGCCGGCCGCTCACGCCGGTTCCCGGGTGACCGACCAGTCCTCGATGACGGTGTTGGCCAACAGTGACTCGGCGAGCTCGGCGAGCTCGGCGTCGGTCACGGTGTCGTCGACCTCCAGCTCGAACCGCTTGCCTTGGCGCACTTCGGAAACACCCGGGTGGCCGAGCCGACCCAGCGCCCCGACGATGGCCTGGCCCTGCGGGTCCAGAATCTCCGCCTTCGGCATCACGTTGACAACTACCCGGGCCACGCGGCTCCTCTGATCTGGGGGATGGTGCCCGTTGATCCTACTTCTCGACTGTGGGCAGCCGCGTCACTGACATGAACCGAGGTAGGCGCTGCACAGTGGAGCTCCCAGGGCATCGAGTAGCGCCGTATCGGAGAGGGTCGGATACGGGATCGCCGGCGGAGCGCTCGACCACAGAGCCAGTTCGGTCACCGTGCTGCTGATCGGGTCGGCCAACAGATACTGGTGCAGGATCACCGGCCCGCTGATCACCGCGGCGAGCCGATCCGGCTCATCAAGGGTGAGCGA
>NZ_JBPCSX010000243.1:0-6292 GCF_051006775.1 Mycobacterium sp.
GGGCCGCCAGTGCGGATGCCAGCACCAGCATGGTGGCGGGCGTGACGTCCAGCGGGAATTTCGTGATCAGCCCGTGGGTCTCCTCTGAGGCCCACTCATCCAGTGCGGCCTGATCGGTCAGCGTGCCGACAACACCATCCGGCAGGCCCGATGCCCAGTCCGCATGCAGCGCAATGTCGTCGCGGGTCCACAGGCCCAACGCAGCGGTGGTCGAGACCCCGGTGCGCAGGACGTCGATCAGTTCGAGCGCATCCTGCTGCGCGGTGTCGGCGGGCCGGCCGAGTGCCGCAACAAGTTCCGCCCGGGCGGTCTCGTCGGCCGCCGAGGCCAGCAGCGCCAGCAGCGGCCACAGCCCGGCACCGGAGAGCACCCAGTCCTGATCTCCGAGGCGGGTGCACCACCGTGCGGTCAATGCGTTCGCAGCCTGCACCGCTGCGGTTGTCGTTGTCTGTTTCATCGTTTCCTCCCCTGATCGGTTCCTTACTACCCCTTCACTCTGACGAGACGCGTGCTTCCGGTGCCGAGCGCCAAGATCGGCCAGCCAGTCGCGGGGTTGGTCGCGCAGATGGGCGTAGCGCTTCTCCGCGGCGGCGCGCAGCGCGGCGAGCTCCTCGGGAGTACGCGTGACGTAACGGTCGATCCAGTCGTCAGTCATCGCCGTTGACCGTCGCTGAGATCGAAAGGTTCTCGTGCCATAACAGCTCCCGGATATCCGGGCCCCGGTGACGGGGCGCTCTTACCCGCACCGGCCGGCGCGGGCCGCTTCGTCATCCGAGCCACCCAACGAGCGTGGGGTTGGCGCACCGCCTAGTCGGAGCTTGGCGACGGTGTCTCGTGAAGCAATTTCGATTATACGGACGGCACCGACAAGTTCAGATTTCACAAGGTCCGACCGGGGACGCAATCACACATCCGGGCCGGCGAAGGTTCACTTCCGCAAGAAGGTTTGTTATCATATCCGATAACTAGGGGTGAACCGTGGGATTGAACGAGGTCCTTCAGTCTGCGGCCCGGCTCCAGCAGCTCGTACCCGATGCGGTGCTGGTCGGGGGAACCGCGGCCGCGTATTACGCCGGCCACCGGGAATCCACCGACCATGACCATGTGGTGACCGACCTCGCGGCACGGTTCGATGCGGTGCTTGAGGCTTTGGAGTCCGATCCCGAGTGGGTCCTGAATCGCGTGACGCCCGGCAAGATCATCCTCGGTTCGCTAGGCGATATCGAAGCCGGCGTCCGCCAGTTGATCCGGCGGCGGGCACTGGAGGTGCAGACCGTCGAGCTTCCCGGCGGTATGACCCTGACCGTCCCCACCCCGGCGGAAACGCTTCGGATCAAGGGCTACCTGACGGTCAAACGGAATCAGACCCGCGATTATCTGGACTTGGCGGCGCTGTCCGATCGGTTCGGTATCGACGCCTCGGCTGAGGTATTGGCCGGCATCGACGATTACTACGACGCCGTCGCCGATGACGAGACTGCCGTCGCGTCGCAGTTGGTCCGCCAACTCGGCAGCCCACGGCCCAAGGATCAGCGCACCACCCGACAGTTGGGCTCCTACAAGAACCTCGAACGCCGTTGGCAGTCGTGGCCGGCCGTGGTCGCCCAGTGCCAGTCGCTGGCCGACGCCATGCTGGAAACGTCATGAGCGCACTGAAATTTCGCAATCTCGGCATCGACCCGTCGACGCCAGTCGGGCAATGGGGCGTCGAGGGTCTGCTGGCCGCCATCGACCGGGGGTCCCTGCCGGACTGGCGACGAATCGCCGCTGCGGTCGACGCCGAACCCTGGGGCCCGGTGGCCGCCGATCTCATCGCGGCCATCGAGCTCGCCGAGGACCGCGGCGTCGCCGCCACCCTCGAGCGGGCGATCGCCCGGGCTCGCCGACGCGCCGAGGACCAGGCCCGCGCCGAGGTCTGCCGCCGGCTGACCACTCTGGTCGCCGAGTCTGGTTACACCGCAGCAGAATTCGCCGGTCGCCTGGGCACTTCACCGTCTCGGCTGTCGACCTACCTGTCCGGGAAGGTCGTGCCGTCGGCCGCCCTATTGGTCCGCGCCGAGGGTGTGGCGGCCAGGCCGTAGGTTTCTGCCGCGGCTGTTTGTCGGTGGGCGGGTGCAGGCTCATCGGCATCCACGACAGAAAGGTGCCGCCATGTGCTGGCAATGCGACAACCCCGACCGGACCACCGAGGACTACCTCGACGTCCTGCGCGAGATCATCCGGACCCACCGCTGGGCCGTGCAATACGTCGAGGGCGAGGACCGGCCGTTCGCCTACACGATCGGTCTGCACGGTTTGGGCCTACCCGAATTGGTGATGACGGGACTCTCGCCGCAGAAGGCCGGACGTGTGCTCAACTCGATCGCCCACAGCATCGTCGACGACGGGATGAAGCTGTGGCCGGCCGTGCACATCGACTATCAGAACGAGTTCATGCTCGAGGTGGTCGAGGTCGAGCACCCCGACGTCCATCTGATTTTCGCCGTCGGACTCCTCGGCCCCGACGTTCGCGCCCTGCAACTGGTGTGGACCGACGACCGGCGGCACTGGCCCTGGGACCGCGGATGGAGTCACGGCCGGCGGCGTCAACCCGTGCTGGGACGGCGGACGCCGTTGGCCGGATGAGCTCCACACCAAACGCAATAGAACGTCGCATCGCCTAGACTTGTTTCTGTCTACAGAAATAGACTATTGTGATCGCATCGGCTCCCACCAGGGAAATCGTCAAACAACTCAAGGGCGCGGGATTCACCAGACGAGAAGGCAAGGGCAGCCACACGGTCTGGACCTGTCGGCACGGGAATTTCCGTGTTGCCGTACCAACCGGCCACCGCACCATCAGTCCGGGAGTCCGAAGCAAGATCAATGCCGCCATCGACAGGTGCCGAGCAGAATGCAGGGAGGACTAGATGCACACCTACGACGTCGCCGTCACCCGCGACGGCAGATGGTGGATGATCACCGTCCCGGAACTCGATGGTTACGCATCGGCGGACGGGTCGATCAATGTCAACGACACGACCCAGGCGCGCCGACTGGCTGACGTTCCCTCTCAGGCCCGTGAGTTCATCTGCACCGTCACCGACACAGCGCCCTCGAAGGTGCAGATGGCGATCACCATCACCGTCGACGACATCGACGTGACGGCACGCGCCCGCCGGCTGGCCGAGGACCGGGAAGCTGCCGAACGCCATGCAGCTTCCGCCGCCACCCAGGCCAAAGAACTCGCTTGCGACCTTGCCGCCCACGGTGTCGCCGTGCGCGACGTCGGTCAGATTCTCGGGGTCTCGTTCCAGCGGGCTCAACAGCTGACCACGGCATAGCTCCGGTTGTCAGACCCCAAGGCCATACTCGCGCCATGACCACATGGCGTGACATGACCGATCAGCTGACCCCGGAACAGGTCGGGCTTCTCGAGCAGCTTGAGCAGGATCCGCTTCCCGGCGGCCTGCTGTCCTCCCCCGCACATCACCTCGCCTTCGCCCGCGGCTGGGCGTGCGAGAACCTCGAGCAGTCGCTGCACGCCGACGTGCCGACGCCGGCCGGCGCCGTCGAGGTCGACGAGTGGCGCAAATCCTCGGACGGTGTCCGGCGGCGCAGCTTCCGCTCGGCAGTGTTGAGTGTCGACGGCGACGGGATCACCCTGGAGATCCACGGCTCGCAAGACACCGATGGCCGCATCACGGGCCACGTCGCCCTGCTTGGTGACGGGCTGGGCAAGCTCGATCCGGATGCTGCGCGGGAGATCGCCGCGGCGCTGTGGGAGGCGGCTGATCGGATCGAGGGGGCGTGAGCGGATGGCCGGCTCATTTGCCACCCACACCAGCGCGCGGGGCAAATGACAATTGAGCCACAACCAGGTGTATCACCTGTGATTCACTCATTGAATGGAGAGCGTTAGCGTGCGGGACCTTCGCAACAGTGGCGGTGAGGTGCTTCACCGGGTGGAGCTCGGCGAGAGCCTGGTCGTGACCAGGAACGGACGGCCGGTCGCCGAGTTACGTCCGCTGCCGCGAGCAAGTGCAAGTCCGGCCGAACTGATCGCTCGTCGTCGGCACCTCCCCCCGGTTGACCCCGCGACTCTGCGTGGTGACCTCGACGCCATCATCGAACAGGGGTTGTGATGGGTGTCGGCATGCTCACACCTCTACGGTGATCCTGCTGGGCCGTATCACCGATCCGGCCACCCTCCCCGACCAGTCAGTGATCAGCACGATCACGTTGGCCGAGTTATCCGTTGGCCCCCAGATCGCCGCCGCCCGCAAGAGAGCAGCACGCGCGTATGACGCCCTGATCGCCGCGACCGCCATTGCCAACGGTCTTCCGCTCTACACCTGCAATCCCGAGGACTTCGAGGGCATTCCCGCACTGGATCTTCACTCGGTGCCGCATCCTGACCGCTAGAAACACTGACATCTCATACCGGCGATCACCGCGACGCGCCCGTGCCGATACCCGCACACGCTGTGATGGCGTCGAGCGGGCCGAGGTGGAAGACATTGCCGGCGCCGTTGACCCGGTCGCCGGTGCTGACCACCAGCAGCCTCCACTGCGGAATCCAGACCGCCGATCCCCTCGAACGCTGCAGGGCGTTCCGCACCAGCGCGGGCCGATGATTCCAGCGTTGCAGCAGCAGATCCGGGCCCTGCAGGGTGAACACCCCACCGTCGTCAGCGACGACCTGCACCGGAATACCGATCTTGGGTTCCTCCACCGATTTGCGGTGATGGATCCAGTGCACCCAGTGCCCGGGTCCATACTTCTCGCAGCGCTTGTCGGTGCCCGCCAAATTCCATCGGATCTCAGACATCAAATCCCCCCAGCCACTACGCCTCATTGGGGAGGCGCTCTTGCCGGCACCGGTGTGGCGACGGCCGCTTCGTCATCCGAACCACCCACGAGCGTGGGGTTGGTGCACCGCCTAGTCGGAGCTTGGCGACGGTGTCTCGTGAAGCTGTTGCAATCGTAGCGAATCGTCCGACAATCGTCGAGAACAATTACGCCGCGCGCGACGCACGTGCCGTCCTAGCACGGGGTGTCGAAGCGGTAGTCCGTCGGATACAACCGGCCGGCGACGTCCAAACATGCCTGATAGCAGTTCCGGTACGACGACGAACCGAACCCGGTCTGCTCGCAATGCATGAAACTGCCGTCGGCGTCGGGCAACTGGTCGCAGAAACCGCCGAACGGACTGCTCCAACACTGCCCTGGAACCGCTGCTGCCGATGACGCACTTACCAATCCGGCGACGGCGACGAGGGCCGCACTAGCGACGGCGATGGCCGCCCGGATCGTGTGGCCCCGGGCACGGGCCGGAGCGGTCACATCCCCTCCGGCGCACCGTGATCGCGGCGTGGTGTCGCGGTTGTCCATGGCGTGTCCCCCTCGCATTGGCTTCTCACTTCGAAATCCGGGCAGTCAGTACGGGCGTCGGCGGCGCCGGTGGCGGCGGTTCGTCGCGCGGCCACCACGTGCAGCGGATCTGCAGATCGTTGGCGTAGGGGCCTGCCGCGGCGATGGCCCCGCGGGCCGCGGCATCGGGGCCGCCGCCGGAACCTGCATAGATCTGGTTGAGAGGCTCGCTCACGTCCCAGGCGGTGGCGACGCAGTCGGTGCTCACGGCGAGGACCCGGCAGTCATCGGCCCGCTCCAGCAGTGCGCATTGCGTCAAGGCGTTGGATTCGGCGGTGAACCGATCAGGCCCGTAGGCCCAGTCCTGCTGTTCATGATTCGGGGAGTTCGCCACCGCCACCCAGCCACCGTCGGCGGCGGCGGGCGGCGACGCCCACACCGCCGCAACGCTCATGACAACGCCGGCCACACCGATCTGGCGAAAACTCCACTTCACTGTCGCCCCCTTCAAAAACGCCCCCCGCACCGACAGAGGTGGGGAACCGCCTACTGCCCAAACAGCTTCCGGCGCAGTTCGGCCCGTTCGACGGCGCGCTGCACCTCTAGCTTCTCCCTTGCGGCGACCAGCAGCGGGGTGTAGCGCTTACTCAGGGTGTCCAGCGCCAAAGCCCGGGCACGGCTGACGTAGGGGTCACGCCGCCGGTAGCGAGCGAGGACCTCGTCAGCGGTATCGCCGGTCACAGCAGCCCGCCGGCATCGGGCACTCCGAAATATCCGAGCAGCCCGATGCTGCCGAGTGCCACTAACTTCACCATCGTCCTCAACCCCCCGTCTCGCCCGGCGATTGTGCCGGACATCGTCGAACCTCATCGTAAAACGAAACACCGACAAAATTCGCACAGAAAAAACTCGATGCACCCGGACGAACACGACCGGTACC
>NZ_JBPCSX010000244.1:0-23572 GCF_051006775.1 Mycobacterium sp.
GCCACGAACCCGGCAACCAGTTCGGAGACGATATCGGCGGCGGGACGGATCTCGTTCATTCGCCCGACGATCTGGCCTACCGGCATCGCCACCGCTGTTGGGTCCAGCGAGTTGCTCATCCGCTGATGCGCCTCGGCGACAAGGACGTTCTGCAACGGCATCGGTAGCGGGTCGGGTGCGCTGTCACTGTCCCAGGCGTCGGTCCACCGGCTCTTGAGCAACCGAGCCGGCTTTCCCGAGTAAATCTTGCGGCGAACGGTGTCGCTGGAGGTGGCCGCAAGCAGCGCCTGCTGGATCACCGACGGTCCCCCGACAGCTGTGGTACCGAGGTCGTACTCCGCGGCGGTGAGGAACGCCGAACCCATCCACACCCCCGCTGCGCCCAGCGCGAGTGCGGCCGCGACCTGCCGGCCGGTGCCGATCCCGCCTGCAGCGAGCACGGGCGTATCCCCCACTGCGTCAACAACTTCGGGCACCAGCACCATTGACGCGATCTCCCCGGTGTGACCGCCGGCCTCATAACCCTGGGCGACAATGATGTCAACGCCGTTATCAGCGTGACGGCGGGCATGGGTGGCGGTTCCAGCCAGTGCCGCCAGCGGCACACCGGCGGCGTGGGCCTGCTCGATGACGTCGGCCGGCGGAGAGCCCAGCGCGTTGGCGATCAAGCTGATCCGGTGACCCAGTGCGACGTCGACGTGCGAGCGGGCCACCGAGTGCAGCCAGCCCAGCACACCTTCGTTGCCGGGGCCGTCATCGGGCAGTGGCGGAACGCCGAGGTCCGCGAGGGTCTTTGCGACGAAGTCGCGGTGGGTCTGCGGGATGAGCTTGTTGATGTCGATCGGACTGCCCTCGGTGGGGACCGTGGCCGGCATCACGATGTCCACGCCGTAGGGCTTGCCGAGAGTGTTGTCATCCATCCAACAAAGCACCGACTCGAGGTCCTCTGAGTTGTTGAACCGTACGCAGCCCAGCACCCCCATACCGCCGGCCCTGGTGACCGCCGCGGCAACCTTCTCCGACGGGGTGAAGACGAAGATCGGGTATTCGATACCGAACCGGTCACACAGTTCGGTACGCATCAGCGCGTCCCGGTGTGCTTGCTGTGCACCTCGTCGGCGGGCCGCAACTCGGTCTCATCCTTGGCCCACTTGTAATCCGGCTTGCCGGCAGGCGAACGCTTTATCGCGTCGACGATCCACAGGCTGCGCGGCACCTTGTAACCGGCGATCTCCTTGCGCACGAAGGTGTCCAGATCCGCCAGGGTCGGTCGCCGGCCCTGACGCGGGGCAACCACCGCGGCGACGTGCTGTCCGAATCGTTCGTCCGGGACGCCGACCACCAGGGCGTCGAACACGTCCGGATGACCCTTGAGGGCGGCTTCGACCTCTTCGGGGTAGACCTTCTCACCACCGGTGTTGATCGACACCGATCCGCGGCCGAGCATGGTGACCGTGCCGTCGGCCTCGACGGTCGCGTAGTCGCCGGGGATGGCGTAGCGCACGCCGTTGATGGTGCGGAAGGTCTCGGCGGTCTTCTTCTCGTCCTTGTAGTAGCCGACCGGGATGTTTCCCCGCTTGGCCAGGATCCCGCGGACTCCGGAACCAGGCTGCACCTCGTTACCGTCATCGTCGAGCACGGTGGTCTTCTTGTCGATGCTCACCCGCGGGCCGCCGGCCTGATGCACACCCTTGGCCACGATGCTGGTGCCGCCGAAGCCGGTCTCCGAGGAACCGATCGAGTCGGTGATCACCCGATCCGGCAGCAGTTCGAGGAAGCGCTCCTTGAGGCTCGGCGAGAACAGCGCAGCGGTACTCGACAGCAGAAAGAGGGAGGACAGGTCGTAATCGCCGATCTCAAGGGCATCGAGCAGTGGGCGGCCCATTGCGTCGCCGGTGAAGAACAGCAGGTTCACCTTGTGCTTCTCGATCGTGCGCCACACATCTGCGGCGTCGAATTCCGGCGCGAGCACGCTGGTGTGTCCGGAGAACAGCGCCATCCAGGTCGCCGATTGGGTGGCGCCGTGGATCATCGGCGGGATCGCGAACCGGACCATCGGGGCCGCGGCGGTGGCCTGCCTGGCATGCTCGAACTCATCCTGCACGAATTCGCCTGTGGCGAAGTCGGTTCCGCCGAGCAACACCCGGTAGATGTCCTCATGACGCCACATCACACCCTTGGGGAAGCCGGTGGTGCCACCGGTGTAGAGCAGGTAGATGTCATCGGCGCTGCGCGGCCCGAAATCACGTTCCGGTGAACCCTGCGCAATCGCCTCGAAGAACTCCACGCCGCCGTAGCGGCGGTAGTCTGCGTCGCTGCCGTCCTCGACCACCAGGACGGTCTTGACGTTCGGGGTGTCCGGCAGCACGTTGGCGACGCGGTCGGCGTACTGCCGTTCGTGCACCAGCGCGACCATGTCGGAGTTGTCGAACAGGTAGCGCAGCTCACCCTCGACGTAGCGGTAGTTGACGTTGACCAGGATGGCGCCGGCTTTGACGATGCCGAGCATCGCGATGACGATCTCGATGCGGTTGCGGCAATACAGACCGACCTTGTCGTCCTTCTTGACACCGTGGTCGATCAGGTAGTGCGCCAGCCGGTTGGCCTTCACCTCGAGCTCGGCGAAGGTGATCTGCTCGTCCCCGCAGATGATGGCCACGCGGTCGGGCACGGCGTCGATGGTGTGCTCGGCGAGATCAGCGATGTTGAGGGCCACGAACACAAATTAGAACGTGTTACATTTTTTCTCAAGCATGGGCACTCGATGGAGGAAATCATGGCCGACGCTCTGATCGAGCAGCGCGGGCACGTCCTGATCGTGACGATGAACCGTCCGGAATCCCGTAACGCGCTCTCCGGCGAGATGTTGCAGATCATGGTCGAGGCCTGGGACCGGGTCGATAGCGATCCCGATATCCGGGTCTGCATCCTCACCGGAGCCGGCGGTTACTTCTGCGCCGGGATGGATCTCAAGGCCGCGACCAAGGCGCCCCCGGGCGACTCGTTCAAGTCCGGCGGCTACGACCCGACCCGGATCGACGGCCTGCTCAAGGGCCGTCGCCTGACCAAGCCGCTGATCGCCGCCGTCGAGGGCCCCGCCATCGCCGGAGGCACCGAGATTCTGCAGGGCACCGATATCCGGGTCGCCGGCGAAAGCGCCAAGTTCGGCATCTCGGAGGCGAAGTGGAGCCTGTACCCGATGGGCGGCTCGGCGGTTCGCCTGGTACGCCAGATCCCGTACACCATCGCCTGCGAACTGCTGCTGACCGGACGGCACATCACCGCGGCCGAGGCACTCGAGATGGGTTTGATCGGGCATGTGGTTCCCGACGGCCAGGCGCTGGACAAGGCGCTTCAGATCGCGGAGGTGATCGCGGGCAACGGGCCACTGGCCGTGCAGGCGATCCTGCGCTCGATCCACGAGACCGAGGGCATGCACGAGAACGACGCGTTCAAGATCGACACCAAGATCGGTATCGAGGTGTTCCTCTCCGAGGACGCCAAGGAAGGCCCGATGGCCTTCAAGGAGAAGCGCGCGCCGCAGTTCAAGATGCGCTGACGCGTTCGCGCTACCCCGCTCCGGCCGCCGATCGTGAAGTTATCTTCACCGTCGGCGCTGAGCGTGAAAATAACTTCACGGTGAGACGGGCGCGGTCGGGGTGAACACCACGGGCATCTTCTCCAGACCGCTGACGAAGTTGGCGGGCCGCAACGGCAGCGCCGAACCGTCGGCGAGCCGCAGATCGGGCAGCCGGTCCAGCAGCTTGCGCAGCATGTTGTTCAGCTCCAGGCGGGCGAGCTGGTTACCCAGGCAGAAGTGCGTGCCGAATCCGAAGGCCACGTGGCTGTTGGGATTGCGGTCGATGCGGAAGTTCTCCGGGTCACCAAACACCGACTCGTCGAAGTTGGCCGCCTCGAACAGCAGCATGATCTTCTCGCCCTCCTTGAGATCGGTGCCGTGGAAGGTGGTGTCGGCCATCAGCATGCGGCACATGTTCTTCACCGGCGAGGTCCAGCGCAGCATCTCCTCGATCGCGCCGGGCACCAGCTCCCGGTCCGCCACCAGGGCGTCCCACTGATCGGGGTGCCGCAGCAACTGTTCGATGCCGCCGGACAGGGTGTGCCGGGTGGTTTCATCACCGCCGATGAGGATCAGCAGCGTCTCGAAGAGGATTTCGTCATCGGACATCACCGACCCCTCGACTTCGGAGTTCACCAGGATGGAGAACAGGTCGTCGGTGGGTTCGGCTCGCCGCTTGGCGATGGTCTCCATGGCGAAGGCGGAGTAGCCGGCGAAGGCCTCCATCACCGCCTGCAGGGTGGCTTCGTCGGCCTGCGAGCTCAGTCCGCAGACCAGATCGTCGGACCATTTCAGCAGGGTCGCGCGATCAGCGGGCAGCACGCCGAGCATGTCGCCGATGACGGCCATCGGCAACGGTGCGGCGATATCGCGGACGAAGTCGCACTCGCCGCGCTCACACACCGCGTCGATCAGGCTGTCGCAGAGCGTCTCGATATCCGGTGCCTTGTCCATCACCCGTTTGCGGGTGAACCCGGCGTTGACCAGCTTGCGCCGCAGCAGGTGGGAGGGGTCGTCCATATCGATCATGTACGGCATCGCGGGGTTGTCCGGTCGGATGCCACCGGTCGAGGAGAACAGTTCCGGATTACGTTCAGCGTCGAGGACCGCCTGGTAGGTCGACGCGGCGGCCAGTCCATTGCGGTCCCGGAACACCGGCTCGTTGGCACGCATCCAGCGGTAGGCCGCCCGGGCGCCACCGTCGGCGTAGAAGGTCCCGTGCGTCAGATCCACATCCGGCTTCATCAACTACCCTCCATAACGCTCGCGGCGCGGTTTACAGTTGCGACATGGTCCAGTACACGATCGCCGGCAACGTACTGACCTTGCCAGTACGAATCCGCAAGGCCGATGTCCATACGGCCATGTTCTCGGTGTCCGCCGAGGCCGCCCAGCAGCTGATCGACTACAGCGGACTGCGGGTCTGCGAGTTCCGGCCGGGCCGCGCGGTGGTGACGCTGATGCTGGCCCGCTATCTCGACGGCGACCTCGGTCGCTACAACGAATTCGGCACCTGCGTGATGGTGAACCCGCCCGAGTCGAGCGCCGGCGGACTGAAGGCCCTCGGCGAGGCCGCGGCGTTCATCCACCATCTGCCGGTCGACCAGTCGTTCACCCTCGAGGCCGGCCGGACCATCTGGGGTTTCCCGAAGATCCTGGCGGACTTCAAGGTTCGCGATGCCAACACGTTCGGCTTCGAGGTGTCCGAGGGCGGATCGATGATCGCGGCCATGGAGTTTCACCGCGGCCTGCCCATCCCGTCGTTGCGACCGCGCGAGCAGACTCTGCGGACCTACAGTTGCGCCGACGGCGTCACCCGGGAGATCCCGTGGGAGATGAAGAATTCCTACGTGCGGTTCCGTCCGACCGGGGCACGGCTGCGACTCGGCAACCACCCTTACGCCAAGGAACTGGCCGCCCTCGGCCTGCCGAAGCGCGCGATGGTGTCGGGTTCGGTCGGCAACGTCGAGATGACCTTCGGTGACGGCCACGTCCTGCGCTGAACGCCTCGGCCTCATCCGGCCAATCTAGAACGTGTTCTAGTCACCCGCAAGGAATCGTCTAGAGCAGCGCGGCGAGTTCGCCGATCTGCTCGGGGCTGCGAGCGCCGATGACCATCATCGTGACGCCGGCCGCCTCCCAGACCTTGATCTGCTCGCGGACATAGTCGACGTCACCGACGATCGCGGCGTCGTCGACCAATTCGTCGGGGATGACCTTGGCGGCCTCATCCTTGCGCCCCGAGCGGAACAGCTTGGTGACGTCGTCGACCACATCTCCGTAACCCATCCGCCGGTAGACCTCGGCGTGGAAGTTGGTGTCCTCCGAGCCCATCCCACCCATGTAGAGCGCCACATAGGGCTTCATCATCTCCATCGTGCCGGCCCGATCATCGGTGACGACGACCTGGGCGGTGGCGCAGATCTCGAAATCCTCGCGGGTACGACGGGCGCCCGGCCGGGCGAAGCCCTCGTCGAGCCACTCGTTGTACATGTCGGCGATCCGCGGCGAGTAGAAGATCGGCAGCCAGCCATCGCAGATCTCGGCGGCCAGTGCGACGTTCTTCGGGCCCTCTGCACCCAGCATGATGGGGATATCGGCGCGCAACGGATGCACGATCGGCTTGAGCGACTTGCCCAGTCCGGTGGTGCCCTCCCCGGTCAGCGGCAACGGATAGTGCGGACCGGCGCTGGTGACCGGGGCCTCGCGCGACCACACCTGCCGGACGATGTCGATGTACTCCCGGGTGCGGGCGAGCGGCTTGGGGAAGCGCTGCCCGTACCAGCCCTCGACCACCTGCGGACCCGAGACGCCGAGGCCGAGGATGTGCCGGCCGCCGGAGAGGTGATCCAGGGTCAGCGACGCCATCGCGCAGGCGGTCGGCGTGCGGGCGGAGAGCTGCACCACCGAGGTGCCCAAGCGCATCCTGGTGGTCTCGCGCCCCCACCACGCCAGCGGTGTGAAGGCATCCGAACCCCAGGCCTCGGCGGTGAACACCGTGTCGAAGCCGGCCGCCTCGGCCGCGGCGACCAGTTCGGCATGATTGGTGGGCGGCTGAGCGCTCCAGTATCCGAGTTGCAGACCCAGCTTCATTCGGTGGACCTCTCCGTCCTTGCGAGCATTCTTAGAACCTGTTCTACTCGATGCTGTGAGCGTCAGCCAAAGCATCTCAGCCTTGATAGATTCCCACGAACCCCCCCTCTCCGCGCCACTGACCCTGTCGTTTGACTACACCCGTTCGGTCGGACCGACGTTGAGCGCTTTCTTCACCGCGCTGCGGAACAGACGCATCGTCGGTGTCCGCGGGTCGGACGGGCGGGTCCACGTTCCGGTGGTCGAATACGACCCGGTCAGCTACGAACCGCTGACCGAGATCGTCCCGGTGTCCAGCGTGGGGACGGTGCTGTCCTGGACCTGGCAGCCCGAACCGCTGGAGGGTCAGCCGCTGGACCGGCCGTTCGCGTGGGCGTTGATCAAACTCGACGGAGCCGACTCCGCACTGCTGCACGCGGTCGACGCACCGGTGAAGACCGGCGACCGGGTGCACGCGCACTGGGTAGACGAGCCGGTCGGCGCGATCACTGATATCGCCTACTTCACCGCCGGTGGCGAGGCCGAGCCGGTCTCCGACGATGACGACGATCGCGATCCCGTCACCATCATGGTGATTCCGACGAGCATCTCGATCCAGCACACTGCGTCGCGGCCGGAGAGCATCTACCTGCGGGCGATCCAGCAGGGCACATTGCTCGGTGCGCGCACCGGAGACAACGGCAAGGTGTATTTCCCTCCGCGAGAAGCAGATCCAGCGACCGGTAAGGAACTCGACCAGTTCGTGGAACTGCCTGACAAGGGCACCGTCACGACGTTCGCGATCATCAACATCCCGTTCGCCAGCCAGAAGATCAAGCCGCCGTATGTGGCCGCCTACATCCTGCTCGACGGTGCCGATATTCCGTTCCTGCATCTGGTGACCGAGATCGATGCGGCCGACGTCCGAATGGGTATGCGGGTGCAGGCGGTGTGGAGGCCCCGGGACGAATGGGGGCTTGGCATCGACAATATCGAGCACTTCCGGCCCACCGGCGAACCGGACGCCGAATACGACACCTACAAGCACCACCTGTAAGGGCTGAGGATGAGAGAAGTCGCCGTAGTCGGGTTCGCCCACGCGCCGCACGTACGCCGGACAGATGGAACAACCAACGGTGTCGAGATGCTGCTGCCCTGCTTCGCCGAGATCTACGGCGAACTGGGCATCAAACAGTCCGACGTCGGCTTCTGGTGCTCCGGATCATCGGATTACCTTGCCGGGCGGGCCTTTTCGTTCATCTCGGCTATCGATTCGATCGGGGCGGTACCGCCGATCAACGAGTCGCACGTCGAGATGGACGCCGCCTGGGCGCTGTATGAGGCCTACATCAAGGTGCTGACCGGCGAGGTGGACACCGCACTGGTGTACGGGTTCGGCAAGTCCAGCGCCGGAACGCTGCGCCGGGTGCTGGCACTGCAGACCGATCCCTACACGGTGGCGCCACTGGTGCCCGACGCGGTGTCGATGGCCGGTTTGCAGGCCCGATTGGGTCTCGACGCCGGCAAGTGGACGGCGGAGCAGATGGCCCAGGTCGCGCTGGACTCGCTGTCGGCATCGCCGCGCGTCGACTCCGTCAAGCCGGCCGCCTCCGTCGCCGAGCTGCTCGAGCGTCCCTATTTTGCTGATCCGCTGCGCCGACACGACATCGCGCCCATCACCGACGGCGCATCGGTAGTGGTGCTCGCCGCCGGTGACCGCGCCCGGGAACTACGTGAAAGACCAGCGTGGATAACGGGATTCGAGCACCGCATCGAGACACCGTCGATCGGTGCTCGCGATCTGACCACGTCACCGTCGACGGCCACCTCCGCGCGCATCGCGACCGGCGGGGACACCGGCTCTATCGACGTCGCAGAGATCTACGCGCCGTTCAGCCACCAGCAACTGATCCTCACCGAAGCAATCGGGCTGTCGCCGTCGACGACGGTCAATCCTTCAGGTGGAGCGCTGTCAGCCAATCCGATGTTCTCCACCGGACTTGAGCGGATCGGCTACGCCGCCCGCCACATCTTCGACGGATCAGCCGGGCGGGTGCTGGCACATGCCACCAGCGGCCCAGTGCTGCAACAGAATTTGGTCGCCGTCATGGAGGGCAAGTAGAGATGGCCGAGCTGGCAGCGGTACTGGGAACCGGGCAGACAAAGTACGTCGCCAAACGCACTGACGTCTCGATGAACGGTCTGGTTCGGGAGGCGATCGACCGGGCACTGGCCGACAGCGGTTCGACGATGGCCGATATCGATGCCGTCGTCGTCGGTAAGGCGCCGGACTTCTTCGAAGGCGTCATGATGCCCGAGCTGTTCATGGCTGACGCCATGGGCGCGACGGGCAAGCCGCTGATCCGGGTTCACACCGCCGGTTCGGTCGGGGGGTCGACCGCCGTGGTGGCCGCAAGTCTGGTCAAGTCCGGTAAGTATCGACGGGTCCTTGCGGTCGCCTGGGAGAAGCAGTCCGAATCGAATGCCATGTGGGCGTTGTCGATTCCGGTGCCGTTCACCAAACCGGTCGGCGCCGGCGCCGGTGGTTACTTCGCACCGCACATCCGTGCCTACATGCGCCGCTCCGGCGCACCGGCGCATATCGGCGCGATGGTCGCGGTGAAGGATCGTCTCAACGGCGCGAAGAACCCGTTGGCGCACCTGCATCAGCCTGACATCACGCTGGAGAAGGTGATGGACTCCCCGATGCTGTGGGATCCGGTCCGCTACGACGAGACCTGTCCGTCCTCGGACGGCGCATGCGCCATCGTGATCGGCGACGAGGCTGTCGCCGACGAACGAGTGGCCGAGGGTCATCCGGTGGCCTGGGTCCATGCCACAGCGCTACGCACCGAACCACTGGCCTACTCGGGGCGCGATCAGGTCAACCCGCGGGCCGGCCGGGATGCGTCCGCGGCGCTGTGGAAGGCGGCCGGCATCACAAGCCCGATCGACGAGATCGACGTCGCCGAGATCTATGTGCCGTTCTCCTGGTTCGAACCGATGTGGCTGGAGAACCTCGGGTTCGCACCCGAGGGTGCCGGGTGGAAACTCACCGAGGCCGGGGAAACGGCGATCGGTGGCAAGCTTCCGGTCAACCCGTCCGGCGGGGTGCTGTCGTCCAATCCGATCGGCGCCTCCGGCATGATCCGATTCGCCGAGTCCGCCATCCAGGTGATGGGTAAGGCCGGTGAGCACCAGGTCGAAGGGGCCCGCAAAGCGTTCGGCCACGCCTACGGCGGAGGCTCGCAGTACTTCTCGATGTGGGTCGTGGGTTCCGACAAGCCGACGGCGCACTAGACCCGCTCGCGACATCGCCGACCAGAACGGGCGCCGGCGCGATGAACCGCGGTGAACACGGCCCGGTCCACCGGGCCGAAAGTCACTGAAAGCGCGACCGTCATTGCGCTGCAGTACCTAAAAACTGTAACGTGTTCTAGTTAGAGGTCACGATAGGCGGAGGCGCGAAATGACTGATATTCGCGAGATCGACACGGGGACGCTGCCGGATCGGTACGCCCGCGGCTGGCACTGCCTTGGGCCGGTCACGACGTTCACCGACGGACAGCCGCATTCCATCCATGCGTTCGGGGTCAAGCTGGTGGTGTTCGCAGACTCAGGCGGCGAGTTGCACGTGCTCGACGCCTACTGTCGGCATATGGGCGGCGACCTGTCCCAGGGAACGCTCAAGGGTGACGAGGTTGCGTGCCCGTTCCACGACTGGCGCTGGGGCGGTGACGGCCGCTGCAAGATGGTCCCCTACGCGAAGCGGACACCGAAGCTGGCCAAGACCCGCTCCTGGACGACAGACGTGCGCGCCGGACTGCTCTTCGTCTGGCACGACCATGAGGGAAACGCACCGCAGCCGGAGGTTCGGATCCCGGAGATTCCGGAGTGGTCCAGCGGCGAGTGGACCGATTGGAACTGGAACTCGATGCTCATCGAGGGCTCCAACTGCCGCGAGATCATCGACAACGTCACCGATATGGCGCACTTCTACTACATCCACTTCGGCCTTCCGACTTATTTCAAGAACGTCTTCGAGGGCCACATCGCGACGCAATATCTGCACAACGTCGGGCGGCCGGACATCGGCGGCATGGGCACTGCTTACGGACAGTCCGAATTGGACTCCGAAGCAAGCTATTTCGGCCCGTCGTTCATGATCAACTGGCTGCACAACACCTATGGCGACTTCAAGCAGGAGTCCATCCTGATCAACTGCCACTACCCGGTGAGCCAGGACTCGTTCATGCTGCACTGGGGCGTGATCGTGGAGAAGCCCAAGGGCCTTGACGAGAAGATGACAAACCGGCTGGCGAGAGGTTTCACCGACGGAGTCAGCAAGGGATTCCTGCAGGACGTCGAGATCTGGAAGCACAAGACCCGTATCGAGAACCCCCTGCTGGTCGAGGAGGACGGCGCGGTCTATCAGATGCGTCGCTGGTACCAGCAGTTCTACGTCGACGTCGCCGACATCACCCCCGACATGACCGATCGGTTCGAGATGGAGGTCGACACCTCCAAGGCGAACGAGAAGTGGCATGTCGAGGTGGAGGAGAACCTTCGCCGGCAGGCTCTCGAAGAAGACCAAGAGCCGGCCGGGAAGCCGTGAGCGCCGAGCAGCAGCCCGACGTCGACGACATCGCACGCTCGATGCTGCTGCTGCACGGGGTTCACGAGGGCGAGCACCGCGTCACCGAGGACGACGACATTCGGTCCTGGTCGAAGGCCCCCGATTTCGCCAACGATCCGCAGCGCGCGGCTGCGGTGCACGAAGCCACCCGCCATGACCGCGAGCGCTATCTCACCGCGGGCCTGGCCGAGGTCGACTGCCGGTTCTGCCATGCATCGGTACAGGTGAAGAAGCTGGGACCGCCGTACACCGCCGTGCAGTGGAACACCGCCGCATCCGGGCGGTGCGCCTATTTCGCCCAGATTCGCGCCGAGGGCGGCAGCAGCGCACGCGTTCCGTCGTGCCCTCGGCTGTCGGACTCCATCCGGCACGCCGTGGCGGAGGGTTGCCTCGAGGAATACTCGAGCGCGCCGGCTCCCGGCGACGGCTGAGCACTTCGGGCTTTACAGCCCTTCGAACGCCTCTTTGACCTGATCCTCGGTGAGGCCGTAGTCGGCCAACGAATAGGTGTGCTTGGGTGCGCGAGGCCCCTGCTTGCTCTCCTCATCGGTGCGAACGATCGCAGCCTCCGCGGCATCGGTGAACGGGATGCCGAAGTGGGCGTAGATGTCGCGCACCGTGCCGATCGGGTCCCGGATCAGCTCGAAATAGTCGCAGTCATAGAACTGGGCCGGGTTCTGGGTAGCCCGGACGGCCTTGAACCGCGCCAACCCGCGAGACCACGACTCCAGGGCATCGGCACCGATCGTCGCGCCGACGAAACTGTTAGACCAGCCCTCGGTGGTGTGCTGTGCCAGTGAGCACATCGACGCCAGGATGGTCTCCGCCGGCCGGTGACACTGGATCACCAGGGCATCGGGATAGGTTTCAAACACTGCGTCGAGCGCGAACAGGTGGCTCGGATTCTTGAGCACCCAACGCTTTTCGGGATCGTTGAGTCCGATCAGCTGCAGATTCTTCCGGTGCCGCTGATACGACCGCGTCCAGTCCTGCCGGGCCAGCCACTGCGCGTAGCTGGGAACGTGCGCCAGCGTCTCGTAGGACACCGAGTGCACCGACTGGCGCAGCAGCTGCCAGCATTCCTCCACCTCGTCGGCGGTCATGAAGTGCAAGCCGGTGAAGTCCGGGTTCTCGTCGTGGGCTTTTTTGAATCGGGCGTCGAGCTCGGCGAAAACCGGATTAGCCGACCACGTTTCACGCGGCGGCCGGGGTTGGGGGAACTCCGCGAGCCACAACTCCAGCCCCTGGTGACGGGGGTCGCCGCACAGTAACCGGTGCAGCGCGGTGGTGCCGGTGCGTGGCAGACCGGTCACGAAGATCGGCGCGGTGATCGGTACATCAACGTGCTGGGGGTACTGCTTCCAGGAGGCTTCGCTGAGCAGTCTCGCCACCAGAGCGTTGCGCAGGAAGAAACGAGACATCTTGCTGCCGAGTTCGGTGAAGTCCGCTTCGGTGCGGTAGGCGTCGAGCAATACCGAGAGCGCTTCGAGGTAGTTGTCGTCGTCGGTGCCGAAGTCGTCGAGGCCGACAGCCTTGACCGCCGAAGCCTTCAGATCCTCGACGGTGCCGACATCAGTTCGTGAAGCCATCAGGCTTTGTATTCCCCGCAGTTCACATCCAGCGTGGCGCCGGTGATCCCGCTGGACAGATCGCTGGCCATGAACAGGATCGCCGAAGCAACCTCGTCCTCGGTGGGCAGCCGCTTGAGATCGGACGCGGCAGCGGCGGCGGCGTAAATCTCGTCTACCGTTGTGCCGAACTTTCCGGCCTGGTGGGAGAAGTAGCTCTTGAGCGTTCCGCCCCAGATGTAGCCCGGCGCAACAGAGTTCACCCGGATGCCCTGGCCACCGAGCTCGGTCGCCAGCGACTGGGACATCGCCAGCAACGCGGCCTTGGCCATCTTGTAGGCGCCGTACTTGGGCTGGGAATGCCGGATCACCATGGAGTTGACATTGACCACCGACCCCTTGGCCTCAGCCAGTGCCGGGGTGAAGCCCTGTGTCAGCCGCAGCGCTCCGAGAACTGTCAATTCGATGGCTTCGCGGATGTGCTCGAACGTGGTGTCGGCCAGCGGCTTCATCGATGGCACCCGGAAGGCGTTGTTGATCAGGACATCAACCTTTCCGAAGGTTGACACCGCCTGCTGCACCAGATTCCCGACCTGAGCGTCGTCGGTGATGTCGGTGGTCACGGCCAGTGCACGCCGGCCCAGACCGGTCACCACGTCCGACACCTCGTCGAGCCGCTCCTTGGTGCGGGCGGCCAGCACCAGGTCGGCGCCGGCCTCCGCGCAGCGACGCGCCAGCGTGGTGCCCAGTGCGGGGCCAACGCCACTGATCACGACGACCTTGTTCTCGAGCAAGCCTGCCATGGGCTATCCCACCATCCTGTTCTGGATCTGTATCTGCCGCAGCGCAATTCGCGCCCGCCAGTCCTGCGCAGAGATTCTGTTGTTCTCGTAGTACGGCAGATGTGCCTGAACATCTGCCGCGTCGACCAGTTCCACCGTCGGGCCGTCGGCCGCGGTGAGTTCACGGGAGACGCGCTGCCAGCGGAACTGCAGGAACCCCTTCTTATGGCCGAGTGTCTCGACCCAGTTGGTGATCCCCGGGTTGCGATCACCGACAACGATGCGGATCTTGCCGTCCGGATCGGCCTGTGCCTGAGTGCCGTTCAGCGATGTCTGGTGGTTGATGTAGTCCAGCGAGACGTACCACATGCTTCCGAGTTGGAAGCCCAGGTAGGGCGCATCGGTCACGGGCAGTGTGATGACAAGTGCCTGTTCTGGCGTCAGGTCGAAATGTCCGGCCGATGAGTACTGGGTGGCCAGACCACCCGGCGTCAGCCGCGGGGCCACCATGGTGTTGACCGGAATCTTCATATAGAACCACTGCGGGAACTGCAGCCAGGTCTTGATCCGCTGAACGAGTTGCTTTCCGGCAGTGGCGAATCGCTTCTCGATGAGATCGTTGGTCAGCGGCGGCGGCGCCGTCCCGGCGGTGTCTGTGCGCGCGATGGCGATGGAACCGCGCTGTGCCGACCAGTCGTTGTACACCTCGCGGATCACCAGTTGCGCGTTGACCTTCGGGGTGAAGCGCCACTCGAAGCTGCCGTCGGCAGCGATATCAAGCTTGCGGTCGTCGAACGCCGTCTCGCTGTCGGGGACGTTGTCATCGGTGTAGTCGCCGCCGAGAAGCTGGAAGCTCAGATCGGTCGTGGCGCCCCGGACACCGGTCACGACGTACTCATGCCCGGCGTGGACCCGGGTGCCGAAATAGAGGGTGTCGGGGTTGTCGAGACCCATCTTGGTGAACGGCCCGGTCCCGGACTGCAGGAACGGGTGGTCGCGGTCGAAGTCGAAGGCCAGGTGGATGCAGGCGGAGACACCGCTGGCCAGATACTGCAATCCCTCCAGCAGATCGGCTTCATTCTCGATATGCGGGGCGTCCCGAACCAACTGCTCGGCTTCGGCGATGGAGTCCAGCAGGGGTTGCGAATACACGCCTGAAATCTAGAACGTGTTCCAGTTGCGCGTCAACGATTACCCAAAGCTCAGCCGGACCGATCCCAGGCCGGCGAATTCGGCGAGGAACTCATCCCCCGGCCGGACGTCGATGGCGCGGGTGCAGGAACCGGGCAGAACGATGTCGCCGGCCCGCAGCCGGACCCCGAAACTGTCCACCTTGCGTGCCAGCCAGGCCACCGCGGTCACCGGATTGCCCAGCACGGCGTCACTGCGGCCCTCGGCCACCACCTCGCCGTTGCGGGTGAGAACAGCGTCGATGGCGGTGATATCGATGTCCTTCGGGGACACCCGCTGGGTTCCGAGCACGAATCCGGCCGAGGAGGCGTTGTCGGCGATGGTGTCGCACAACTTGATCTTCCAGTCCGTGATCCGGGTGTCGATCAACTCGATGGACGGCGCGAACGCCGCGGTGGCCGCAAGCACGTCATCCTCGGTGCACCCGGCACCCGGCAGGTCGTCGGCCAGGACGAAACCCACCTCGACCTCGACCCGCGGGTAGAGGTACCGGGAGGTGTCGACCTCGACGTCCTGGAAAACCTCCATATCGGCGAGCAGGTGACCGTAGTCGGGCTCGTCGACCCCCATCATCTGCTGCATCGCCGCCGAGGACAGGCCGACCTTGTGCCCAACGACTCGTGCCCCCTCGGCCAGCCGCTGCCGGATGTTGATCAGCTGGACCTCATAGGCGTCGACCACGTCGATATCGGGGTGTGCGGCGGTCAGCGGGCCCATCGGAACCCGGGTGCGCTCGGCCTCGGCGAGATCGGCGGCGAGTTGGGCACGGGTGACATCGCTCAGCATGGTCACGATTCCATCAGTAGCGCTGGGACGGGTCAATTCTATAACGTGTTCTAGTATGACATCTGACGAGTTCGACGTCGTCGTCGTCGGTAGCGGCGCCGCAGGTATGGTCGCCGCTCTGACTGCCGCTCACCAGGGATTGTCCGCGATCGTCGTGGAGAAGGCCGCGCACTTCGGGGGCTCGACCGCACGCTCCGGCGGCGGAGTCTGGATCCCCAACAACGAGATCCTCAAGCGGGACGGCGTCACCGACACCGAAGAAGCCGCGCGAACCTACCTGCACACCATCATCGGTGACGTCGTGCCGGCGGAGAAGATCGACACCTACCTGCAGCGCGGGCCGGAGATGCTGTCCTTCGTGCTCAAAAACACTCCGCTGGAGATGTGCTGGGTGCCGAACTACTCCGACTACTACCCCGAGCAACCCGGCGGGCGGCCCGGCGGACGATCGGTGGAGCCCAAGCCGTTCGACGCCAAGCGGCTCGGACCGGATGTGCGCGGACTGGAGCCCGCCTACGGCAAGGTGCCGCTCAACGTTGTGGTGATGCAGCAGGACTACGTGCGTCTCAATCAGATGAAACGGCATCCTCGCGGGGTGCTGCGCAGTCTCAAGGTCGGCATCCGCACGGTGTGGGCCGGAATGCGCGGTAAGAACCTGGTCGGGATGGGACGCGCGCTGATCGCCCCGCTGCGTATCGGCTTGCGCGAAGCCGGCGTTCCGGTGTTGCTCAACACCGCGCTGACCGACCTCTACGTCGAAGACGGCGTGGTGCGGGGCATCTACGTCATCGACACGACCGGGCCCTCGACCGCAGAGCCGCGCTTGATACGTGCCCGCCGCGGGGTGATCCTGGGCTCCGGTGGCTTCGAGCACAACGAGTCGATGCGGCGTAAATACCAGCGTGAGCCGATCGGCACCGAATGGACCGTGGGCGCGGCTGCCAACACCGGCGACGGAATCGTGGTCGCCGAAAAGCTGGGTGCGGCACTGGAACTCATGGAGGACGCCTGGTGGGGTCCGACCGTACCGTTGGAGGGCGCACCGTGGTTCGCGCTGTCGGAGCGTAACTCGCCCGGTTCGATGATCGTCAACATGTCCGGCAAGCGGTTCATGAACGAATCCATGCCCTATGTCGAGGCCTGCCACCACATGTATGGCGGCGAATACGGTCAGGGCTCGGGTCCGGGTGAGAACGTCCCGGCGTGGCTGGTCTTCGACCAGCAGTACCGCGATCGGTTCATCTTCGCGGGCCTGCAGCCGGGTCAACGCATTCCGAAGAAGTGGATGGAGTCCGGCGTCATCGTCAAGGCCGACACCCTCGAAGAGTTGGCCGCCAAGACCAGCCTCCCGGTCGAGCAGCTGCGGTCCACCGTCGAACGCTTCAACGGCTTCGCCCGCACCGGCGTCGACGAGGACTACCACCGCGGCGAGAGTGCGTATGACCGCTACTACGGCGATCCGACCAACAAGCCCAACCCGAACCTCGGCGAGATCAGTCATCCGCCGTACTACGCGGCGAAGATGGTTCCCGGCGACCTCGGCACCAAGGGCGGTATCCGCACCGACGTCAACGGCCGGGCGCTGCGCGACGACGGCTCGGTCATCGAGGGCCTGTACGCCGCCGGGAACGTCAGCTCGCCCGTGATGGGTCACACCTACCCGGGTCCGGGCGGGACCATCGGGCCGGCGATGACATTCGGGTACCTGGCCGCGCTGGATATCGCCGGCGCAGCGGGGAAACGCTGATATGCCGATCGATCTCGACGTCGCCCTGGGTGCCGAACTCGACCCGGTCGAGTTCTCCTGGACCAGCAGTGACGTCCAGCTCTACAACCTGGCCCTGGGAGCGGGCCACGATCCGATGAATCCCCGGGAGTTGCGCTATCTGACCGACGGCACCCCTCAGGTGTTACCCACCTTCAGCAGCGTGGCGGCCAGTTTCCATGCGACCGAGGCGCCCTCGGTGAGCTTCCCCGGCATCGAGATCGAGCTCAGCCGGGTGCTGCACGCCAGTGAAGCGGTCACGGTGCCCGCGCCGCTGCCGCCGAGCGGAGCCGGTCGCGCGGTCACCCGGATCACCGACATCTGGGACAAGGGCAAGGCTGCGGTGATCTGCAACGAGACGACCGTCGTCGACCCGGGTGGCAAGACACTGTGGACGGTGAAGCGGTCGATCTTCGCCCGCGGCGAGGGCGGCTTCGGCGGCGACCGCGGGCCGTCGACGTCCTCGGAGATCGCCGAGCGGGCACCCGACTTCGAGGTCGCCATCCCGGTGCTGCCGCAGCAGGCGCTGCTGTACCGGCTGTGCGGTGACCGCAACCCGCTGCACTCCGATCCCGAATTCGCCGCCGGCGCAGGCTTTCCGAGGCCGATCCTGCACGGTCTGTGCACCTACGGGATGACCTGCAAGGCGATCGTGGACACCGTGCTCGACGCCGACGCCACCCGGGTCTCGTCCTACGGTGCGCGCTTCGCCGGCGTCGTCTTCCCCGGTGAAACACTGAAGGCATCGATCTGGCAGGACGGCAATCGGTTCAGCGCCGTCGTCACCGCGCCGTCGCGCGGCGACGAGACGGTGCTTGCCGGCGTCGAACTGGTCGGGGCCTAGCCGAGCCCCTGCCAGGCCTCCGCCCCGCCCCGCCCCGCCTCGCCCCCGCCCCCGCCCAGCCCCCCGCCGAGTGTGAAGTTATCTTCACCGTCGGCGTCGATCGTGAAGATAACTTCACCGTCGGCGAGCCAGAGCGTCACGAACCCGGCGCACGACCTGCGCCGCCGTGTCCTCCGCAGTAACCCGGATGACGATCCAGCCGCGGCGTTGAAGCATCTCCAGGCGGCGAATGTCATAGGAGTATTGCGACCGCAGCGTTCGGTGATGATCCCCGTCGTATTCGACAGCGATTTTCAGTCCCTCCCACCCCATGTCCAGGTACGCGATCACCCTGCCGAACCCGTCGCGGATCGGGATCTGGGTTTCCGGCCTCGGCAGACCCGCTTGGACGAGCACGGTCCGCAGCCACGACTCCTTCGGCGACTGTGCGCCCGCGTCGGCGATACCGAGCACCCGCCGGGCCTTCACGATGCCGCGCCGCCCGCCCCGGCGTTCGGCGAGCAGCTCGACGTCGGCAATCTTGAGGTCGGTCGCACGGGCAAGGGCATCGACAGCCGCCACCGCCGCCATGAGCGGGTACCAGCAGGCTAGATCCAGAGCAGTCCTCGCCGGTGTGGTGAGTGCTATTCCGGCCACGACGCAGACCTCGTCGTCCCCGAGACGTTCCGATCGCGGGCGCAGCCCCGGCAGACGGTGCCGGTTGTCGTGGTAGAGGTCGACGCTCGATGCAGGGTCAACCCACTTGCTGCCGTGCACTGCGGCGGCCCCCAGACCAGCCACAATGCCTCGGCGGCGGGACCATAGCCAGGCAGCGTGCGCGCGCACGGCGGCGGTGATTTCGGTCCCCGCAGGAACGTAGACGTCGCGGTACACCCGGACGGACTGGCGCTGCAGTTCTCCCCAGGACATGCCCTGGGCCATGGCTTCGCTGCCGATGAATACTCCCGTCATGGCGGCAGTGTGCGCCAATGCACTGACACCCGGCTGACTGTGAAGCTGCCTTCACGCTCGACCTGTGGAGTGAAGCTGGTTTCACAGTCGAGGTGCGGCGGGGCGAGGTGCGGCGGGGCTGGGTGCGGCAGGGCCTAGCCCAGGATCAGACCCGACGTCGGCACCCCGGTGCCCGCGGTGACGAGCACATGCTCGACGGCGTCGACCTGGTTGACCGAGGTGCCGCGCAGCTGACGCACACCTTCGGCGATGCCGTTCATCCCGTGGATGTAGGCCTCCCCGAGTTGGCCGCCGTGAGTGTTGATCGGCAGCCGCCCGCCCATCTCGATGGCGCCGCCCGCGACGAAGTCCTTGGCGTCGCCCTTGGCGCAGAAACCCAACTCCTCCAACTGAATCAGCGTGAACGGAGTGAAGTGGTCGTAGAGGATCGCGGTCTGGATATCGGCCGGGGTCAGTCCGGACTGCGCCCACAGCTGTCGGCCCACCAGACCCATCTCCGGTAACCCGATCTCGGGACGGTAGTAGCTCACCATCGAGTACTGATCCGGGCCCGAGCCTTGCGATGCCGCCTCGATGATCGCCGGCCGGTGCTTGAGATCCTTCGCTCGCTCTGCCGAGACCACCACGATGGCCACCCCGCCGTCGGTCTCCTGACAGCAGTCCAGCAGACGCAGCGGCTCGGCGATCCAGCGCGAGTTCTGGTGATCCTCGATGGTGATCGGCTTGCCGTAGAAGTAAGCCTTCGGATTGTTGGCGGCGTGGCGGCGGTCGGCCACCGACACCATTCCGAAGTCGCGGCTTGTCGCACCGGAAAGATGCATGTACCGCTGCGCGATCATCGCCACCTGTGCCGCCGGCGTGGACAGCCCATGCGGATAGGAGTAGGAGTTGTCGACGCTGGTGGAATCCGCGCCCTGGATCAGCCGCAGTTGCACCTGGCCGAACCGCATCCCGGAACGCTCGTTGAAAGCACGGTATGCCACAACACAATCCGCCACACCGGTGGCCACCGCGACCGCCGCCTGCTGGATGGTCGCGCAGGCCGCACCGCCGCCATGGTGGATCTTGGAGAAGAACTTCAAGTCCCCCATCCCGGTGGCGCGGGCGACGGCGACCTCGGTGTTGGAGTCCATGGTGAAAGTCACCATGCCGTCGACGTCGGCGGGGGTCAGACCGGCGTCGTCAAGCGCGTCAAGCACCGCCTCGGCCGCCAGTCGCAGCTCACTGCGGCCGGAGTCCTTGGAGAAGTCGGTGGCGCCGATGCCGACGATGGCGGCCTTGCCGGACAGTTCGCCGGGCATCAGGCACCTCCGATGGTGAGCTTGGCGGTGGCGATGACGTGATCGCCCAGACTGTTGCTGCCAACGACTTTCACGGTGATGAGTCCGTCCTCGACAGCGGTCACCTCGCCCCTGAAGGTCACCGTGTCGTAGGCGTACCAGGGCACACCGAGTCGCAGGGCGATGGACTTGATGAACGCGCTCGGTCCGGCCCAATCGGTGACGTAACGCTCCACCAGGCCGGTGTCGGTGAGGATATTGACGAAGATGTCCTTGGATCCCTTGGCCTGCGCCTTGTCCCGGTCGTGGTGGACATCCTGGTAGTCGCGGGTGGCGATGGCCGTGGAGACGATGAAGGTCGGATCTCCGAAGAGAGCCAACTCGGGCAGCGTGGTGCCGACGGCGGGTGTGCTCACTTGGCGGGCTCCCATGCGTAGAGCGTCCAGGCGGGTCCGCTCTCGCCGTCCGGGAAGTCGATATACGTTGCGGTGACGGGCATTCCGATCTTCACCGTCGCGGGGTCAGCGCCCCGCAACTCGCCCAGCATCCGCACACCCTCCTCGAGTTCGACCAGTGCGATCACGAATGGCAGGGTCCGTCCCGGCACCTGCGGCGCATGGTGGACGACGAAGCTGAAGACCGTTCCCCTGCCGCTTGCCACCACGTACTCGACGGGCGCTTCTTTGTCCTGCCAGATCGCCGGGACAGGCGGGTGCTGCAGTGTGCCGTCGGGTCGCTTCTGGATGCGGAGTTCGTGTGCGTTGACCCCGTCCCAGAAGAACTGGGTGTCGCGGGATGCCGCGGGGCGCATCATCAGATCGGCGTCGAGATCCTCGGGAACCCCGGAGGCGGCAGCCTTGTCAGCCGGCTTGAACTTCATGATCCGCCAGAGCATCTCGGCGACCTCTTCGCCGTCGACCGACCAGGTGATCTTCTGGTTGATGAAGAAACCCTCCCCCAGTGCGGTCTGCTTGGGGCCGACGACGTCGGTCAGTTCGGCGGCGACGCTCACCTCTTCGCCGGGATGCAGATAGCGGTGATAGGTCTGCTCGCAGTTGGTGGCGACGACGCCGATGTAACCGGCGTCGTCGAACATCCCGATGATCTTGCCCAACGGGTCGTCGTCGGCCCGCACGCCGCCCAGTCCCATCATGGTCCACACCTGGATCATTGCCGGGGGCGCGACGATGCCGGAGTGCCCGGCAGCCTTTGCGGCGGCCTCGTCGACATAGATCGGGTTCTTGTCGCCGAGTGCGTCCAGCCAATGGTCGACCATCGGCTGGTTCACCGCGTGACGTCCCTTGCGGGGCTTGCTCTTTCCTGATGCCTTGATCTTCTCGGCGGCCTGCTGAATCTGGTCGATCACCGTCATCGAGGAACTCGCGGCACGTTCAATCCGGCAGCGGCGACCTGCTCGCGCATCACCTCGTTGACTCCGCCGCCGAAGGTGATGACCAGGCTGCGCTTGGTCTGAGAATCCAGCCACGCCAACAGCTCAGAGGTCTCGTCCTCGACCGGGTTGCCGTACTTGCCGACGATCTCCTCGGCGAGCCGGCCGATGCGCTGAATCCGCTCGGTGGAGAACACCTTGGTGGCGGCGGCATCGGCGATGTCGACGGTGTCGCCGGCAGCCGCTACCTGCCAGTTGAGCAGTTCGTTGATCCGCCAGATGGCCTTGATCTCACCGAGGGCCCGTCGGACATCGTCACGGTCGATCGGTGTCACACCGTCCCCACCGGGTTTGGACGCCCAGGCGTGCACGCGGTCGTAGAGTCCGGCGATCTTGCCCGCCGGTCCGAGCATGACGCGCTCGTGGTTGAGCTGGGTGGTGATCAGCCGCCAGCCGGCGTTCTCCTCACCGACGAGCATGTCGGCCGGTACGCGGACGTCGTTGTAGTAGGTGGCGTTGGTGTGGTGGGCGCCGTCGGAGAGGATGATCGGCGTCCACGAGTAGCCCGGATCGGTGGTGTCGACGATCAGGATCGAAATCCCTTTGTGCTTGGCCGCTTCCGGATCAGTGCGGCAGGCCAGCCAGACATAGTCGGCGTCATGACCGCCGGTGGTCCAGATCTTCTGGCCGTTGACGATGTATTCGTCGCCATGCCGGACCGCTGAGGTTCGAAGCGATGCAAGATCGGTGCCGGCCTCCGGTTCGGAGTAGCCGATGGCGAAGTGGACCTCCCCGGCCAGAATCGCAGGGAGGAATTTCTTCTTCTGAGCATCGTTGCCGTAGACCATCAGCGTGGGACCCACGGTCTGCAACGTCACCGCGGGCAACGGGACGTCGGCGCGGGCCGCCTCGTTGACGAAGATCTGTTGTTCGATCGGGCCGAACCCGTGGCCGCCGTACTCCTTGGGCCATCCGACACCGAGCTTTCCGTCCGAACCCATCCGCTTGATGATCGCGCGATAGGCCTTGCCGTGCCGGTCGACCTCCATCTCCTTGGCCTCGTCGGCGGAGATGAGGGTGGCGAAGTACTGCCGAAGTTCGGCCTGCAGGTGCCGCTGCTCGGGGGTGAGTTCTATATACATTGCGCTCCGCTTCAGGGTTTAGTGGCGACCAGCCACGAGATCCAGACGATGGGCGGGTCCGCCGAGAAGGCGGGAAAGGTCCTTGACCGACGAGTAGTACCGGTGCATGGGGTAGGTGATGTCCATACCCATGCCGCCGTGGAGGTGATGGCAGATCTGCATCGCCGGGGGTGCCTGCGAGGTCAGCCAGTAGGCCAAGATGTCGAGGTCCTCGTCGGCGTCGCGACCTTCGGAGAGCCGCCACACCACCGATGTCGCGGCCAGCGCCAGCGTGCGCGCGGCGATGTAGACCTCGGCCAGTTGGGCGGCCACGGTCTGGAATGTCGCCAGCGGCCTGCCGAACTGGTGCCGATTGGTCACGTAGTCGGCGGTCAAACGCACCGCGCCGGAGAGTAGCCCGGCGGCGTAGGCGCCGATCGCGGCCAGTGCCAACTGATTCAGCCGGTGCACGGTCCCACCGGCCAGAACAGCGTCGGCGGCCACGGAGACACCCCGGAACTCGACGGCGTACTCCTCGCCCCCGGCCGAGCAGGGCGTCTGGATCAGCCGAACACCCTCGGCCTTCGGCGAAACCACCGCCACGCC
>NZ_JBPCSX010000245.1:0-9293 GCF_051006775.1 Mycobacterium sp.
CACTGACATTGAGCGAACCGTAGCTGCCGTCGAACACGATGATCTTGTCTGTCCCGCCGCGTTCGACCGCGGCGTCGACCGCGGCGGCCAAGTTCTCGACGACCTCGGCACGGTCAAGGAACATCGGATTGCTGAAATCGTGGCGAAGTGCCTGCGCCATTTCGGAGTTCGCAACAAAGGTCGGGCAGATCATCGTCAGGCTGGTGAAGTTCAGACCTATGAGTGCCTGATTGATCACTGCCGCTCGGATGGACTCGGACAGGCCAACCGACAGGGCCTTCTCCAGAGCGACATCCTCATCCGCCCGCTCGAGGTCGAACCAGTCCATCTTGTTGTACATCAGGTGCCCGAAGATCAGGCCACCCGCATGGATGTAGTAAGGCCACTTACCGCCGTCGATAACGGCGACACAGTCGGTGATGGATCGGAAAAGAGCCAGCATCGAGCCGTATGAACGCAGGATGTTGGCCGTCATCCGGTCCCCCATCGCCCGCAGATTGTTGTCGGCGTCAACGCCGGTGATTCCGTCGGGTGAGGTCATCAGGGAAACCGAGAACGCCAACTTCGAACGTACGAAGTCCGAATCTGCGATGGCCCGCCCGATGAAGTTCCCACTTCGGGGTCCCATGGTCATGTGGAAGACCGATCGGGTCTCCATCCGCGCGTACGACATTCCGAATGGCTTGGTGATTCTGTCGATCGCGCGGTGCAGGTAAATCTCGCGCGGGTCGTCATAGTGGGCGTGGATGATCCAGTCGCCGTCGTAGACCTTCCGCAACCCGTAGAGCGTCCCCATCGCGGTCTCGATCGGGATTCCCTGATCCATCGGCGTTGCGCCGCGGACCCGTCCGTCGAAACGGCGGTCCAGTTCGTAGTACTCGATGATCTCCGGTGCTTCTTTAGCCCCGAGCCACGCCATCACGACCAGTCGTACATTGATACAACCCGTCCGGCGCTGCACTTCGTCTTTGATCGTGGTGAGCATCTCGGCATACGCATCCCCGCCGAGAATGCCGAAACCGTGCTCGGAGCACAGCACGTTGACGGTGTCGCCCGCCTTGATCATCGACATATCCACCGGGGCCAGCGCCGCTTCAGTGTGCGCCCGGATGACCGAGGCGTCGGTGTCATAGGAGTAGATCGCCTGCTCGATTGCCGGGAAGAGATCTCGGACCTTCACCGACACGATGCCGGGAAGGTCCGCTCCACGAACGGCTTGCGGGGGCGGGCCATAGACAGTCGGCATGACGGTCGGGGGCGTGAGCGCAGGATGGGTCGTTATTCCGGAGGTCATGGGTGTGCTCGCTCACTCTGGGAGGATCGCTGTGAGGCTTGCTCCTGGCGCAGCGCGAAGAGCGGATAGCCGTCGGCTGCAGCTTCAGGAATCTCCAGGAGAACCTGATCGGTGTCGTAGCGCCGTACATGAGGTTTGTCGTCGGCGCCGTTGCCGTTTCCGGCCCGGAGAATACGAAGCATCGGGACACTGCAGTACATCAGGCACCCCGAGGCGGCACCGGTCGCCCGCGCCAACTGCTCGAAGGTTCGCGCGCCGGCGATCACGGCCGCGGCGAGCTCCTTGACCTTGGTGCTGCTACACAGGCAGGCCATGTGGTCGGCGTCCAACCCGGCGATATCGCACAACTCGCGGATCTCGGCCGGGTCGAAGTTCTTCGCCGGGGTTCCGATCCGTCGCGGTTCCGGCAGTTCGGCGATGGTGATGGCATCGTCATCGCAGACGTCGATGCACCGGAAACATGCGATGCAACCGGCCTCTTCCACGACGGCCAGCGCGGTCTTGCGGGGACCGACCATCTCGATCGCTCCGGTCGGGCAGGCGCGCTCGCACCGATAACAGCCGGTGCAGTTGGCGTCGACGATTTCGACGACCTGTTTGACGATTTTCAACCAGAGCCTCCCGCGGTCCGCGTTGCAGTCGATGCTAGGAGCCAGTCAACACCGGATTCAATCGGTGGACGCACCTTCTTCCGAAAAGCCAGTTTTCGGCGGAGTGGCCGTTGGCCTGCGGTTATGGCGCAATAGACCAAGGGTGGGACCACCTGCCCGGGCAACTGGCTATTGTTTAGCCGACCAGCGTGCGAACCCCGGAACGAGGAACACCGATGACGTCGCCCCCATCGTCCGATCAGGATCCTGTCGGCGGGTTGAGCGGGGTCCGCACGACGGCCGCGGAGGCCGACGCCGAGCGCAATCAGTTGCTGCTGGCGGCGCGAGGGGTTCTCGAACGCAGCGGATGGTGGGGCTTCAAGGTCGAAGGGGTCCTGCGTCAGGCCGGGTTGTCCACCCGGAGCTTCTACCGGCACTTCGAGAAGAAGAACGACCTTCTGATGGCATTGATGGACAGAGAGCTCGGGGGGGCGGCGATACATCTGGCCCGGGTTACGGCGGGCGGGGCGACGCCGGCCGAACGCGTCCGCAACTACATCTCCGCAACGCTCGATATGGCCTACAACGAGGAGCTGGTCAAGCCGTCATCGCTGTTCGCCTCGCATTGGCGGGAATTGCGACACGAGTATCCCGACGAGATCGACCAATGCGCGGCCCGGATGGTCGCCCCGCTGGCCGAAGCCATCGCCGACGGCGTCGCCGGTGGCGAATTCACCTCCGAGGATCCGGTCGCCGACGCACAGGCGATCTTCAATCTGGTGGCTGGAATGGCGGCGGATCAGGCGAGTTACCGGGCCACCCCGCGTCAAGAAATCGAGCACATCGCGTTACCGTTCATCGCTCGAGCCCTGGGGATTTCGGGCGGATTGACCACACGTTGACGCCCGCGGCGTCTACCGGGGTGTGAACTCCAGCGGCAGGTAGGACACCGAACGCACTGTGCCGCCCGGATACTGCGGAGTCTCGCCATCACGGATCCGATACGAGGCCGTCCGATTGTGAAACTCCTCCACGGCGCATCTCAGTTCCATTCGGGCCAGGTGCGATCCCAGACACCGATGTGTCCCACTCGCGAAGGCCACATGTCGGTTCGCCTTACGGTCGAACCGGACCTCTGCGGCTGCCGGGCAGCCAGACTCGTCCAGGTTGGCCGCGGCCCACAGCAGCTGCATATGGTCACCCGCGCGCACCTGATACCCGGACGGCAGGGTGAGGTCCTCGGTGGCAAGCCGGTGACCCCACTGGACCGGACTTTCATAGCGCAGCAGCTCTTCGACGGCGCTCGGAATCAACGCCGGGTCATCACGTAACTGCTGCTGTTCGTCGGGGTGTCCGGCCAGCCTGGCGAACATGCACGACAGTGCGCCAGTGACCGTGTCAAGCCCGGCGACCATGAGAAGGAATGCGATGTTCAGCTGTTCCTGCTTCGTCAGCATCTCGCCATCGACCTCCGTCTGAACCAGGCCGGTGAGCAGTCCCGGATAGGAGTTCGGATCGGCCTCTCGCAGATTGATCTGTTCGTCGAGGTAACCGAACATCCGCAGTGCCGCATTCATCCGGAGTTCGGCATCGCCCTCCGCCGATCCGGTATGGGCATGAACCAGATCGTCTTTGAACTGCAGGAAGAATTGGCGGTCGGTGTCGGGCAGTCCAAGCATGCGGACGAAGATGATGGTGGGAAGCGGGACACAGAACTGGCTGTACAGCTCAACTTCGCCGGCATCGATGAAATCGTCGATCAGCGCGTTCGCCAGGCGCCGGACTTCAGGCTCCAGACCCCCGAGTTGCGATACCTTCGACTTCGGCGCGAAAAGAGGGTCCAGCAGCCTGCGGAACTTCGTGTGTTCCTCACCATCGATGTCCAAGGGAATCAAGCGCTGCCCGGCGGCCATGTCCGTACCCGCATCGCCGTTGCCGAGCACCGACTTCTGCTGATTGATGAACACGACGTCCTCGAGTCGCGTTATCAGCAGCGGGGAATCATCGCCGCGGTCCACCACTGCGGGACCCTGCAGCAGCTTTCCGTACACGTCCCTCTGCGGACATTCCCCCGCACTCCGGACGATCAATTCGTCCACACCGATGTCGTACCGCTTACGGGCCATAGCAGTTCTCCTTATGTCGCAGTGCGAGCGATGGCATGTTCAGCCCCGCCGCCCAAGTTGACGCCGCCCGGGTATCCCCCGCCGCCGTAGCGTTCGTCGAGGGCGGCGTAGTCCTTGGCCGGTCCGAGCATCGGTATTTCGGTAGCAAACTCTATGCTCTTCGGCTTCTTGTAGGACGCGATGATTGATCGGCAGTGCTCGATCAGTTCGGCCTCGGTGACATTGGCATCGGGCGCCAGCACCACGATCGCCTTGACATCCTGCAGGAACCGCGGATTGGGAATGCCGATGACGGCTGCTTGTCGCACCGCGGGGTGGGACTCGAGAGCCTTCTCCACCTCAGCGGGAAAGATGTTCTCAGCTCCTGACTTGATCATCCTCGTCATCGTCCCGATGAAGCTGATGCTGCCGTCGGATTCGCGGCAGCCCAGGTCGGTGGTTCGCCACCAGCCGGCCCGAAAACGATTCGCGTTGATTTCCGGGCGATTCCAGTAGCCGAGGTGCACCATGTCGCCGCGGGCGCAGATCTCCCCCGCCTCACCGTCGGACACTTCGGTGCCGTCGGCGTCGAGCAGGCGAACAACCAGACCCGGTGCAGGCCAACCGGCATTGCCGATCGAGCCACCACCGAATGCCGGCATGACATTGAGGCCGGTGATTTCGGTCTGTCCGTAGCCCATTCCGCCGGAGATGCGTGTCGCTGGAACATCGTCGAACTGCACAATTCCGGCCCACAGCGGAATCGCGGCGTTGGCGCGGAAGGCCGAAAGATCCCGTTGCTGTTGCTGTTGCAGACCGACTACGTCGGCGATCGTCGCCGGCATCAGGAAGGCCGACGTGCAGCCGCGTCGCTCCAGAGTTTCGAGCACGGCTTGAGGATCGGGCCGACGCAGGATCACGTTCGTCCCGCCCATCGTGAAGGTGGGGATTCCGGCGATCTGGAAATTTCCGATATGAAACATCGGACCCGAGTTGAGAAACACGGTTTGCGGGCCGATCGAATAAGCCCAGGCCGTCGCCGCCCCCATCCGCAGCAGGTTGTGCTGCGAGAGCATGGAGCCGGCCGGCCGGCCGTGGATCGCGGCGGTGTAGATCACCAGCAGCGCATCATCGGCCGAAACCCCGCCGACTGGCGATGTGGCGCTACCCGCGCCAAGGAACGCCTCGTAGCCGTCGTCGGCGTCCAGCCAATGCCGGCTGTGCGGTGACATGGCGCGAGCCTCGCGGACCGTCGCACCGATTTCGTCTTCCTGCCAGAAGATCACCGCTGGGTCGAAATCTTCGATCGCGAAGGCCATTTCGGCGGCCGACCATCGCCAGTTCGCCGGGCACACCATTGCGCCGAGTTGGGCTGCCGCACAGAGTAACTCGTAGACCCGGAACGAGTTCTGGGCCAGCCAGAGAATGCGATCACCGCGACCCAGCCCGGCCGCCCGCAACGCGCCCGTCAGGCGCGACACACGCTCGGACAGCTCCAGCCAGGTGATCTCGCGATCATCCTCAGCCAGCGCGAGCTTGTCGCTGCGGCCCAACGCATGCTGCTCAAGGATGTCGGCGAAGGTCGCCCGGCTCAACGGAGGCCGTCCATGCTGACGACGCTCCTTTCGACGATCTGACTTACACTGCCTCGGACGCCGGTACGCTGATTTTCGAAACGCTCCGCGCGAGGACCGCAGGTGGTGACGAGCAGTTCGCCACCGTCAGATTCGATCAGCCATTCCTCCTGGTTGTACAGCAGGCCTTCGCTCGAAGGATCACCCGCCAGGAGTGCAGGTCCGGCCATCGCGATAACCGACGCGTCGATACCCAATTCGGCCAGCGGTGCGACGGCGTCGGGCTGGGCCAGGATGTGACCCACCCGTCCCAGGAGTTCAGCCGCCCGCCCGGTCTGGGCAAGTGCTGCCAACGATTCGCTCCCGACACCGATCAGCATGTCGAAGTCGAACCGGCTCAGGAAACTGGAGAATCGGGTGACGTCCCAGCCCCATGCCTCGATGTTCGAGTAGCAGGCTCCAATTTTGATTGCGGCATAGCGCACCGGATCGAACCAGGCGCCGTGCCACGAGAGTGCACTGACCAGAATCCGTCCATCTGATTCGATTCCCCATCGCCCGAGCATGTCGGCCGACCAGGCGGTATCGCGGAGCGTATCGGATTCAGATACCGGGAAGTCGACATGCTCTCCGTCGACGAGGAATCTCGAGATTCGTGCCGGGTCAGGACGTTGCAGCAATTCTGCACGCGCGGTGGTGGATTCGTATGTCATCAATACACCTCAGGTCTTGCTCACTCGTGGCACCTTCGCTGCAGACGATGCCCTGGCGATGATCGCCTTCTCGTCCACCAGTTCAAGGTGCGGTCGGATACCGAGCGCTTCTTCGATCTGCCAGCTCAGCCTTTCGTCCAACTCGGTCAGATCGCCGGTCCGGCTGGTGTCATAGCCGACCCGGATGCGCAGTTCATCGAGTTCCTCCGCGGGGCGGATTATCTGGAAAAGCGCGCCGCGGGTCTCGTCGCATTTCTCCACCACCTCCCAGACCTGCATCGGCGTGACCGCCAGTCCCCGGACCAGGATCTGGTCACCCTTTCGTCCCATCGGCCATTTGCGCACGTGGGTGCGCCCACAGCCGCATACCCCGCGGTCCAGCACAACGAGATCATCGGACCGGTAGCGGATCAGTGGCGCCAGGTCGTTGTCGATCGCCGTCACCACCAGTTCACCGATCTGGCCATCGGGCACCGCGTCAGAACCTGAGGTGGATATGCACTCGACGACCGCAGTGTCCTCCCAGATGTGGTAGCCATCGCCGATGCTGCATTCCCACGCCGTTCCGATGTCACCGGCGCTGGTCCACATCACCAGCTTGACGTCCCACTCATCGCGGACCTTGGCCTGCATCCGACTACCGAGTGGTTCGCCGGCGAAACTGGCGAATTTCAGCGGTGCCAGGGCTGTGCGGATATCGCGCACCTCGCTGAGCGAGTCGAGTTCGCTCATCAACGGACCCATCAGCTGCAGGTAGCGGATGTCATAGCGATCGACGGCATCGAGCACGTCATTCCATGCCCCGAGGAAGCTGTTGAAATCGATGCTGGTGACGCCGAGAAGACGGAACGCATGCCGGCCGCCCCCGCGGAACGTCGTCGGCTGCTCCAACGCTCTGTCGCCGGGCCGCAAACCATGCTCCCAGAGGCTCCGGATCATGCCGACCGCAAGCGGGCTCCATGGCCGGTGATACTCGGCGAAGTAGGTCGGCTCACCGGTCGTTCCCGAACTGGACATGACCGCGTTGATCGGACCCTCGGACGGGCACACCAGACCTCCGAAGGGGTCCCCGTGGTCGTCGCGCCACTGCTTGATCAGATCTTTGGAGATGAACGGGATCTTCTCGGTGAAATCAGCCATCGACTTGATATCGGCGGGCCGCACACCCGCCTTGTCCCACCACCATCGATACAGCGGTGCGTTCTCATAGGCGATGTTGACCAGTTCGAGAATTCGCGCCTCTTGACGTGCCTCGAGCTCCGCCCGCGGCATCGTCTCGAGGTCGGGTTCGAAGAACTTCTCATCCATCACGTTCATCGCGTGCAGTTCGCCATTCCCTCAGGGAAGTCCGGGACCATTGGGGTGACGCTAATCACTGGGTTGACCAAACTCCACGTAGATCGACGCACTCGGACGAGAACGACATTTCGTCGGCGCTATCCGCGACATAACGTGACGCCCTGGGCGTTGAAGAAGAAGCCACCGATCGTCAGCAAAGCCCGCTGTGCGTCGGAAACCTGCCTCGGTCCGGCGAGGCCCTGTAACTGGTGAACCGCCTCCCGCAGATGTCCGGAGCCCTGGGTGGCCCCCTCAGATAGCGAGCCCCCGTGCGGGTTGATCGGCACCCGGCCGCCGATCAGCACCCGATTAGTGTCGTGATCCCAGTGCTCTGCCAGGAATTCGCCCGCTTCGCCGCGGCCGCACCAGCCGGCGTTTTCGATCCAATTGAGAGTGAGGACGGTGAAACCGTCGTACGGGAAGTACACGTCGACATCGTCGATCCAGAATTCGCTCTTGGCACGCAGCGACTCGACCACGACCTGTTGTCCGTGGCGATCCAGGCCCGCCAGCTGATCCTCTTCGTTGCGGTCGGTCTGCCCCAGCACCACCGCGTCGATCAGCACCGGCGGTAGCGCCATATCCCGCGCTCTCTCAGCCGTGGTCACGATGAACGCGTCAGCCCCGTCCACCGCTATATCCATGTCGAGCATGCACAGCGGCCAGCGGATCATCCGCGCGGCCAGGTATTCATCCATCGACAGTGGCGTGGCGATGGCGGCAAGCGGATTGTGCGCGGCGTTGGATCGGTCGTTGATCGCGACCAATCCGAAGGGCTCCTTGGTCAACCCGAATTCGTGGATGTAGCGGGAAGCCCACGCGGTGTACCCCACCGCTCCGGCGATGTTCTCCGGCCCGGGCTGGGGGTCGGACAATCCGGGCGTGGCGATCCTGCGGAACGGATCCTTCAGTGAGGATCCGGTATTCCACGGCAGTCGGTAGGCGGCATGGTAGACGAGAACGACTTCGGCAAGTCCGGCGTGAACGGCCGCCGCCGCAGCCGCGACATGGTTGCCGATCGGGATCGGCGGATTAGCCGACCAGGTCGTGCGCGGAATGCCCAGTGTCGACTGCAGCACCGCGGCCGACGGCCAGGATCCGCATAGACCGTCGATATCAGCGACGGTCAACCCGGCCTGCTCGATGACATCGATGCAGGCTTGCGCTGCCAGCGAGGTCTGGCTGCGTCCCGAGTTGCGCGCCACGAACCCGGTGCTCGATGCGGCGGCGATGGCGACGCTGTGCCGGAGCGGATTCTGAACGCTCACGCCGGACCCCCGTTCACCAAGCGGAATACCGGCATCGGGCTGCTATGGCGTGTGTGCCAGACCAATTCGACAGCCGCGCCGATGGTGATGTCATCCACCGGGGCGTCGACGACGGTGCTGGTGAAACGCAGCCCAGCGCTCTCGTCGAGCTCGACTGTGACCACCGGGTAGGGCGTCCGGTAGTCGACGCCCTCGGCGGGCGGCCCCTGATGCAGGAATATGGCCATGTGGATGGTGCCCCTGCCACTCACGTCGGTGGGCACGACATCGGTCGACCGGCAGTGCGGGCACACCGGCTTGGGAGGGTGGTGCGAGCGCTTGCAGGATCCGCACCTGTTGATCAGTAGCCGGCGCTGCAGCGGTCCGCGATAGTGGGCGGCGTTGTCGTGGGTGATCGGCTCACCCTGATAC
>NZ_JBPCSX010000246.1:0-32182 GCF_051006775.1 Mycobacterium sp.
CGGCGGTTCTGGTCGACTTCGGTGATCCCGCCGCGGTAGCGGCCTGGACGACAGTCAATGACCCCGTGATGGGCGGCCGGTCGACGTCGGCGGTCACATTCGGCGACGGTGGTCTGGAGTTCTCCGGCAACATATCGCTGGAGAACAACGGCGGATTCGCCTCGGCCCGGGGTCCGGTCGACTTCGAGATCGGGCGCCGGGCAACCGGCGCGACGTCGCTGCGCGTGCAAGCACTGGGCGACGGCAAGACCTACATGGTGAAGGTGGAGACGGGGCAGCCCTGGTCCTACATCCAGCGTTTCGCCACCGATCCCGGCGTCCGCCGGACCTACGACCTTCCCGTTGCCGGTTTCGAGTCGGTGGGCATGTTCCTCAACCCCGCCCCCGGCGCTCCGCCGCTGGACCCTGCGATCATCAACCGGGTCGCGATCTACATCCTCGACAAACAAGAAGGCCCCTTCCGGCTCGTTGTCAGCGCCGTCGATGCTTCAAGCTGACGCGGACCGTCGATGACCGCATTCGGAAAAGACACCACCACCGACGACGTCCTCGCCGGAATCGACCTGTCCGGACGGCGTGTGGTGATCACCGGCGCGGCCGGCGGTCTGGGACTGGAGAGCGCCAGGGCGATGGCCTCCCGCGGGGCGCTGGTCACGGTAGCGGCTCGCAGCCCGGGACGCGCCGACGGCGCCGTCACCGAACTCCGGAAACGTGTGCCCGACGGGCAGTTCGACGCCGGAGTGGTTGACCTGGCCGACTTTTCGTCGGTGCGTGCGTTCACGGACACCTTCCTCGCCGAGCACGACCGCATCGACGTACTCATCAACAACGCCGGGGTGATGGCCTGCCCGTTCGGCCACACCGTCGACGGCTTTGAGACCCAGTTCGGCACCAACCACCTGGGGCATTTCCTTCTCACTGCCCGACTGGCCCCGGCCCTGCTCCGGGGTGAGTCCCCGCGGGTGGTGACGCTGTCCTCGGGCGGGCATTCCCGCGCTGACGTCGATCTGGTGGACCCGAACTTCGCGACAACGCACTACAACGCCTGGATCGCATACGGGCGGTCGAAGACGGCCAACGCCCTGTTCGCTCGTGAGTTGGCCCGCCGTGCCGGGCCCGCGGGCTTGTTGTCGTTCTCGGTGCACCCCGGCGCCATCGTCACCGAACTGGGCCGGCACCTCACCGAAGAGCTTCTGATCGAAGTGGTCGCCGACACCAAAAAACGCGCCGAGGCGGCCGCGAAAACCGAGGGCCACGCCAGGGTCGAAGAACTGCACTTCAAGACCGTTCCGGCCGGCGCGGCGACCCAGGTGTGGGCCGCAACGGCGGCTGAGCTCGCCGATCACAACGGTGCCTACCTGGCCGACTGCGGACTCGGGGTACTGGGTGCCAACCCCGGTATCAACGGCATGCTGCCCTACCTCCTCGACGATGAACACGCCGCCGCGCTGTGGACGCTCAGCGAGGAACTCGTCGGCGAGCCCTTCGCCCTCTGACGGGCATTCCCGCTGCGCTCATCGACCGTCGCCTAACCTCGGGGCATGCCAAGAAAACTCAGTGACGAAGAAATTGAGGCCTATGCCGATAGCCGCCCGGCCTGGGCGATATTGAGCACCATCGACGCGGACGGATTTCCACACTCGGTACCCCTTGGATACTTTCGCCTCGGTCGCGACATCATCATGGGTGTGCGAGATGGCACCCGCAAAGTCGCCAACGTCGAAAGCAACCCGAACGTCAGTGTCCTGCTCGAAGACGGCTCCAGCATGGCGGACATCCGGGGAGTGATGTTCCAAGGTCACGCCCGCATCGTTCGCGAACACGGCGAAGCGCTCCAGCTCGCGAGGGAAGGCGCCCGCGCACGGGGCGTGCCGGAGTCGGAATGGCCGACCGAACCCAGACCCGGGGCCTGCTACATCCGCCTGACGCCCGTGCGAACACGGTCGTGGGACTACTCAAGTCCGACGTCAGACCAGGCCTAGCGTCGATGCCCTTCGCTATTTCTTGCGCTTCTTGGGCGGATCTTCCTCAGACGACCGACCTGCGAACCGACTCAGCGCGGACACCCCGGGAATGCGGGACAGGGCACCGTAG
Source organism: Mycobacterium sp. (assembly GCF_051006775.1). Taxonomy (GTDB): domain Bacteria; phylum Actinomycetota; class Actinomycetes; order Mycobacteriales; family Mycobacteriaceae; genus Mycobacterium. The sequence goes on from NZ_JBPCSX010000246.1 coordinate 2,095, forward strand.
ATCTCGTCGCCGGTGGCGACCAGTGCTTCGAGCTGTGGCAGCAGACGGTCCATCGCTCGGAGCGTGGGTTCGGCGAGTGCCAGGTACTTGTCGAGACGATCCATCGCGGAGTTGAGACGCTCAGTGGTCGCGACCATGTTGTCCAGTAGGTCCGGCATCTGCGCGGCCAAGCGAGCCGACGCCGGCGGAATACGCATGGCCCCGGTAGCCGCCGCTTGCGCGGCATCGACCGCCGCCTGGGTAGCCGAAATGACATCGCCCGGCGAGGGCACCTTCAGTTTGGATGCCTTTGGTGACATGTCCACAACGATGCCGCAGGCCGCCCCTCGCTGTCATGTGTTTTAGCCACTCGCCTCGGGACAACCCCCGGCGATCGCGGCCGCCAGGATGGCGTGATCCCGCAACGATTAACGCTCAGGGTGACGCTGTGCCATTCCACTGGAAACTGTTGACGTACCGGCCCATATCCTCGGCGAGTTGCAGGTTGGCTGCCGACGGCAGGCCGGGACCGGAGTCGGGCCCGAAGGCACGGTAGGGCCCGGTCGCGAAGGCGATGAGCGCGAGGTCGTCTTTGACCGCCGACATCACCAGGATGCGCTGGCGGCTGAAGGTCGCGGTGGGGTTCTGCGGCCAGTTGTCGGCGAGCACGCCGTAACCGGATTCATATCCCACCATCGCGTTGGGGATCTGATAGTCGATCTTCGCATCGGGGAAGCGCTTGGCCAGGGTCGCGGAGACGATGTCTCGGGCTGAGCGGCCGTTGGCAGGCTGGGAGAACAACTGCATCACGCCGGTGTCCCCGGCGAGAAACTTCGCGGTGATGCCGTTGTCGGAGAGGGTTGTCTCGTAGGGCGACTCCGGCGCCGGGTAGGACACCGAGAACTGCTTGTCCGCTGAGGTGAAGCGGGGGAGCCCCGTCACGGGCGTGCCCGAGGGGGGCCGGCCGCACTCCGGTGGGCACGCGTAGGAGGCGATTGTGGGCGCCAGCACCGCAGCGACGCCGGCCAGTGTCGTCGCGACCGTTGTGACAACGACACCCCACCGGCCGACGAGCCACCCGAATCGGGGTCGCTCGATTGCCGGCGCCCGATATGTGCCGGCGGGCAGCGCGTACCCGGGATAGTCCTGTTCGCCGGTATCGCTCGCCGTCCCGTCGTCGGGCTGGGGCCGGATTTCGCGGCGTTCGGCGCGGGATGTGCGGGTGGATGCTCGGCTTGCCGCGCCGCAGGCCGGGCAGAACGGCATGTCGGGCACCACCATTTCGCAGTGGATGCACAGCAGTGGTTCGTCGGCGCGCAGCGGGTCGTGCTGCTCATGCAGCAGGGCCAGTTGCAGAGCCAGTCTCAGGGCGATCAGTGCCAGTATCGTCGCGGTGAGATGGATTGCGAGCATGGCCATCTGGGGAATTCCGACGAGATCAACGACCGCCACCGCGGTGTGAATGAGCACCACGGCTGCGGCCAGCAGCCCGAGGTTGGCTCGAATTCGCCGATCGTGGTCCCCGCCGGGGCGAAACCACAGCAGGATGCCGACCAGTCCACCGGCGGCGGCGGCGGTGACCGGGATGGTCACGCCGGACATGACGACCTCGACGATGAGTCCCTGGATGGGTCGGGCATGGGCGAACAGTCCGGTGGAGAACTGCGGGGCCAGTCGGACCAGCGTCGCCGCTGCGGTGAAGATCAATGCACCCAGGGCGCCAATGGTGAACCCGTCCAGGGATTCTCCCGCCCCCGGGCGCAATCTCCGGATGATCAATGGCGGCACCAGCATGAGGAGCATTCCGGCCGCCGGAATGGCGACGCCCTGGCCCAGCAGGTGGTGCAGGGCAAGTCCGACCCCGATCGGAATGTTGAGGCTGCGTGCCACCAATCCGCCGGTCAGCAGCACCCACACGGAACCGAGAATGGCGCCCAGCACCGAGGTGAGTATCAGTGACGTGCGGGGAATGTCACGGTCCAGGCTCGAAGCCCGAAGATAGAGGACGAACAGCAGCGGAAGCCCCAGGGCGGAGATGGCGATTCCGACCGCCGGCATCTTCACCGACACCGAGGCAGCCAACGCGATTGCCCCGATCAGAAGGGTCAGCTGGAATGGCCTCCGAGAACGTTTCGGTAGGTGCGGAAACATCGCACTGGCGAAGTACGGGAGTAGCACCTTTTCCGAGGGTGCCGCGCTGAAGACGCTGGGCCGCAACCACTGTGGCTTCTCGCCCGCGGCGTCGGCCATGGTGGACCCGCAGGATCCGCAGAAGTTTCCGTCGGGTACCGCAACGTTGCAGCGCGGGCACCGCCGCTCAACGCCGGTCATGACAGCAACTTCTGGGTGACCAGGAGGCCTTGGGCGAGGTTCTCGACATTCGGCGTGCCCAGGCCGGTCACTGCGTCATAACCCGGGCCCGCGTTGCCGACGGCGTTGCCACCGCGGACCACGTCCTGGAACGCGGGAAGCCGCGATCCCTTGGCGAGGGTGTACAGCAACGGGTTGAGATCACCGAGCGGTCGCCCGCCACGCTGCGCGAGGTACTGGTTGATCACCGCGGCCATCCCGGCCCACAGCGGTGCCGACAACGACGTACCGCCGCCGACGATCACCTGGCGGTCGTAGACGATCTTCAACCCGGTGAACGGATCGGCGATCGCGGAGACATCCGGCACCAGCCGCCGGCCCGCACCATCGGGTACCTGCGCCGCCGACTGCCAGTCCGGGCGTTCATACAACGCAGACACACCGCCACCGGAGCCCTGCGACAGCGGGGCGTCGAACCAGGCCTGTTCACCCACCCAACCGCCTCCGGCGTCGGTGGACAACGTCGTCCCCCCGACGCTGGTCATCTCGGGCATCGAGGCGACGGCATCCAGCCCGATGTCGTCGGAAGCCGGAGGAGACGACCATGCGTCGCCACCCTTGCACTCCAGTCCGGCGAGATCACCGCTGGCATCGAAGGCGGTGGTGCCTCTGCGCTGCGCCGCTGCCAGGGCGGCGCGAACCGGCACGAGGTCGGTGGCGGTGATGAGTCTGTCGCAGCCCCAGCCGATCGACAGACTCCAGACCGCCCCGGGATAGCGGCGGTCCGTGTCCTCCATCATCGCCGCGATCTTGGCGTAGGAGCCGTCGCCCTCCACGGTTGGGCGGGCGTTGACCAATACCTTCTTCGCCTCCGGTGCGATGGCGTGGATGGCCTGAAGGTCCATGTTCGCCTCGCCGCTGCGCGGCGGCAGCAGCTCGCCCACCACGTCAGGGGTGAACTTCGGCAGGTTGAACGTCTCGGCGAACATGTCCAGGTCCCCCTGGTCGAAGCCGTCGAATGCGAAAACCACAACTGTGGTTCCCTTGCCGGTGAAGCCCGCATCCTGCAATGGCTGGATGTTGTAGGTCCGCGATAGATTTTGCGGTGTCAGTCCCTGACCTGGAACCTCCAGGGGGAATTGCCACCGAGTCGATTCGCTGTGCGGTGTGTAGCCGAGAATGCGACCGAATCCAGCCACCTGGCCGTGTAGCGCCGTGGGAACCACGGGCTGCTGAGGGGAGGCGTAGTACACCTGCCCGCGCCTTTCCCGGTAGTTGCGCACCTCGACCCCGAAAGCACTTGCGACAGCGGTGGCCGGGCCCGCCACGGTGGCCCATCGGTCGCCGGTTCGCCAGCGCACCGCAAGCCCGCGTTGCCGCGCCCAGTCATCGAGCAATTCCGGCCGGGACTCGCTTGTCAACGCCGCGGTCAGTCGAACCGCACGGTCACCGGCTGGGCCGAGATCGGCCGACGTGTCCAACAACACTGCGTAGGGGCCGTCGATCCTCGTGGCGGAACCCGACTGGTGCCCGTGCCTCAGCACCGGAACGGCAGCGACACTGGTGGCGGCCAGGACCGCCGCCACCAGTGTCCTTGAAATCCGGACCCTCACGCTTTCCTATTCCTAATTGCCGGTGATCACGTTGCCGGGCAGCGCGGTCGGCGCCGGGGGTGCCTTGACTGTCGGCGAGAACGAATTGTTTCCGCCAGGCTTCGCGGACTTCTCGGTCGGGGAGACCGGAGCGCTGGAGCCGGAGGACGGGGCGACTGTTTCAGCCGGCTTCTCCTTCGTGCTGCAGGCGGTCATTGTCCCCATGCCGACCAGCGCTGCAGTGCCCGCCAGGAGGGCGATTTTGCGCTGTGGTCTGTTCGACATCTTCTTCAGTGTGACGGTGAGGTGGTTCATGGTCTGTCGGGTCCTTTCAGTTGAAATGCTGACACGACCAGTTTCGGCCCGCCGTCCGGGTTCAGTGTCCACCGGACGGCTCTCGAACCGGATGACTGCGCTGTCCCCCGATTGTCGGGCACGACGGACCGATCGCGCGTTTCGGGAACCCGAATCCACCCTTCTGCTCTCAGCTGCTGAAGATCGTCGTTCCCAAACCGCTCGGGCTCGCCCCGTTGTAGATCGGCGTCAGCGTGTAGGGCGTCCAGCCGGTGTTGAACACCGAGCCGGTCCGCACGGCGGGCCCGTTGGTGGCTGTTGTCGTGTACGAGTAGAGCAGTATGCCGTCGCTGGTGTAGACCGTGATCTTTGTTCCGGGTATGACGGTTCCGCCCGGAGCCTGGCCGCCGGTGTAGATCGATGACCCGATGTAGCCGTTGTTGTATCCGGTGTCGATATACGAATCGGCAACCGATATCTGGGGTCCGTCATTGATCTGCACCAGCAGGGTGGCCAACGGTGCTCCGCCAACCGTGATGCCGGACTGCGTGTTGGGGCCGAACACCAGTGTGTCGTTGGCTCCGTCGATCAGCGCGCCTTGACTCAGAGTTCCCGGTAGCGCACTCATCACGATGCTGGTACCGGGATAGCTGTTGTTGGACCCGATACCCAGCACGCCATCGATGGGGATGCCGTTCCAATAGGTGTCGAAAGCCACCACGGAACTCGGGGTGAGTACCGCGATCGCCGTCGGCGACGTGACGATCCCGCTCCCGAAACTCACGGTCGAGTCGTAAGTGTCGTAGGACAGAGTGCCTGACGTGCCGTACGTGAAGGAACCGGAATAGACCGACGAGCCCAGACCCGTTGGGGTGTAGGCGAGTACGAGACCGGTGGAGCCGCTGTCCAGCAGCACGGGATGATCCGGACCGCCGTTGATGGAGACCTGCACGATCGGGTACGGGTAACGGCCGGCCTGGACGAATTCCGTGATCGCGATGGTTGCGAACTCCGCGACAGGTGTCCCATCGGTTCCGTTGGTGACACCGGTGCCGCCGAGGCCGCCGGTGCCGTTGGTGCCGGGTGAGCCGACCGGGCCGCCGCTGCCGCCGAGGCCGCCGGTGCCACCGTCGCCGCCCTGGGCTCCGCTGCCGTTGGCCCCCGCGTTGGCGGCGAAGCCAGCAAGGCCGCCGGTGCCGAGGGCGCCCGCGTTGCCGCCGGCGCCGCCGGTGCCACCGTCGCCACCGAATGCTCCAGGACCGACGTATTGGGCGGCGCCGCCGCCGCCGGCACTACCGCCGGTGCCTCCTGTGCCGGCGTTGCCTCCGGTCCCGCCATTGGCACCACCTCCGCCGGTACCGCCGGTACCGCCGCCGCCTCCGATGCCGCCGCCGCCTCCGTCGCCGCCGTTATCGCCTTGGGAATAGCCGTTGGCTCCGGTAGCGCCCGAACCGCCCGCGCCGCCGTTGCCACCGTTGCCGCCTGCACCGCCGATGAAGCCGGCGTCACCTTGTCCGCCTGCGCCGCCGGACCCGGCGGCCCCACCGATACCGCCGGCGCCGCCGGTCCCGACGGGCAGTCCCGTTCGTGCGGGCGCAGTCTTCAAGCCGTCACCGGGCGCGCCACCGGCTCCGGCTGAACCGCCGTTACCGCCGACCCCGCCGGACCCGCCGGCGCTGCCGCTTCCGGCGCTCCCGATCCCGCCGATCCCGCCGATACCGCCATTGCCGCCGGCGCCGCCGTTGCCGTTGGATCCGAAGTATCCGTGATAGTCCAAGGTGATCTGGCTGGCCGTACCACCGCGACCGCCCTGCCCGCCGGTGCCGCCATTGCCGGCCGCGAAGCCGGAGTTGCCGCCCGCCGCACCGCCCATACCGTTGCCGCCGTTGCCGCCACTGCCGGCCGCACCGCCATTGCCGCCACTGCCGAAGAAAATGCCGTTGTTCAGATTGTCGGCGGCGGTGGGGGCCAATCCGGAATAGCCGCCCAGTCCGCCGTTGCCACCGTCGCCGCCGGCGCCGCCGTCATCGCCGACACCGGTGCGCAGACTGGTTGCGCCGTTACTGCCCAGGCCGCCGGCGCCGCCGTTGCCGCCGTTGCCTCCGGTGCCGCCCGCAACGATGCCGCTGCCGCCGTTGCCTCCGGCGCCTGCATCGCCACCCCTGCCGCCGGCGCGGCTGATGCCGCTGCCGTTGGATGCGCCGGCATTGCCTCCGATGCCGCCGTTGCCGCCGTTCCCGGCGGTGCCTCCGTTGCCCGACGCGGCGTTGTAGCCGTCACCGCCGGCGCCGCCGTTGCCACCCGTCGCCCCCTTGGTGGCCAGACCCGCGGCGCCATTGGAGCCGCTGCTTACACCGCTGCCGCCGGCCCCGGCCGCACCGGCAGCTCCGCCGTTACCGCCGGCTCCGCCGTTACCGCCATCGCCGGCGTTGGGGCTGCCGACAGTGCCGTTGGTGCCCGCAATACCGGCGGCGCCGCCGCCGGCAGCCCCGGCAGTGCCGCCGTTGCCGCCGTTGCCGCCGTCGGCGTTGCTACCCGCGATCGCTCCCGCGCCACCGGCCGCGCCGCCGAGGCCGCCACTGCCGCCATGGCCTCCGCCGCCGCCCGATCCGCCGTTGCCGCCGTCAGTGCCGTCGACCAGTGCCGAGGCGTCGTAACCGCTACCGCCGTTGGTGCCGTTGCCGCCGTTGCCGCCGTCGGTACCGTCGCCGCCGTTACCGGAAGCCCCCGCGGTACCGCCGCTGCCGCCGGAACCGGCAGTGCCGCCCGCGCCTCCGGCACCGCCCACACCGCCGCTGCCGCCGGCGCCGCCGGCGCCGCCACTTTGGCCGTTGCGGGAGATCGCGACACCGCTGAGCCCGCCGACACCGTTACCACCGTCACCCGCACTACCGGCTGCACCGCCGTCGGCGCCGGCCCCGCCCGAACCGTTTGCGCCGTTGCTTGCGATCAGGAACAGCATCCGGCCCACGCCGGCGTTGCCGCCTGATCCGCCGCTTCCGCCCGCGCCGCCCGCACCGCCGGCCCCGCCGTCGACGCCGTTTCCACCGGGGCTACTCGCATTGTCGCCACTGACGCCGTCACCGCCGGCACCGCCGCCTGCGGCCGCTCCGCCGGACCCGCCTGAGCCGCCGGTGCCGAAGACCCAGCTGCCCGCCCCGCCATTGCCACCCGCTCCGCCGTTACCCCCCGCAGTGCCGGCGGTGCCCGACCCGCCCGAAGTCGAGGCGTTGGCGCCGGCTGTGCCGGCCAGCCCGTTCTGGCCGTCACCTCCCGCGCCACCGTTGCCGCGCACCGACAGCAATCCGGTACTGCCGCCGTTACCGCCGGCACCGCCGTTACCGCCGGCTGCGGTCGCCGCTCCGCCGGCGCCGCCGTTACCGCCGTCGCCGCTGATCAAGCCGCCGTTACCGCCGTTGCCGCCGGTGCCGCCGCTGCCCGCGGCCACACCGTTCCCGCCGTTACCGCCGTTGCCGAACCACCCGGCCGAACCGCCGTTGCCGCCGTTGTAGCCGTTACCGCCGTTACCGATCAGCCCGCCGTTACCACCGGTGCACGCGGTGGTCCCGGTGCACGACGAGTCGGTCCATGAGTAGCCGCTGCCGACCAGGATTCCGCCATTGGGATGGTCGGCCGTGCCATCGCCGAACAACCACACGTCAGTGATCGCGCTCGCCAACGCGGTCGGCGCGGCCTTCGAGGCGCCCACCTCGCGGCGCACGAACCCCAACTCTGCCCACGTCAACGGGGTACCCACCGGCACCGCAGGCACTCCTCCGGCAGCCGGCCGCGCCGTCGCCGGCAGACGTACCGGAACCGCTGACACCGCGGGTATCACCAGACCGGTGGAACCGCGCGAACCCGCGACACGCCTGCCCGAGCCTCGGCCGGCACCGGCCGCCGCCGGCCCGGCAGCTGCGGCAGAAGGCTTCGCTGATCGGTTGGACCGCGGGCCCGCCTGTCCTGCCACAGGTGAACCCGCCGAGGGCCCCGAGGCAGAGCTCGGCCCCGATTCCGCGCCGGGGCTTGTCGTGTCGGCAAAAGCGACGCCCTGCACCGACGCAACCGCGGCACCCAGTCCCACCGCCACTGCGCAAACACGCCCCAGGTAGTGCGGATACCGGCCCGAGCCGGAAACATCAGGAGAACGTTTGCTGGGATCCGATGCGGCCGGGGAACTCATCAGGTGGACCTCTCTAGAGCTTCGCCTCGCACGGACCCTGTTGGCGCATCGAGTGGCTTGTTTGCCAGGTGTTGGTTAGAACCTACAAGTTATGCGTTCACCCACGCCACCGGGCCGACCCATCAGCCACGCCGTCGGCGGGAGCGGTCTGGCCGCCTGAACATGCCGCTGCTGGTACTCAGTCACCGAGCCCGCGAGTCCGAGGCCGCTTCAAGTCGGACAGTCGCGTGAGGGTCAGGTTTCCAGACGCCGCAGTGGGGCGAGCAGGTTAGGCTGCCGACGGAACACTTCGACTGGGTAAAGGTGATCTGGATGAGCGCAACGACCGACGTGACTGCCACGTTTCCCGCCCATGACCCCGCTGGTTGGCGCCAGATACCTGGCACCCACACCCCGGTGAACCATGCCCGGGTCGCGGCACTCATGGCCAAGGAGTGGGAGCGCTACGCCAAGACCACGCCGGGCTCGGCCGACCATGCGGCGCGGTCGACCAAGACCTTGCCGCTTGGTGTCACCAGTAGCTTCCAGTATTGGGATCCGTATCCGATGGGCGTGAAGTCCGCTCGCGGCGCCTATGTCACCGACTGTGACGACCGCAAGGTGCTGGATCTGTCGATGGGCTTCGGGGCGATGCTCGTCGGCCACCTCAACCCCGCGGTGGTCGCCAAGGTCAAAGAGTTCCTGGACGACATCGGAACGCTGTTCGTGACGCCGTCGCCGATCTCGACCGAGGTCGCTGAGCGATTCAAGACTCGCTTCGGTCTGGATATGTTGCGGTTCACCAACTCCGGAACCGAGTCGACGGGGTATGCGGTGCGCACCGCACGCGCCTACACCGGCAAGAAAGCGATCGTGAAGATCGAGGGCGGCTACCACGGCGGCTACGACGGCCTGTCGGTGTCGGTCAAGCCCGGCATCGACGAGATCGGTCCCGCGGACAACCCGATCCCGCAGGTGCCCTTCGACGTCGAACCTGGCGAAGTGCACTGCGTGGCCTACAACGACATCGGCCAGATGGAACGCGTGCTGTCGGCCCACGGCAAGAACGTCGCCTGCGTGGTCATGGAACCGGTCATCGAGAACCTGGGCATCGTGTTGCCCGACGCCGGCTACCTGGCCGACGTTCGCGCACTGTGCGACGCCCACAACGTGCTGCTGATTTTCGACGAGGTCAAGACCGGCCTCACCGCGGGCGCCCACGGCGCTGCCGCCCGCCTGGGCGTCAAGCCGGACCTGATCACGCTGGCCAAGTCCATCGGCGGTGGCCTGCCGCTGGCCGCCTTCGGCGGCACCGCGGAAGTCATGCAGGTCGTCGTCGACAACCGGATGGCCCACTTCGGCACCTACAACGGCAATCCGCTGTGCATGGCGGCGGCCCTCGCCGTCGATGAGATCGCCACCCCACAGGCGTTGGCCGCGGCCGAGCAGGTCAACGACAACGCCATGGAGGCCATGGACGCCATCATCGGCGAGTACGAACTGCCGGCCCACACCGTGGGCTTCGGCGTCAAGGGTGCGGTGACGTGGTCGCCCACGCCGATCCGCAACTATCGGGACTACAAACTCAGCACGGACTTCGAGGTCGCCGAGCTCGGGTGGCTGTGGGGTATCAACCGGGGCATCCTGACGCCGCCGGGTATGGACGATCAGTGGCTTGTGTCGTTGGCGCACACTGATGCGGACATGGGCAAGTGGGTTGATGCCTTCGGTGAACTTGCCAAGGAGTTGCGCGGCTGAGCCGTCAGCTCCGCTGGGTCTTGAAAGCCCGCCAGATGCTCGCCCAGGCGTCGCTATTGGCGGGTTCCAACTCGAGTATCCGATAGCCGACGTCCAAGTATTCGGGCCGGACGATCGCGCTCTTGAGGTTGGCCGGGATCAGGCCGCTCGCAACCAGGGACTCGGGGTTCAGCGACACCTGAGGTGAGAGGCTGCCGGTCGCCGCGAAATTCGACGTCGCGACCGCAGGGTCGAGCATGTGATTGATGAACAGTTGCGCCGCAACAGGATTCCTGCCACCGCGCGGGGTGACCATCAGGTCGTTGTCCACCAGGCCTTTGCCATCTGAGGGGAACCAGTAGCGCAGGATGTCGGGGCTGACGTCCTCGGGCAGAAAGTCCTTTGCGGAGATCATGTCGTCGGACCAGATCAGCGACAGGCTGATCAACCCTGCGGGCAGGTCGGCGTACATGGCCGCGGTTACCACGGGTGCGGTGTTCCTGCGCATCTCGGTCAGGGCGGCGCGGACCTTCTCCAAATCGTCGGGTGATGACGTGTTGACATCGGCGATGCCGAGTTTGAGCAGCACCATGGATATCACGGTGTGCATATCGTCGATGACCGCGGTCTGGTTCTTGTATACCGGATCCCACAGTGCGTCATAGGGATTGGCCAGCGCGCCGATATCGGCGGGGATCAGGTCGGTTCGCCAACCGATGCCGGTGGAGTACACGCTGTAGGGCACGCTGTAGCGCCATCCGCCGTCGTACCACGGATTGCTGAATTGCGGCCAGACGTTGGTGATGTTCGGGATGTAGCTGTGGTTGAGCGGGCGGAGCAGGCCGCCGGTCACCAACCGGCCGATCTGGTCGTAGCTGGGGGTGTAGAGGTCGAAGTCGACTCCGCCGCCCCGGATCGTGGTCAGCGCATCGTCGGTGCTGTTGAAGGTTGAGATCCGTACCCGGGTGCCGTACTTGTCCTGGAACGAGGTGATTGCCTCCTCGGCGATGTAGTCGGCGTAGGTGTAGATGTGCAACTCCGCACCCTTCTCCGGACCCAGGCCGTCCGCGATCGGGCTGTTGTCGGACGTGATGTCCCATGTCACAGGATTGTTCGGTGCCGCGATCCTCAGGTGGGCCGGCCAATCGGACTGCTCGCCTTTCGAGCAGGAATCGAGAAGAGCGGCGAGCGCCGGTGCCCCCGCGGCCAGTAGCGCCGCGCGTTGCAGAAATTGACGACGGCTGGGCCGCTGTCGGTGGGGGCGTTGTTTCGGCGACGGCATCGGATCCTCCGTGTGGTCGGGGTGTCTTCATCTTTTCCGGACTCTGACTGTTTGGACTCTGACACATAACGCTTGCCGAGGAGCGGTTGTGCCGCTTGTTCGGGGATTGATGACCATGGGACGATTGATATGAGAGTCGGCTTCTGCCCCATGCCGGACCGGAGAGGATGCTCACGATGAAAGCGCTTTCGTCGCGTCGTGTGCCGGCCCTCCTGGCGACTGTGCTGATCGGTGTGGCTGCCACTGCGGGACCGTCGATGCTCTCCAACGTCCCCGGTGGGGATGTCATCACGGGCCCCTTCGCCGATCTGCTGGCTGCGTCCGAGAACCTGGGTCCGTCGCGCGCCGGCGATGTCCAGTTGACTGTGACGCTGCCGGATGCGAAGCGCCCTGGCGCACTTGTGGAGTGGGCGGCAGCCCGCGGACTGGCGACCCGCTGGGAATCCGATGCCGCGTGGGCGATCGTGACCGGCCCGGCCGAGCGGATGGCCGCTGCCTTCGACGTTCCGGTCCACGATTTCAGGGGTCGGCAGGGACAACTCTTCTACGCTTCCCCCTCGCAGCCGGCGTTGCCGTCCGGGTTGCGCGAGGAAGTGTCCGAAGTCGGCCGCATCCTGAGCTACCTCCCGCACGGGACCGCGCGCCCGCTGCTACCGCTGGACGTGCCGAGGCCAGGGTTGAAACCGAAGGATTTGCTTACGGCCTACAACGCAATGCCGTTGGTGGCGGCCGGTTATCGAGGCCAGGGCCAAACCGTCGTTGTGTTCGCGTTCGGAGGTTTCGATCAGCGTGACCTCGACATGTTCGCCGACAAATTCCGATTGCCGCGATTCACACCCGAGGTGGTCGGTGGCCCGCTCACCGGCACCAGCCCGGAGACTGTGATGGATCTGGAAGTGGTGCACGCCGCCGCTCCGGAGGCCCGGTTGGTGGTGGTCAATGCCCGCCCCACCGTCGAGGGCGGTGGCACCTTCGAGAAGATCGGTCGGATGTTCGACGACACGGCTAAGCGGTACCCGAATTCGGTGTGGACGCTGTCGATCGGCTGGGGATGTGAGGCCCTGTCTGCCGCAGCCGATGCCGCCCCGGTCCGCGCCGCCCTGGTGAATGCGCACCGCCGCGGCATCACGGTTTTCGACGCGAGCGGTGACAACGCGGGTATGGAGTGCAAGGGCGGCAAGGACTGGTCGTCCCCGCCTCGCCCCGGTTACATCGGAGTGGACACCATCGCATCGTTGCCCGAGATGACGTCGGTCGGTGGAACGACGCTGTCGACCGATACGCAGGGGCGGTGGTTGGAGGAGTGGGGCTGGATCGACCCGGTTCTGTCCCAGGGGACCAGTGGAGGCGTTTCCAACCTGTTCGCCCGGCCCGACTATCAACGCGCTCTGCCCGCCTTCCGCGGTGCGGATAAGCGCCTCGTTCCCGATGTCTCCGCGGTGGCCGACCCGTTCACCGGTATGCAAATCGTCGTCGATCAGAGACCCGCGATCGGCGGGGGCACCTCGCAGTCCGCACCGATCTGGGCCGGCCTGACGGCGTTGATGAATCAGTACATCATCGACAAGGGCGGCAGACCACTCGGTGATATCAACCCGCTTCTCTATCGGGTCGCGCAGGGATCCAAGCTGCCGGGTTTCCGGGACATCACGGTCGGCGGAAACGCTGTCGATAATCCCATCACGGGATACGACCTTGTCTCCGGGCTGGGTAGTCCCAATGTCTACAACCTTGCCCGTGGCCTGCTCGACGCGCAGCAGGCTCAACAACGGACAACCTCTGACTACCAGGCCGGGGGCGGGTCGGTGGCGTCTACAGGTCCCGCTCCCGATATCCGGGAACTCGTCGTCTGCCCCGCGTGCGGGGAGGATGCTCCGGACGGGAAGTTTTGTGCGTCCTGCGGCGCACCGCTGGCGGCCGGTGGCGCCGGTGGCGGCCTGCGACTCGGTACGTATGCGGCTGCCCCGCGGGAGCGGGTCCTTCGCCCCTGGGTCGCTACGGCTCTCTTTCCGCAACTCCCGCGCCGCGCACGCGCGGTCTATCGAGCCGGACTGGTCCTTGTCGTGGCGGCCGCCGTGGGATTCGCCCTGCTGGGTTGGCGGCTGCCACTCATAGCGGTCATTGTCGGCGGGCTGCCCGTGCTGCTTGCTTGCTATCTGCGTGACATCTCAATAGGCCGAACCATTCCGGTGCGTTACCTCACCCTGGGTGCGATCTGCGCGGTGGGGTCCGGTGCCGGCTGGCAATTCGTCGTCGGTCCGGTTATGGCAGACGCCTACTACGCGGGAATGGGCGGACAACTGACTGCCGGCCAGTTGCTCGTGTGTGGAGTGGCAATCCCGATCACCTACGCGATCATGCTGGTTGCCCCCGCCGGTCTGGTGCGCGTTCTTAATCGTTCGCGCGGCGAATCACTGGACGGCTTTGCAATCGGCGCAATGGGTGCTGTGCTCGCCAACGCTGCAGTCACCGCGACGTATGTGGCGCCATACGTGGCGGCAGGGTGGGGCGCCAGGCCGCTACCGATCACCGGCCTTCTTTCGGAGGTACTGGTCTTAGGTGTCGCCTGGCCCATGGGCGCGGTTGCGGCCGGCGGTCTGTTCGGCCTCGCGCTGTGGTTCTTCCCGCGGGCTGACGCGGCTCCTCGTTATCGAAGAGTTGGCGTCCTAGCGGCAGGGTTTCTCGGCGCCCTGGCCTTCGCAATCGCTATGGGACTCATTGACGTTGCGCCAATACCGCTGAGGGTGTACCTGGGGCTGCAACTGCTGATAGTTCTGGCGGCGGTATTGGCGATGCGGATCGGCATCACCGCTGCCCTCCTCAACGAGACACCCGTCGATACCGGTGGTGGACAACTGCCGTGCGCGGAGTGTGATCAGGTTGTCGCGGACGGAACATTTTGTAGCGCCTGCGGGGTCGCAATGCGCGCGACACCGCGATCACCGCGAATCGCCACCTACCTGAACGTGTTGGCCCCCGTGGTCGGCTGTCTTGGAATCGCTGCCGCAGCAACGGTATTAGTGGCGAGACTGCTGTCACCGGCGCCCCCCGTCTACGTGTGTCCGCCGGATTGTGGCCACCCGCCACTGGGTAACCCGGTTGAAACCAACCCGCGCTTCAGCGGGGATGGTGGCGCCTTCTCGGTGGCTTACCCGGGCGAAGGCAGCGCATACGAAGTGACATTTGATCCGCCGGGTATGGACGGTGTCCAGGCCAGGTATGTCGGGGGCGACACCGGCCTGCTGAATCTGTTCGGGCAGCCGGCCCGAGGGCGGACACCCAAGCAGGTGGTACAGGCAGTTTTGAAATCCAAGTTCCCGGAAGCGCGAGTCGAGTATGAAATCCCGAACGCCTCAGTCGGTTATGAACCGGGCTACGGAGTCGTTGGTGACGTGTTCTCACGCGGCGCCAGGATGCGGGTTGTCGTCATGGCCGCGATCAGACATGACTACGCACTGATTGCGACAGCTGCCGGCCCGTATCACGAGTTCACACCGGACTACGGCACGGGGCACCCGTCAGCAGTCAACCTTGAGGTGGCGATGGATATGGGTAAGTACGTCAACAGTTTCAGGTGGTTCGGCGATAAGCGGGTACGGCCGAACTGAACGGGATTGTCGCCACCCCGGTCTTGCGCGCGTAGGGTTGGGTGATCGGGACCAGTCAGGCCCCCTACGTGAAGAGGGCCAGTCATGTCCGATAAATCCCCTCGCCAGGCGATGGCGAAAAAGTCCGGCAAGTCACTGAAAGAGAAGCGCGCGGCGAAGCACGCCAAAGCCGATCAAGCGTCCTTGACCGAGTCCGCGGTGCATCCCAAGAAGCGCTGAGACTCCCCGCCGCCGATCGGCCGCTAGCAGCGGTCCCCGGTCAGTCGATCGACAACTCCGCGTTGCGCATGTCCTGGCGTTCCAGCACTCGGATGCAACCGCGATACAGCAGCAGGGCGAGCACCGTGATGATCGCGAGGATGAGCAGTACCGAACCATACGCTGCCGCCTTGGGCGACTGACCGGCGAACGCGGTCAGATCCAGGCCCAGATTCAGCAGCTTGGCGGCGAACGCTATTCCGATCGGCACCGCCATGTTGATGGTCAGGTTGTAGAAGCCGATCGCGATGCCGCCCTTGGTCTTCGGCACGTCCCGGATGGCCGTGGACAACAGCGGTGCGTACATCAGCGCGAATCCGGATCCGAACAGCACCATGGAGATGGCGAAGGTGCCGACCCAACCGCCGACGAGGAACGCGGGAATGGCCAGGGCCAAGGCGATCATCACGATGGCGATGTTGATGGCCCGCTTGGAACTCAGTCGTTGGGCGATCCGGCCGCTGAGCGCACCGACTATCACGGCGGCGGTGTAACCGGGAACCAGCAGCAGTGACACATCGGACAACCGCCAGCCGTAGAGCCCTTTGATGATGAACGGGAAGATGAACTGGTAGCCCAACTGAACCGAGTAGACGACGAATACGACCATCAGCATCATCGTGTAGCGCTTGTTGCCGAAGAACTCCTTGGTGATCAGTGCGTCTCGATGCACCGAGATATGCCAGCGGAATACGGCGATCCCGGCAATCGCGGGCAGCAGGAACCACCAATTGAAATTCTGCATGAATAATACGATCCCGGTAGCGATCGTCGCGACCAGAAATAGCCCGAACACGTCGAGATTGCTGTGGCCGGTGTCTTCAACCGGAACGTATTTCACGATGAATGGAATGGTCGCCAGCGCAACGAGATTCACCAGAAAGAAAGCTGTCCAGCCAACGTATGTGGCGATGAAACCGCTGCCGACCGCGCCGAGCAACAGGGATAACTGAAACGCAGCCGTGCTATAGCCGAGGTACTTCTTCTGGTCATCTCCGGTGAAGTGTTTGGTGACCCAGATGACGTAGAGGGTTTCGGCCGCTGCCAGACCGCTGGTCTGGATGATGCGACCAGTGAGCACTCCGGCGAAGGAGCCCTGCAGCGCGAAGCCGATTATCGAACCGGCAGCCATGACGATGACGGCGAAGATCATCAGCTTGCGGATGCTGATCGAGTCGGACAGCGCTGCGTACACGACGGCGCCGATCCCGATCAGGATGCCGGGCAGGGTGGCCTGAAGGCTCACCGTGTTTTCAGAAATGCCGAGCGAGGAGGCGATCGACGGCGACAAAAGCTTGAAGCCGTTGTCCATGATCAGGGAGAAGACGAACAAGATCAGCAGAACGGGGACTGCGGACTTGGGATTTACTGCGGGCCGAGAGTCGACGTGCTCGGCGTCGGTCACGCCAACTCCAAGGCGATCTCGATCATCTTGGTGAAGGCTGACTGGCGTTCGTCCGGGGTGGTGTGCTTTCCGGAGAAGATGACATCGCTGACGGTGAAGATTCCCAGCGCGTCGACGCCCGCGGCCGCGGCGTTGGCGAACAGACCGGCGGACTCCATCTCGACTGCGAGGATGCCCATCTTCGCCCACTTACCGAGGGCATCCGGATCGTCGTTGTAGAAGATGTCGGAGGACAGGATGTTACCGACGTGGTTGCGCTGGCCATGCTCGTCGGCGATCCGCTTGGCCTTCTCCAGAAGCCGGTAGGACGACAGCGGAGCGTATGTTCCGGGCACGCCGAACTGGGTCAGATAGTTGGAGTCCGTGGACGCACCCTGAGCGATGATCACGTCATAGAGATCGATTCCGTCCTGAATCGTGCCGCAACTCCCGACGCGTATCAGATTCTTGACGTCGAAGAAGTGGATCAGTTCGTAGCTGTACAGCGAGATCGACGGGATGCCCATGCCGGTGCCCATCACCGAGATCTTGCGGCCGCGGTAGGTGCCGGTGAAGCCGTACATTCCGCGAACCTCGTTGAAGCAGCGCGGATTGTCGAAATAGGTCTCGGCGATGAACCTGGCCCGCAGTGGATCACCGGGGAGCAGGATCGTCTCGGCGATCTCCTCGCCCTTCGGATCGATATGCGGAGTGCTCTTGCTGGACATAGGCCCCGAACCCTTCGTCGTCGAAGGCCGACACTAACGCTCCGAGGCTCGCCGGAGCGTGGATTTGACCTTGGCCGCTACAGCCTCACGGATGCAGGTTCCACTGACCGCAATCGCCGGCCAGGACGTCGTTGACGTCGACCTCGCTGCCGCCCACCAGTGGGCCGGGATTCGACGCGGTTGCCACGATGCGCTGGTAGAGCACCGCGGTGGGTTCGATACGGCTGCCGGACCAGGCCCTCGTCTGCCACGCCCACCGGTGACCGGGCGTGCTCGAATGTCCGATGACGCCGTCGGCAGCGGCCCACTGGCAGACATCGATGCCGCCGTAGACGCCGGTTCGCTGCACTCCGAGCACCGAGTTGATCCCCCGGAACCACGGCAGCGCCACGGTGTTCCAGGTGTCGCGGCTGATGTCCTCGTCGATGGTGAAGAAGATCGGTGCGCTCTGTCCGCCACCTGCCGCGGTGTGTATCTGCCAGGCGGTGCGGGCGTCGGCGACGCCGCCGGCCAACCCGCGAGTGAAGTCCGATGGCGCAGTCCCGCCCGGCTTTCCGTATTGGTAATTGCTGACGATCACCAGACCTGCGGCGGTCAACGACTCGGCGTAGGGCCGGGTGATCGGCTTGGCGCCGAAGTTTGAACCGGGGCGCGACAGCGAGACGTAGTTGACCACTCCGGCATAGCCGGCAGCACGGATGTCTGCCGCTGGAATCTGACGCATGGCGTAGTCGATCAGCATGGGGGCGGCGGCCGCCGCCTCAGGAGCGCCGCTACCCAGAGCTGTCGCGCCCAGACCGGCCAGCGCCGACACAGCGGTGGCGTAGCGGAGGGCATCACGCCGGGAAACTGGGCGTGATCGACCGGGGCTCCCAGCAGCGGTTGAATCCTGCACGGGTCGAAACTAACAACCTGACTCTCGCGATCCGGGTAGCCCCCGCTGGCCGAGTCCAGTTCGTGACCTGCCGCCCGGCCGGGTCAGAGACTCCCCGAGATAGCCCGCGCTGCGCGTTCGGCGATGAGCATCACCGGTGCGTTGGTGTTTCCCGAGGTGATGGTGGGCATCGCAGAAGCGTCGGCCACTCGAAGGCCGGCGACGCCGTAGACGCGGCAGTCGGTGTCGAGCACCGTGGCGGTCGACACCGGCCGGCCGTGGTCGTCGAAGGCCCCCATCGCGCAGGTGCCCACCGGGTGGAAGATCGTCGTCCCCAGTTCGCCGGCCGCATTCTGCAAATCCTGGTCGCTCACCAGTTTCGGGCCGGGAAGTAACTCTTCGGGGCTGTAGCGGGCCAACGCCGGTGCCGCCATGATCTGCCGGGTCATCCTAAGACCGCGCACTGCGGCGCGAAGGTCGGAGTCAGTCGACAGGTAGTTGCAGAAGATTCTCGGGCTGGTGAGCGGATCTGAATCAGCAAGGCGCACATGGCCACGCGAGCTGGGCCGCAGGTTGCACACCGAGGGTGTGATAGCCCCGAATTTGTGCAGGGGCTCACCGAACTTCGGCAGTGACAGTGGTTGTACATGCCACTCCAGATCGGCACTGACGAGTTCCGGGTTGCTCTTGGCGAAGGCCCCCAGCGTCGAAGGCGGCATCGTCATAGGCCCCGATCGCATCAGCAGGTACTGGAGCCCCATGCCTGCGCGGGTGATCCAATTCCGGTACAGCGTGTTGACAGTCGCCGCACCCTGCACCCGGTAGATCGTTCGAAGCTGCAGATGGTCCTGGAGGTTCTCGCCCACACCCGGCAGATCGACGGACACCGGCACGCCGTGTTCGGCGAGCAGATCAGCCGGGCCGAGACCCGAGACCTGCATCAGATGTGGCGAGCCGATGGCGCCGGCGGTCAGGATCACCTCCCGGCGGGCACGGACGTCGATGAGGTGCCCATCTTTGAGCAATCGCAGGCCCGTGACGCGGTGTTGCGCCGTTGTCCAGGCACCGCGACGCTGAGTCTGAACAACCTGGTCGTCCAGCAGAAGCTTCAGGGCCCGGGTCTGGGTGTAGACGGTGAGGTTGGGTCGGTGCGCGACTGGATGCAGGAATGCATCTGCCATCGACCAGCGGCGACCCCGCTTCTGATTGACGTGAAAGTACGCGCTGCCCGCGTTGTCGCCGCGGTTGAACTCCTCGATCGGCTCGATCCCCACTTCGGCGGCGGCGGCCTGCCAGGCGTCCAATATTTTCCAGCGCACACGTGGCCGCTCGACACGAATTTCACCATCGGTGCCGTGCCAGTCGTCGGCTCCGCCGAAGTAGTCCTCCAACTCCTTGTAGATGGACAGTGTTTCTCCCGGGTCTCCCGGGTCTCCCGGACGGTTGGGGCCGCCCCAGAGCCATCGCTGGTCGCCGGTGGCATCCGCCCACAGGTCATAGTCGCTCGCCTGGCCGCGCATGTGGATCATCGCGTTGATCGACGAGGAGCCGCCGATCACGCGGCCCCGTGCGTAGTGAATGCTGCGTCCGGCCAGACCCGGGTCGGCCTCGGTCACGAAACACCAGTCGGTCCGCGGGTTGGCGATCGTGTACAGATAGCCCACCGGCACCTTGATCCAGAACCAGTCATCGTTGCCGCCGGCCTCGATCAGGAGCACACGGTGATCGGCGTTGGCGCTGAGCCGGTTGGCGAGCAGACAGCCCGCACTGCCCGCGCCCACGATGATGAAGTCGAATTCGGGGACCGAACTCATAGTCGATCGGTCCTCCCTGTCGTCGGATTCGGATCCCAGTGTGCGCGATGGTTGGACAATCACCGATACCATTTCGTAACCTTTTGCCAGACCCGAGACATCTGCGGTTCGGCGGCAACGTCGGCGGTAGTCAAAGGATGCACAGACGTGAATATCTATCGTAGGGCGATCGCCGGCGGGTTCGTCGGTTTGACGGTCCTCGGCGGAGTGTGGGGCGGTGCTGCCCATGCCGACCCCGCTCAGGATCAGGTGACGCAGTTCAGCGAGTTGGCCCGGCAGTCCGAACAACTGGCCGAGTCCATCACGGCGGCCCGAGCGGACCTCGACCGGAATATGCAGTTGCTCGCCGAGATCGACAGGCAACACAGCGCGGACCTGGCCGCCCTTGATGCCGCCAAGGGTGCGTTGGCGCCCCACCAGGAGGCCGTCAACAAATTGGCCGCCGCGGTCTATATGGGTGGGCGCACTGATGGCCTCAATGCGATCCTGACTGCCGAGTCGCCGCAGACCCTGATCGATACCCTCGACGTTCAGCGGGTGATGGCAACCGGGATGTTCGCGGACCTTGAGGGTTTCCGCCGGGTCAGCGACGAGGCCCAGAACCTCGAGGCGGCTTCGGCCAAGTCCGCAGCCGACACCCGGGCGGCCGTTGAAGCAGCCGTCGCCCTACGCGCGGATCTTCAGAAGCAGCAGTCCGAACTGCAGTCGCAGATCGTCGCGGCCAAGGTGCGCTACGCGTTGCTTCCCTCCGATGAACGTTCCGCGATGCCGGCGTCAGTCGTGGCAGCGCTGGGCCCCATCGGCAACATCCCCACCGTCGGGATGAGCGGCCTGGTACCCAACGCGAGAAACCTCGCGGCGTACATCATGGCCGCCTACCCCGGTGTGCAGTCCATCGGCGGTGTCCGCGCAGACTATCTCCCGGACCACCCGAGCGGCCACGCGATTGACATCATGATCGGTTCCAACATGGGCTTGGGTGATGCCATCAACGCCGACATCCGAAGCCACGCAGCGGAATTCGGGGTTTCCTACACGATGTGGCGGGTGGCCAATCACTTCGACCACGTCCACATTACGGTCCACTGAGCGGCTGACCTTCAGCTGACGGCGCCGTTGATCACGGGTCCGGCCCCTACTGCGGTCCGTCGCCGAGACGCCGAGCGAGGGCTTCGGCGGCGTGGCGGTGGCCATACAGCTCGAAGCCGACAACAGTCACCACCGGCGCGAGCATGATGACCAGCAGGCATACCGGCATCGATATCCCGACGGCGGCAAGGGCGACCGCGGCGGCCAGCACCACAGCGGTCAACGCCACCATCAGTGCGTGGAAGGTGTCCCGCCCGCCGGCCAGCAGCAGATACAGCAGATAGACCGATGCGATGTAGATACCGACCGG
Organism: Mycobacterium sp.; assembly: GCF_051006775.1. Taxonomy (GTDB): domain Bacteria; phylum Actinomycetota; class Actinomycetes; order Mycobacteriales; family Mycobacteriaceae; genus Mycobacterium. Next base: position 23,516 of record NZ_JBPCSX010000246.1, read on the forward strand.
AATGGCGACGGACAACACGGTGGCCACCGAACCGATCGCGGAATGTCCCTCGATGTAATAGGCAGCGACGTGCAACCCGGCGCCGGTTGCCACGATCGACGTGAACACCACAATGTGCTCGTAGCCGAACGGGACCGCCTTCGTTCGTTGCGCCTGCAGCAGATTTGCGGATGGCACGACGAAGTAGATCCACCACATACCGAAGGTCAGCCCCGTGCCGGCAACTGCCACCAGGACGGCATCCACGCTCCAGCCTTGCGCCTGTATGACAGCTGACAGTGAAGCGACGGTGCCGATCACACCTTCGCCGAGCGCGATGATCGTGAGCAACCCGTAGCGTTCGGCGATGTGATGGGCATGCCATGGCGACTGGTCGCCGTTGCGCCGTTCGACGAGCCATGGGCCGGCCAGCTCGACCAGCGTCATCAATCCCACCAGCAGGAAGGTGATCGGGACCGACGTTTCGGCAATGGCGATTCCGATCCAGCCGATCTGAGCGACGGTGATCGTCGCGGCGTAGGTCAAGCACATGGTTCGCCGAACTGGATCCTGCCTGGCCGCACGAATCCACTGCGCCACCATGGCAATTCGCATCACGATGTAACCGGCGACCATCAGCCGGTTGTTCACGTGCTCACCGTGCTCGATTGATGCGTAGACCGGCGGGATACCCAGTGCCAGAATGATGACGCCGACCATCTGCAGCATCGTCATCAGGCGGTACACCCAGTCGTCGGTGTCGTAGGCGGAGGCGAACCAGCTGAAGTTGATCCATGCCCAGCAGACCGCGAACGTGACGAACACGAAGCTGGCCAGACCCGACCCGACGTGTCCGGTGGCGAGCGCGTGGGCCAGTTCTGCTGCGGCGCTGCCGAAGGCGATGACGAATGTCAGATCGAAAAGCAGTTCAAGCGGGGTCGCGACGCGATGCGGCTCGTGCGGATCACGACCCGACATCCGGCGCCGCCGATGGGCGCGAACCACCGGCTCCGGTGGGTGCTCTGCCGCGGTCACGTCATCAGGCGGAGCGAGCGCGCCTGGCTGCGATGAACGAGCGCACCCCGAGGGCCAGGTAGACCACCGAGAGGATCGCCGTGGCGGCCTGGGCGAAGACGGCGCCGGGTCGTTCGGCGGTGCCGTCGATCGCAGCCGGCAGCTTGAACAGCGAGCTGGCGGTTCCCAGCAGCGCCAGCAGGCCGATCAGGAGCGCGGCATGCATGACATGCATGCGCAGCTTCTCATTGCCGGCGAGCAGGCCCAGCACCAGCAATACGGCGCCGATGGCGGCCGGGATCAGCGCGGTCTTGTGGACGGCGCCGGTGAGGAAGAAGCCGCCCAGGCCGAGCGCGATGTACAGGAGCGAGAAGATGACAGTGATTCGAGGCATGCACGCAGCCTAGCGATGCAACTACTGTCACTTCAGTGAGTGCACGTTTCGAGGAGTTGGGCTGGCAGCAGACCCCGATGGGTGTGATCAGCCTGCGCCGCCGATTCGACCCCACGGTGCGCGCCGATGTGTACGAGGTCAAGCTCGATGACGAGCATGTGATGTCGAGCCTGTTCACCGTCGCTGAGAAAGAATTGGCGCGACTGGGGCTCGCGCGAACCCCGGGAACGGCCCTGGACGTCGTCATCGGCGGCCTCGGCCTCGGCTACACCGCACAGGAAGCACTGCACTGCGGCCGGATCAGGACACTGACGGTCATCGAATACTCCGATGCGGTGATCGACTGGCATCAACGCAATCTGCTACCGGATACCGCCGGCCTGGCCACCCACGATCGCGTCACGATCAGACACGCCGACTTCTTCGCCGCCGCGATGGGAACACCTGGATTCGATCCGGAGCATCCCGGCCGAACCTTCGACGCAATCCTGCTCGACATCGACCACTCGCCTCGCCACGTGCTGCACGATCCGCACGCAGCCTTCTACACCCACGACGGCCTGGCATCCGCGTGCGGTCACCTCTGTCCGGGCGGGGTGTTCGCCATGTGGTCCGATGACCCCCCGGATGATGACTTCACCGCGCTGCTGGGAACCGTCCTCACCGATGTCGAGGCTGCGACGGTCTGGTTCGACAACCCGCTGACCCGGGGCACATCGGCGGCGACCATCTACCTCGGGAACCGATCGATCGATACCGAACAGGGTCTGTGACACCGAATAGGGTCTGGCTATGACTACCGCAGCTGAGCAGCCCACCGTCGTCGCCGGCGTCGACGGATCCGAGACCGCGGTCGGTGCTGCCACGTGGGCCGCGGAGTTCGCCGCCGGTCGTGCGCTTCCGCTGACGCTCGTTCATGCCATCCCGCGGATGGACTGGCATTTCACCAGCTCCGAGGAGGCGGCCGAACCCGACCGGAGCGCCGCCGGTGATCGCGTACTCGCCGAGGCGGAACAGGTCCTGCGATCGACCCATCCTGATCTTGTGATCCGCGCGGTGGCCGTCAAGGGCGCGGTCGCGACAGTCCTGACCGACGCCGCGCAATCGGCCCGGATGCTGGTGGTGGGATCTGGCGACGCCGATCACCGCGCGCTGGGTGGACATGCAGTGCGCATCACGCACCGGGCGCAGTGCCCGGTCGTGGTGTGGCGCAAACCGGTTGCCCGGCGGACCGGTAAGCCGCTACCCGTCGTCGTCGGTATCGATGAGTCCGACAACTCGGCGCGCGCGCTGGCGGAAGCCTTCGACGTCGCCGCCATGCTGCATGCGCCGCTGTCGGTGGTGCACATGTGGGAGATCGCGCAGGCGGTCGGCATGGGCGATCTCGGCGGCCAGGGCGCAATGGACTGGCAACTGCTCGACCTGCTGCAGTCTCAGCAGCGCACGCGGATGGACGAGTTGGTGGCACCGTTTGCCGGCAGATACCGCAACGCTCATGTGAACAAGGTCTTTCGGGACATCAGCCCGGTCAAGGGCCTCACCGATCTGTCCAGGGAGGCCCAGTTGGTGATCGTCGGAAGCCACGGCCGCGGGGGGCTGGCTCAATCACTCCTCGGCTCGGTCAGCCAGAGCCTGATCCATCACGCCGAATGCCCGGTGCTGGTGGTTCGGTAGCGACGACATCGGTTTCTGACGTGTCCTGCGATCGGGGGACACGGGTGTCATCCGGAATCCGGCCCACTCAGCCGACACCCACCGGCGGTGCAATCGCGGACAGTGATCCGTATCAGCTTTCACCGCAAAGGAGCCCCCATCATGAGGACCATCACGATCATCGCCGAGCACGTGTCCGACCGCACCCTGAGCGCGTTCGTTCCGCCCAGGGGGGTCGCGTCGGTCAACATCAGCGCTAACCGAACCTTCGGCGAGGATGTTGACGCTGCGACCTACCGCAGCTTTCGCAACCCCACCCGCTTCAAGGCCAACTACCGGATCGAGATGGTGGTTGAGGACGACGCCGTGGGGACGGTTTACGACGCAGTCTCCCTCGCATACGGAATCGGCTGGCTCAGCGACGCCGAGATGTGGGTCAACCCGCCGGCGCTGGCCCTGGTGGCCTGAATCGGTCAACCCGCCGAAGCATCGCGTAACTCGGTGTAGGCCCGGGTGATCGCCGCGGCGAGTTCCGGTATCCCCGGCAACGCCGAGGGGTCGGTGCACAGCCCGATGCCGATATCGCCGTCGCATGAGATCGCCGAGATGCGCAGACAGTGGTGCGCACCCGGTTCCGATGACGAGAACAGATTCTGCACACGCCGGCCGTGGATGCTGACCCCGGCGGTTGGACCCGGGACATTCGAGATCGCCAGACTGAACTCCCGCGCGCTGCCGGCCAGATGCTGCACCGCCCGGTCGAGGCGCTTGACCCGGCCGAGGGCGTGAAACAGGTCATAGATCTCCGCGGCGTCGTCGAGGTGTTTGCGCTTGGTGGTCTCGCGGCTGATCAGATCCAGCCGGGCCAGCGGGTTCGGTTCATGCAGGGGCAGATCGACGTTGATGAACGAGTCGTGATTTCCCGCGGTGGCGGCGCCGTCGCGTTGATGAAGGCTGACCGGCACCTGCGCCCGAAGATGCCGGGCGCGTACTCCGTCGGCATGCAGCCACTCGCGCAATCCGCCGGCGATGATCGCCAGCAGGACGTCATTGACGGTGGCGTGGTCAGGCCGTGAACCACCGATCCGCTTCATCTCCGCCAGCGGGGCGACGCTGAAGGCCAGTTCCCGCGCCGCGGTGATCGGCTGGTCGAAGGGGGAGTGCGATCCGGGGTGGCCCAGTTCCCGCCAGAGCACGCCGGGCATGCGCAGCGCCTCCTCCTCGCGCCGGTGTTCGGCAGTGTCGGCCCTCAGTCCGGGCCGAGGGTCGGTGCGGAGCCCGGGGTGCTCTTCGTCGAAGAGCACCGTCTCGAGGAAGCGCACACCGGCGATACCGTCGGCCATCGCGTGATGGATGCGTGCCGCGATGGCCTCGCGGCCGTCGGCGAGTGGGCCGATCACATCGAAGGTCCACAGCGGCCGGTTGCGATCCAGGTGCTCGGACATCAGTGTGCTGACGATGCGCCACAGATCCGCCTGGGACCCGTCATCGGGGGTCGGTACCCGGCGGATGTGGTCGGCGATGTCGAAATCCGGGGCAGCCATCCATCTCGGGTCAGGCCCGGTCGTGTCCACCCGTTTGGTCGCCACCGGTTGTGCCGGAAGTCGTCGCGCTACGGAGTCCCTGAGTAACTCCAGATCAAGCGGTCCTGATCAGGGCTCGAGGATGACAAGCTTCAGGGTGTGGCCGGTGATGGCGGTCGACTCGAGATTCAGAATGCGGGCATCGTCCGCCGAGAGCTGATCTGGATCTTCGCCGACAGTCACGTCCGAACCATATCCGGAGTGGTTCGCGCAGGCCGTTGACAGCAGGGGTCTGCCTGTCGCGATAGCCGATGACGACGAGATCGGGGGTTTCATCACCGGTGGTGAAGAATTTCACCTTCGGGCATTCGAGTTCTGGCGCCGCCGAGACAGAGAGATGATGACGGGATGGAATTGGAAGTCATCGGATTCGATCTGGCGTCATGTCTGACGGCCCAGGAGTGCGGCGCCGACAGAATCGAATTGTGCGCCAACCCTGAAGAGGGTGGTACCACGCCGTCCTACGGGATGATCGCCCTCGCGCGGAAGAACACGTCGATCCAACTGTTCCCGATCATCCGTCCGCGAGGTGGTGACTTCCTCTACTCGCGGTTGGAATTCAACGCGATGATCGCCGATATCGGGCAATGCCGAGAATTGGGCTGCGATGGCGTGGTGATCGGCATGCTCGCGGAAGACGGCAGCGTCGACACCGACCGATGCGCTGAGTTGATTCACCATGCGGGCTCCATGGAAGTCACCTTCCACCGGGCGTTCGATCGGGTGAAGGATCCGATGACGGCGATGGAGGAGATCATCGATCTGGGATGTAGACGAATCCTGACCAGTGGCCTGCACCCGAATGTCGACCGGGGAAAGAAGATGTTGCGAGCGCTTGTCCAGGCGGCCGGGGACCGGATCACGATCATGCCGGGCGCCGGCGTGCGGTCGGCGAACATCCTCGAGTTGGTGACGTTCACCGGAGCCAGGGCATTCCACAGTTCAGCCCGCGCGACATATGCGTCATCGATGGAGTACACCAATCCCGCCATGGACGAGGAGCTCAACTCCATCAGCATCGACCCTGCTGAGGTACGGGAGCTGCGACGAATCCTCGATGCCCATGACCCCGCCCATGTCCAGGGTCAGTTGCCGTAAAGCCCTAGTGCCCTTGCTGTTTCGGTCGCCACTTCGCCACTGAGCGTCACGATCGGGGGACCGCCACGCTGATGGATCACGTTCGCGAGGACGATCACATAGGTCTCCGACGCCGGGTCCACCCACAGTGTCGTTCCGGTGAAGCCGCCCTGTCCGAAGCTGCCGACGGGGAAGATCAGGCCACGTGGCCGGGAGAGGGCGGTGTCGATATCCCAGCCGAAGCCGCGCAGGTCTTGTCCGGGTATGGCCGGATAGTTCGGTGCCAGCAGTGGATCGGCGCCGTTGGGCGTGGCTCGGATGGCTTCGTGAACAGCGTTATTCGCGGCCGCGAGTTGGCCGGCGGTGTGACCGGGCTGCTGGGGTGTCGTCATCGATGCCACGGTCGCCTGGGTCAGCGGAAACGCACTGGGTCGTCCGGCAAGACGATCGAGTAGTGCCTGCGCGAACAGCCCGAGATCCCGCACCGTCGAGAACACCCCGGCACTGCCGGCCACTCCGCCCATACGCCGCGCGGTCGGGTCGTGCACGGTGCCGCGCAGCAGGTGGTCGATATTGGGATTCAGGCCGGGGGTGTCTTCGTCACGTGCGGTCGGCGCGATGCGGGCCAACAGATCGGTGCTCCAGGTACCCGCCGGGCAGTCGCTGAGCCTGGACGCCTTAGGGTCGAATGCGATTGCGGTGCCGATGATCTGGTGTGGGCCGCACGCCTTCACCGCGGGAAGGTAGCGGGTGTCCACCATCCCGAGCGGTTCGAAGATGTTGTGCGCAACGTAGATGTCCTCGGTCTCGCCGGTCATCTTCTCGACCATCATGCCCAGCAGGATGAAGCCGATATCGGAGTAGTGGAAGACTGCCCCGGGATCAAACGCCAGCGGCGTGCCGAGTGCACGGCGAATTCCTTCTTCCCTGTCTGCCTTTTCCAGTCCCCATGGACCGCTCATTGCCAGATCGCCGGCCAGGCCCGAGGTGTGTGTCAGCAGCATCCGCAGCGTCACCTTCGCCCGCCGCGGATCGTTGACCGGGTTGAAGTCGGGCAGGTAGGTCTGCAGTGGTTCGTCGATCCCGACCCTGCCCTGTTCGGCGAGCTGCAGCACGGCAGTCGCGGTCGCAAGGCTCTTCGTCAGTGATGCCAGGTCGAAGAGTGTGTCCTCGGTCATCGGCTCGGCGGGGGCCGGTGAGCCATCCAGTCCCGGTTCCCCCGCGAGCTTGCGGGAGCCGAACGCCCGGCGGAAGACGATCTTGCCGGCGTGCCCGATCTGAACGACCGCACCGGGCATCCGGGGTGCGGCGATCGCGTCATCGACGAGTGCGACGACAGCCGAGAAATCGCCTTCGGGTTCGACGGCCGCGGTGGGGATTGCCGATGACGGTGGTGCCGGCGGAGGCGTTACCGCGGGTGCGCCCTGCCGCTGTCGAGAAGCGTGCCCGCAGGACGGAACCACAGCGAGGCTGAGCACCATCGACATAGCGGCGCCCGCACGCATGGCTCTCGAGCCCGATATCGTCACCGGTTGCTGTACACCCGGGTAGGCGTGATGAGAACTGCGGTGCGGCCCTGTTCGGCCATGACGCGGTCGTACTCGCCCCAGTTGTCGTGGCTGCCGCCGCACGCGACGAACACCTCGCGCAGCAGTAGACGTAACCGTTCGGCGCCGTCGAGCCAGTTCTGCGCGTCATCGGGGCCGGCGAGTTCGGCGCTGCCCTCGACCGTCGCCCAGCGCCAACCATCGCGAAAGGTCACGGCCACCTGGGGACGCGACCGCAGATTTGCCAGCTTCACCCGGCCGTAGGTGACAAAGCCCAGAATCGGTTCGCCCGTGCCCGGGTGCGGGAGGATTCCGGCATTGATCAGCGACGCCTGAATGGTTTGATCGGCTCGCAGGGTCGAGACGACGGCCAGACCGCCCTCTGCGCTCGCGAGGGCGACGGCCGCGTGCAGGGTGGTCATCGGACGCCGAGTCCGGTTCGTGCGAGCATTTCTACATAGTCACAAACGAAAGAAGAGAACGCATGCCTTCAGTATTGGTGACCGGTGCGGGTAGAGGTATCGGGCTGGCGATAGCCAGGCATCTGGGCGCGACGGGCTGGGACGTCTACGCCACAGCGCGTTCCGACAGCGCTCTGGCCGAGCTTGCCCTCCTGCCCGGAGTCCACCCGACCCGGCTGGATCTGGACGATCGCGCATCGCTGGGCGCACTGTCTGCTCAACTGCCGGACAAACTCGACGGGGTCGTCAACAACGCCGGCATCATCGTCAACGGGCCCGTGGAGGGGCTGGTCCTCGATGACCTGTCCCGGCAGTTGGATGTCAACGTCACTGCGCAGATAGGCGTGACGCAGGCGGTGTTGCCGAAGATTCGCGCGGCGAAGGGCCGGATCGTCTTCATTTCATCGGTCAGCGGATTGGTCGCCACACCCGGTACCGGCGCGTACAACGCGTCCAAGTTCGCGATCGAAGCCCTTGCGGATTCTCTCCGCATCGAACTGCGGCCCTGGGGGATTCACGTATCACTGGTGGAACCCGGACCGATCCGTACCGACATGTGGGGTGAGGCACACGTTGAACACGATCGGATGGTGGCCGCCCTCAGCGAGCAGCATCGGACGCTCTACGGGCCGCATCTCGCCGGCACCCGGAAGCTGCTGGGGCGCATGCAGAAGCTCGCCGCCGATCCGCAGAAGGTCGTCAATGCGGTCGACCACGCACTGACGGCCCGGCGCCCCAAAAGTCGGTACCTCCTCGACACCGCCAGCCGGCTCCAGAAGGTCATGGTGCGGATCATGCCTACCGGGGTGACCGATGCGCTGCTGGCCGCCGCCACCACGACGAAGCCGGACAGCGTCTGATCGGAGGGCCTTCCTCGGTGGCCTACTGGGAACTTCATCGAACCAAGTTCAAGCGCACTCACTAGGCTGCTGACGATGACGACACGATGGTCGGTAACT
>NZ_JBPCSX010000247.1:0-13613 GCF_051006775.1 Mycobacterium sp.
GGTCTGGCACTGGATCCGACCGCCGGCTGGGTGATCCGACAACAATCCGTCGGCCCACGACAGCCCGCTACGGCTAGGGCTTGACGAGACACTTCCAGCGGAAAGTGCTGCCCTCGAGGACGGTTGTGCAGGAGCCGCGCGCCGTGTCGTATTTCCCGGTACCTCCGACGATTGCCCACCTGATCTGGTTGTCGGGGAGTGAACCGCCAGTCTTGAAATCGTGAGCGGTCTGCACGATCAACGAGTCGTCGGAGTCATCCCAGTCGAGTTCGGCCGTCTGTAAGCGATTCTCGCGGCCCGGCTCGGCCCCCGTGGTGAATCCCGTGAGGTCGAACCGGCCGATCTTGGCTCCCTTCGGGTCGAGCATCTCACGCCTGCTTCGTGCGAATCATCCACTGCCGCATTCTGTTCAGAGATCACGGGCTATCGGTCGTTCGCAAATTACCGGAACTCGGGCGCAAAGGGCGACGCTGCCGCTCCCTGGACATCACACCTAGAGCCAGTCGCGGCGGCGGAATGCGAGGTAGAGAATCACCGACGTCAGCACGCTGAGCACCGCGCTGGTGATCACCCCGGACGGCTCTTCGAAGCCCGGATACGGGATGTTCTGGCCGTACCAGCCGGTCACCAGGGTGGGCACCGCGATGATGGCCGCCCAGCCGGTGAGCTTCTTCATTACGACGTTGAGCCGGGCGTCCTGTAGCGACAGGTTCGTTTCGAAGATCGTGGTGATCATGTCGCGCAACGACTCGGTCCACTCCGCAGCCCGGATCACATGGTCGTAGAGGTCGTGGTACCAGCTGGTGAGTTCGGCGGCGTCACTGCCCTGCACGCCGCGAAGCATCACGGTATTGACCACCTCACGCATCGGCAGCACGACCCGGCGAAGTTCGACGAGCTCCTTTCGCAGCCGGTAGGTGTCGCGCTGGAGACGGCGGGTCTGGGACCCTTCGTCGAACAGGTTGTCCTCCAGGGACTCGATCGCGTCGTCGAACTGCTGGATGGTGTCGAACTGACCATCCACCATGACGTCGAGGACACCGTGCAACAACGCCGGGCTGCCCTGCCTCAGCAGGTCGTAGTTGTCGTCCCAGCGGCGGACCACTTCGTCGATATCGAAAACCGGTTTGGCGGGATCGGTTTCGTGGCGCACCGTCACCACCGCGTTGGGCAGAACGAAGATCGAGATCTTGGCCGTCAGGAGCCGGGACTCGATCGAACCCGAAATCTGCGGACCCAGCGAGGTCGCGTAGGCGGTGACGAAAGTGTGCTTGGAGTAACGAGTGGCCTTCGCGCGTTCGCCGTGCTCGACGACGTCCTCGACTGCACGGGGATCGAATCCGAGTTCGCCGGCGAGCTGGTCGAGGACCACGCTGTCGGGATCACAGAGGTCAGCCCACACGAGGGCATCGGACTCAGTCAGGTAATCGGAGATATCCGAGAGCGGGAAGTTCTCGGCCTTCACGTGGCCGCCGACCCACAGGCGGGTGCGGACGGCAGCGGGCACGGCTAGCCCGTCGTGTGAACGATCAGGACATCGACCTTGGAGCGACGCGCGACGTTAGCCGGCACTGAACCGAGCAGCCGGCCGGCGATGGTGTTCAGACCGACATTGCCGATCACCAGCAGGTCCGCGCCCACCTCCTCGGCGAGCTCGACGAGCGCGTCGACCGGAGCACCCACGATGGCGCGTTCCTCGACGTTGGTCGCGCCGGCAGCCTTAGCCCGGTCCTTGGCTTCACGGAGGGTTTCGTAGATCGGGGCGTTGCCCGACATCTTGTAGCCCTCATCCTTGAGGATGTCGGCGGCACGGGCATCTGAGGGAGCCTCGAGGTAGGCGGTCGCGACGATGACCTTCGCGTCTGGCCCCGACGCGAGCTGGCCGGCCCGGTCGACCGCGCGCAGCGAGGAATCCGAGCCGTCCGTACCGACGACCACGGTGTGGTATCCGCCCATTCGTACCCTCCAGTGCCTATTGGTAACGCCGGTACCGACAGTAACGCCTCACGACCGCGGTCATGCGCGATTCGGCCACACCAGACCGGCGCCACACCACCCTGGGACGGGGTTGACGAGCGCAAACTCTGTCCCAGAGCAGCGGGGTGACGTTCACTACAGACCGACCGGTTAGCGTTATCGGCAAGAATGACCATCTCAGTACGCGAATTTCGGCCCGCTGTCGTCACCGAACCGCCGGAGCCGGTGGGCGGGCGGTGGGACGCCACCGTGGTGGCACTGCTGGCCGCCATGGTGAGCGCCGCGGGCGCCGCGCGGCCGTCGCTGTGGTTCGACGAGGCGGCGACAATCTCGGCCGGCACCCGGTCGGTTCCGGACCTGTGGCGGATGCTGAGCCACATCGATGCCGTCCACGGCCTCTACTACCTGCTGATGCACGGCTGGTTCGCGATCTTCCCGGCCACCGAGTTCCTGTCGCGGCTATCGAGCGCGGTTGCGGTCGGGCTCGCTGCTGCGGGCGTCGTGGTGCTGGGCCGGCAGTTGTCCACCCGGCCGGTCGCGCTGACCGCCGGACTGGTGTTCGCGATCCTCCCCCGGGTCACCTGGGCCGGGATGGAAACGCGGTCCTACGCCCTGACGATGGCCGCCGCGGTCTGGCTGACGGTGTTCTGTGTGCTGGCGGCCCGCCGCGACCGGATCGGGTGGTGGTGCGGCTACGTCCTGTTGGCGGTCGGTGCTACTGCGCTCAACGTCTTCGCAGTGTTGATAGTGCCGGTTCACGCAGTGGCGGTGGCGGCGTTCGGCCGGCCGCGGGCGCTGCGGCACTGGGCGGTGGCGGCGGCTGCGGTGATCGCGGTGGCGGCGCCCTTCCTGATGTTCACCCAGTCTCAGTTGTTCCAGGTGCGCTGGATCTCGCCACTGAGCGTCGACACCGTCGGCACGATCCTTCGGGATCAGTATTTCGATCGGGCGTGGCCGTTCGCCGTCCTCGCCGGGGTGGTGCTGGTTGTGGGCGTCATCCGGGGGGTGCCGTGGCGGCCGGTTGCACTGACACTCACCTGGATCGCGGTTCCCACCGCGGCACTGCTGGTGTATTCGGCGGTGCACCACCCGATCTACTACCCGCGCTACCTGTCCTTCACCGCACCCGCGGTGGCACTGCTGCTCGGAATGTGTGTCGTCGCGGTGGGAAGATCACGCGCGGGAATCGCGGCGATCCTGGCCGCCGCGACGCTGGCCGGGGCGCCCAACTATCTCGCGCAGCGCGGGCCGTACGCCAAGGAGCATATGGACTACAGCCAGGTCGCCGATGTCATCGAGCGCTACGCGGCGCCCGGCGACTGCCTGGTGCTGGACAACTCGACGACGTGGAAGCCCGGCCCGATCCGCCCACTGACGGCCGCCAGGCCGGCTGCCTACCGCAAGTTGCACGACTACGGCCGCGGTCGCACCGCGCTGCAGCGAAACATGCTGTGGGACAGCCATATCGCGATCTGGGCCTGGGCGGACAAGATGCCCGACTGCCCGGCGTTATGGACGATCACCGAACGCGATCCCACCCTGCCCGATCATCAGAGCGGCGCGGCGCTACCACCGGGTCGCCGCCTGGGACGGGCCATGGCCTATCAGGTGCCGAGCCGGTTCGGCTTCCACGTCGTGGAACGCTGGCAGTTCAGCTTCGCGCAGGTGACCAAGTCGGTTCGCTAGCCTGCGCTAGTTGCCCGGCCACCGGCTGACCGGAACACCGGCCTCGGTGACCGGGGGCACTGCTACGGCCTGGCCGCCGGCTACCGGCGTCGACCACTCGGTGCCGATGCAGAGCAGGCTGTGCGGAGCCGAGATGGTCTTCGGCAGTGGGATCCCGAAGCCCGGTATGCCCGGGAGGGTGATCTGCGGCGGCGACAGCAGCGTCGCGACGCCCTGCGCGAGGTTCGGCAGCACCCCGATCGGAGGTGTCGGCAGTGCGGCGGCCGCGTCGGCGATCGGAGCGGCGGGGATGAACGCACCCAGTCCCGGGTTGATCACGGCTGCGGCCGGCCCCGGCACGCCGGGTAGCAGAGCACCCGGACCCGGCGGGACGGCGGCGGCGCCGCCGATCGACGCACCCGGGAAGAAAGCGCCCGGAGCCGGCGGGATGGCCCCGCCGATGCCGGCCGGGGCACCCGGGAGGATGGCCCCCGGAGCCGGCGGCACGGCTGCGGCGCCACCGATCGGAAGACCCGGGATTGCGGCCGGCGGCGTCGCGATCGCACCGGCTGCGGGCACGGCCGCGGCGGCGGGCACACCTGCAGCGCCCGGCGGGAAACCGGCTGCCAGCGATGCGATGGCTTCGGCGGGCAACGCCGCAAGCTGAGAGGCCTTGTGGTCGATGTCCTGCGGGACGTCGCCAGGGCCGCCGCCCGCGCCGGCACCGGCACCGGATCCTTGACCCAGTGCGGCGCCCGGCTGGCCGGAATCCTGGTTTCCGGACCTGCCGGCGTTGTCCTCGATGACCGCTGCCGGTGCGCCTGCGCCGAGGCCCTCGGCTCCCGGCGGGGTGGCGCCGGCGATCTCACCCGCGATCGGGGCACCGCCGGAACCCGCGGCCGGAACGCCCGGGACCCCGGCGGGCGGAGTCGCCAGCCCGCCGGCGACATCACCGCCCGGAACACCCGGAATCGCAGCCGGCGGACCGGGGATGGCTTCGCCGATCAGTCCACCAGGAGCACCCGGGACAGCGGCAGGCGGAATCCCGGCCGCGTCGGCGATGGGTAGGCCCGGGGTGCCGGGCAGGGCCGCACCCGGCAGCGGCGGGCCCTCGATGGCGGCGGCGGTCGGAACGCCCGGGATCTTCAGCGGCGGATCGAACGCACCCGAGATGGGGTTGCCACCCGGGGTGCCCGGTAGCGCACCGCCCGGGGTGGCCGCACCCGGCAGCACGTCGGCGAGCGGGATACCCGGGATGGTGATTTCGGGTGTGCCGGGGAATTCCAGCATGCCGCCGCCGATCTCCGAACCGGGCACGGTGACGGTGTACGGCGCGGGCAGCGGGATCGAATTGTCAATGGCTGCACCGGGACTGGGCACCGGCGGCACCGGCGGGGTGGCGACCGCGGCCAGATCCGGGACCGCGGGGATCTCAACCCCGGGCGCACCGGGAACCCCGGCGGCCGCGGGCAGCACGCCACCGGGGGTGTCGCCACCGATGATCGGCGGTAGGTCGACGCCGGCGGCAGCGGGAACCGGGGGCGTCACGGCCGGGGGAACCGGGGGAAGCCCAGCCGCGCCGGGAACGGCGCCGCCGGGAACCGCGAGGGGCGGGGTCGCGGGCTCGATGATCTCGCCGCCGCCCGGAACTCCGGTGACACCGGCCGCAGCGCCCGGGGGTGCGGCAATCTCGCCGGCAACCGGGACACCCGGGGCTCCGATGGGCGGAGCGGGCGGAACAGCCGCGGCGTCGGCGATCGGGGCAGCCGCCACGGCGGCCTCGGGACCGGGAACACCGACGCCCAGTGCCGCTCCGGCGGCCTGCCCGATGGCGGCTCCGCTGTCGCCGGCGACAGCGGCTACTCCTTCGGCTCCGGACCCGACGCCCGCGCCGGCACCCAGTTCGCCCCCGCCGATCACGCCGGCGGCGGCCTCGGTGCCGGGAATCCCGGAGGCTTCAACGATCGGTGCGCCGACGGCGGCGGCCGGACCAGGGATGGCCGCGCCCGGTGCAGGAATGCCGGCGGCGGCAGCGGCCGGTGGAGTGCCGGGCAATGCTGCCGGGCCGCCGGGAATCCCGCCGGCCGCGCCGGCGGGCGGGGTCGGGGGAAGTGCACCGGGCGGCGTGACGATGCCACCGCCACCGGCACCCGGCGGGGTGCCCGGCGCCGCCGCCGGCGGGGTCGGGACCCCGGCCACGACGCCGGTGCCAGGAGCGCCGGGGGTCGAGGCCGGCGGAATCACCACACCGCTGCCGGCCGGTACGCCGGGAGCGCCCGGAACGCTGGCGGGCGGGATCGGCACGCCGCCGACGGCAGAGGCCGGCGGCACCGGACCGCCGACGACCGGTGAGCGCGGGGTGAGGATCGACGCTGCCGACGGCGGTATGCCCTGTGACAGATCAGGCGGATTGGTCGCGACGCCCTGGAGGATGCTCAGACACGGGATGCCCCCCGGGGTGACGGCAGGGTCGGCGGCGGCGAAGGTGCTGAACAGCGGAGCCGTCCAGAAAACACCCATCGCCGCGATAGCCGCTCCAGCCGCCACACGAGTGGTGGTCCGTGACATTTTTCCCCATCTCTGTCTCGGTATGGCCCGAAACTACAGACGTGTAAGTCTCCAAAGTGGGCGACAACATGGGCGTTTACCAAACCGTGGCCAACCAGTGCCATTGCGGTTACACAGGTCTGCGCAAACGCTTGCCGGCCTGATCAGGCCGTCGGGCGGGCCGCCCGCCGCGAGACCAGGACACCGACCGCGGCAAGTGCCGCGAACAGGGCGAATACCGATCGCGCTGCTGCGCCATCGGGCGTCACCCGAAGGTTCACCACCACCCCGGCCAGTCCGGCTCCGAAGGCCCCGCAGATCAGCTGGACGGTGTTGACCGCAGCCGATGCGATCGCCCGTTCGGCTGGGTCTCCGACACCTTCCTGGGGACCCGATCCCATGGCCCACACCGACAGGTGCGGCCAGGCAGATCCGATGCCGGCGCCGGTGATGACCAGCGCCAGGGCCCACACCGCGACCATGAGCGGTCCGGCGCCGTCGCGCTGGGTCACCGCGGCCAGTCCCAGCCCCACCGCCATCACCAGAGGGGCGACCGTCACGACCCGGGCCGCGGTGGTTCGGCTACTGATCGAGGCGCTGCCGATCTCGGCGAGGGTCCAGCCGACCGACAGCGCGGCACCCATGAAGCCGGCCATCACCGGTGACAGTCCGGCCAGCCGCTGACCGAACAGCGGCACATACATGTCGACCATGGTGGCGGCCATCAACAGCCCCAGCGCCAGATAGATCCACTTGAGCGGTCCCGGCCGAAAAACTGCGCGCGGTAACACCGTGGCCGTCGCAGTGCGGTCCACCGCGACGAACACCACCACCAGTGCCACCGAGAGCACCAGCAATACAGCGGTCAGCACCGGATCCGTCTGCACCGCAGCAAGACTCACGATCAGAGCCGCCAATCCGAGTAGCGCCAGGGATAGCGCAGGGATCCGCAGCGCGGACGTGATACCGCCCGGGCTGTCCGGCAGGGCGATCGGAACGAGAATGCACACCAGCGCGGCGAGCACCAGAAGAAGCGCGAATCCACCACGCCAGAAACCCAATTGGGCGAACAGGCCACCCGAGGCGGGGCCGATGAGGGTGCCCACTCCCCACATCGCCGACACCGTGGCGGCGGCCCGGGGCCACAATCGCTCCGGCAGCACCGCGCTGATCACCGCGTAACCGAGACCGGCGAGCACCCCACCGGCGAAACCCTGGATGGTCCGTCCAACCAGAAGGACCGGCATGCTCGGCGCCATCATGCACACCGCGGTGCCGGCCGCGAACGACAGCAGCGCGCCGAGATACGAACCGCGGGGACCGAATCGAGTCAGCACCGGCCCCACCGTCGTCGCCCCGATCACCGATGCCACCAGATACACGGTGGTGACCCAGGCGTAAAGCCGCGCGCCGCCGATATCGTCGATGGCACTGGGCAGCATGCTCATGGTGATGAACTCGTTGATCGCGTAGATGCCGACCCCGCCCGCGAGAACGATTGTGGCGCCACGGTATCGGCGTCCGAACAGCTCCCGCCAGCTGCCGGCTCCCGCCACGGTTCCGGTCATCGGTGCGTGACGCTACTTCAGACCCGCGGCGTCCATACCGCGGAGTTCCTTCTTCAGGTCGGCGATCTCGTCGCGAAGGCGCGCGGCCAGTTCGAACTGCAGATCGCGAGCGGCCGCCATCATCTGGTTGGTCAGGTCCTTGATCAGATCGGCCAACTCAGCGCGCGGCATGGACGCCACATCGCGGCCCTCGATGATGCCCGCACTGACCGACCGACCCGCCTCGCCCTGCGCCCGGCGCCCCCGGGAGGCGTTACGACCACCGACCTCAATCGATTCGGTGGCCTCCGTATCTGCGGCCTCGCTGTAGACCTGATCGAGGATGTCGTTGATCTTCTTGCGCAACGGCTGTGGGTCGATACCCCGCTCCTGGTTGTAGGCGACCTGTTTGGCGCGGCGGCGGTCGGTCTCGTCGATGGCCTGCTTCATCGAGTCGGTGATGTTGTCGGCGTACATGTGAACTTCACCGGAGACGTTGCGCGCGGCACGCCCGATGGTCTGGATCAGGCTGCGGGCCGAGCGCAGGAACCCCTCCGTGTCGGCGTCGAGGATGGACACCAGCGACACCTCGGGAAGGTCCAGACCCTCGCGGAGCAGGTTGATGCCGATCAGGACGTCGTAGTCACCGAGGCGCAGCTGGCGAAGCAACTCCACCCGGCGCAGGGTGTCGACCTCGGAGTGCAGGTAGCGCACCCGGATGCCCATCTCGAGCAGGTAGTCGGTGAGGTCCTCGGCCATCTTCTTGGTGAGCGTGGTGACCAACACCCGCTCGTCGCGATCGGCCCGGGCGCGGATCTCGCCGATCAGATCGTCGATCTGCCCCCTGGTGGGTTTGACCACGATCTTTGGGTCCACCAGGCCGGTCGGTCGGATCACCTGCTCGACGAACTCGCCACCGGTCGCGGCCAGCTCGTAGGGCCCGGGGGTGGCCGAGAGGTATACCGACTGCCCGACCCGGGAACTGAACTCCTCCCACGTCAACGGGCGATTGTCGGTCGCGGACGGCAGCCGGAAGCCGAACTCCACCAGATTCCGCTTCCGGGACATATCGCCCTCGTACATGCCGCCGATCTGCGGAACGGTCACGTGTGACTCATCGATGACGAGCAGGAAGTCCTCCGGGAAGTAGTCCAGCAGGGTGGCCGGGGCAGACCCGGCCGGCCGGCCGTCGATATGCCGGGAGTAGTTCTCGATACCCGAGCAGAACCCGACCTGCCGCATCATCTCGATGTCGTAGTTGGTGCGCATCCGCAGCCGCTGAGCCTCCAGCAACTTCCCCTTGCTCTCCAGGTCCGCGAGCCGCGCCTCGAGTTCGGACTCGATACCCGAGATCGCCTTGGCCATCCGCTCCGGGCCGGCCACGTAGTGGGTGGCCGGAAAGATCCGCAGCGAGTCGACCTTGCGGACGACATCGCCGGTCAGCGGGTGCAGGTAATACAGCGCCTCTATCTCGTCGCCGAAGTACTCGATACGGATGGCGAGTTCCTCGTAGGACGGGATGATCTCCACGGTGTCGCCGCGAACCCGGAACGTGCCACGGGTGAACGCCACGTCGTTACGGTCGTACTGGACATCAACGAGCAGTCTCAGCAGGCCGTCCCGGGGCACCTCGGTGCCGACCTGCAACTCCACCGACCGGTCCAGGTAGGACTGCGGGGTGCCCAGGCCGTAGATGCATGACACCGAGGCAACGACGACGACGTCGCGCCGGGAAAGCAGGCTCGAGGTGGCCGAGTGGCGCAGCCGCTCGACATCATCGTTGATCGAGCTGTCCTTCTCGATGTAGGTGTCGGTCTGTGCGATATACGCCTCAGGTTGGTAGTAGTCGTAGTACGAGACGAAGTACTCGACGGCGTTGTGCGGCAACATCTCCCGCAGTTCATTCGCAAGCTGGGCGGCCAGGGTCTTGTTCGGGGCCATCACCAGGGTGGGGCGCTGCAGGCGCTCGATGAGCCACGCCGTGGTGGCCGACTTGCCTGTGCCGGTGGCGCCGAGCAGGACGACGTCACGCTCCCCCGCCCGGATCCGGCGCTCCAGCTCCTCGATGGCGGCGGGCTGGTCACCGGCCGGCTCGAACTCACTGACCACCTCGAACCGCGCGCCGGCCCGGACCACGTCGTCGACCGCGCGGTATTCCGAATGCGCCAGCACGGGGCGTTCTGCGGCGAATGCCATGGATACAGGGTAGGCGTGCCCCCCGACGGCTCTAGGCTCGCATGGACCATGCACCCGCCCAAACGTGAGACCTTCGATCTCGTCGAGCGCACCAACACCGACCCGAAGGGGATCGTCCGTGCGGTCGAGGAGTACCGGCAGACCCCCTGGGGCCTGTACCTGGCGCGCCCCACCCCGGGCCGGCCACAGTTCCACTACCTCGAGTCCTGGCTGCTGCCCGATCTGGGTCTGCGGGCCACGGTCTTCCACTTCAACCCCGGACACGAACGGGCCCAGGACTACTACCTCGACATCGGCCGGATCACCGTCGGCCCCGAGCGCTGGGAGTCCGAGGACCACTACCTGGACCTGGCGGTGCGAACCGGCGTCGGAACCGACCTGCTCGACGTCGATGAACTGCTCGAAGCCCACCAGATCGGGCTGCTCGACGGCCCGACCACCGAGGCCGCCCTGCAGACCGCTTTCCGCACGGTTTCCGGGCTGGCCGCCCACGACCATGACCTCAACGCCTGGCTGTCCACCACCGGCGTGGACCTGACCTGGCGCGCGAGGTAATCTCGCTTCCCGTGAGACGCGTGGGACATGCTGCGGCATTCGGTGCCCTTGTGGCGGTGTCGGCCGGTCTCGGGTCGCCGGTGGCGGCAGCCGATGAGCTCCAGCACAACGTGACCTACCGCGCCCGGGTCGACGGTCTGTCTCGCGGCGCGGAGATCTACTACCGGATCAGCGACGACCAGGCCAATAGTGCTGATCCGACGATGCTGCCCGGCCGCACCTTCGAGAGCACCGGCGTGCTGACCGATCCCAAGCAGGCCGGTATGCGGATCTCGATCCAGTGGCCGTACTCGGCCAACCTGACGTGCGAGATCCTGGTGGACGACGAGATCGTGGCGCAGGCCAGTAGTTTCATCAGCCCGCGACTGACACCGGTCCGCAACGACCCGGACTACGGCGCGCTCATCTGCGGCGCCCCACTGGACAATGTGCCCGGCGGCCCGCCGATGATGGTGAACCCGACGGTGTCTGATCCAGCAGCGGTGTCTGATCCAGCAGCGGCGCCTGATCCGGCCGCGGTCGCCGCTCCGGTCAGCTGATGAGTTCCGGCGACCAGCCGGTGCCTTCGGCCCACGCCCTGGCCCGCGGATAGGCCTGAGCGAACCAGTCCCCCAGCGAGCCGGATTGCCCCCGTTTGACCGCAAGATAGTCGGCACGGACCGCCGGGGTTGCGTTGAGCCAATCGACGAACAGACGCGCGAATCGCTGATTGGGATGACCGTCCACCCGAATGTGGATGTGCGTCGGCCGGCCTGGATCGGCGGAGGCGTGAAAGCGCTTCTGCCACAGGTCTTCTGGTCCATCAAGGGCTGTGTCGGCGGTGATCGTCGCAACCTTCGGATAGCCGGCCCGCAGCAGGCTCTCGGCGAGTTCGTCGGCGACGTCCATCGATGCGACGGTGATCTGGATGTCGATGATGTCGCGGGCATCGAGTCCGGCGACGGCGGTCGAACCGGTGTGGTCGATCCGCACTGCCCGATGCCCGCAGGCGGTGTTCAGCCTGGCGATGATCCGGCCGGCCTGATTGGGCCAGTCCGGATCTGCGGGCACGATCGCGGTGGGGTCGGCGGTCGGCGTACCCGCGGCGACGTTATGTGCGAACGGGACGATCCGCTGGTACCAGAGGGCACGGGCGCGCTCGACCAGATCCCCTTCGCTGCCGGCGTTGTCCAGCCAGACGTCGGCTACCGCACGACGCTGCTCCTCTCCTGCCTGGGCCGCGATCCGGGCCTTGGCGTCGTCCGCGCTGAACCCGCGGTAGGTGATCAGCCGCTGCACCCGAACATCCGGGTCGGCGTGGACCACGACCACCAGTGGGAACATCGGCGCCATCTGGGATTCGACCAGCAGCGGAATATCCTCCACGATCACCGCATCCTCGGCGGCGGCCGCGATCAGCTCCGAGCGACGACGGGCCACCAGTGGGTGGACGATGCCGTTGAGCGTCTGCCGCTTGTCCTCGGCACTGAACGCGATCGCGGCCAGCGCCGGACGGTTCAGCGCGCCGTCGGGCAGCAGGATCTCCTGACCGAAATGACCGACGAGTGCGGCCAGGCCTTCGGTTCCGGGTTCGACCACCTCTCGGGAGATGACGTCACCGTCGACGATCACACCGCCGCATTCGGCGAATGCCCGCGACACCGTGGACTTCCCGGCGCCGATGCCTCCGGTCAGCCCGATGCGCAGCACGCTCGCACGCCCTCGCCGGTGATGAGCTAGGCGTTACCGGCGAGCTTCTCACGCAGAGCCGCCAGCTGGGCGTCGCTGGCCAGCGAACCGCCGGTCGACTCCTCGGCACCCGGCGACGAGGACGTCGTGGTCCCCGACGTGCGCTCCTCGAGGGCGGCAGCAGCATCGGCGGCGGCGAACTTCTCCATCTGCGTGGTGTGCATCTTGTGCCGGCGCTCGGCCTCGGCGTAGCGCGCTTCCCACTCGCCGCGCTGCTTGTCGAAGCCGTCGACCCACTCGTTGGTCTCCGAGTCGAAGCCCTCCGGGAAGATGTAGTTACCGGCTTCGTCGTAGCTGTCGGCCATGCCGTACTTCGACGGGTCGAACTCCTCGGTGTAATCCTCGTTGGCCTGCTTGAGGCTCAGCGAGATCCGGCGGCGTTCGAGATCGATGTCGATGACCTTGACCATGGCGTCGTCGCCGACGGCCACGACCTGATCGGGCACCTCGACGTGACGCTCAGCCAGCTCGGAGATGTGCACCAGGCCCTCGATACCCTCCTCGACGCGGACGAATGCGCCGAAGGGCACCAGCTTGGTGACCTTGCCGGGCACGATCTGGCCGATGGCGTGGGTACGGGCGAAGTGGCGCCACGGATCTTCCTGAGTGGCCTTGAGCGACAACGAAACCCGCTCGCGGTCCATGTCCACGTCGAGGACCTCGACGGTGACCTCGTCGCCGACCTGGACGACCTCGGACGGGTGGTCGATGTGCTTCCAGGACAGCTCCGAGACATGCACCAGACCGTCGACCCCTCCGAGGTCGACGAACGCGCCGAAGTTGACGATCGAGGACACCACGCCCTTGCGGACGGCGCCCTTGACGAGCTGGTTCAAGAATTCGCTACGAACTTCCGACTGCGTCTGCTCGAGCCACGCGCGGCGGGACAGAACGACGTTGTTGCGGTTCTTGTCCAGCTCGATGATCTTGGCCTCGATCTCCTTGCCGATGTACGGCTGGAGATCGCGGACCCGGCGCATCTCCACCAGCGAGGCGGGCAGGAAGCCGCGCAGGCCGATGTCGAGGATCAGCCCGCCCTTGACGACCTCGATGACGGTGCCCTTGACGGCCTCGTCCGCTTCCTTGAGAGCCTCGATGGTGCCCCAGGCGCGCTCGTCCTGTGCGCGCTTCTTGGACAGGATCAGGCGGCCTTCTTTGTCCTCCTTGGTGAGGACCAGGGCTTCGATCAAGTCGCCGACGGACACAACCTCACTGGGGTCGACGTCGTGCTTGATGGACAGCTCACGAGAAGGGATGACGCCCTCGGTCTTGTAACCGATATCGAGCAGGACCTCGTCCCGGTCCACCTTGACGATGGTCCCCTCGACGATGTCGCCATCGTTGAAGTACTTGATGGTCTTGTCGATAGCGGCGAGGAAGTCCTCGGCAGTGCCAATG
>NZ_JBPCSX010000248.1:0-36220 GCF_051006775.1 Mycobacterium sp.
GGTGCCGGCAACGGCGGCAACGGCGGCGCCGCAGGCGGCGGCGGCGCAGGAGGCAAGGGCGGCAACTCCGTCGGAGGCACCAACGGTGACGGCGGTAACGCCGGGAACGGCGGTGCGGCCGGCGGCGGCGGAGCGGGCGGAGATGGTTTCGCGGGCACGTCAAGCAACCCGAACGGCGGGGCCGGCGGCAACGGCGGTAACGCCGGCGTGGGCGGGCCTCCCGGGGCGCGCGGAACCGCGGGAAGCGGTGGCAACGGCGGCACCGATGGCGCCACCGGCAGCAGCGGTCTCGATACCGCCAACGGCGGCGCCGGCGGCAACGGCGGTGCCGGGTTCGCCTCGGCGACAGCTGGTGTGGCAGGCGGCAATGGCGGTAGGGGCGGCAACGGCGGCACCACGAATAAGGGCACCGGCGGGGCCGGCGGCAAGGGCGGAGCCGGCGGGGCGGGCTTCGCGGGTGCGAATGGCACCTCTGGCATCGAGGCCAATGGCGGCGACGGCACCGCGGGCGGCAACGGCGGCGCCGGTGGCGCGGGCGGTAACGCCAACGCCGCAGCAGGTAACGGCGGGGCGGGCGGAGCCGGTGGCAACGCCGGTGCAGGCGGAGCCGGTGGCGCCGGCGGGTCCGGTACCGACGCAGTCAGCGGCGACTCGGCCACACTCGGCGGCAACGGCGGATCCGGTGCCGATGGCGGTGTCGGTGGTTCGGGCGGAGTCGGCGGTAACGGCGGAGCCTCGGGTGCCAACGGCAGCGGTGGGTCCGGCGGTCTCGGCGGCGCAGGCGGCGCAGCCGGCGGCGGCGGAACCGGCGGCAACGGCGACAACACCAACGTGAACGGTGCGGCCGGCGGCAATGGCGGCAACGCGGGTAACGCCGGTGCAGGCGGTGCGGGCGCATCGGCAGGATCCGGCGGCAGCAGCGGGTCCGTGGGCACTGGCGGCAGTGCGGGCACCGCGGGCGTGGGCGGGGTCGGCGGTCGCGGTGGCGTCGGCGGCACCGGGACGACCACGGGCCAGGTGTTCACGGTGAGCACCGCCAACCAGTCGGTCACCGGGCTGTCGATCACCAGCTTCGCCGACACCGACACCCTGCTGGCGTCGGTGTCGATCCCGGACGCCCCGTCGGGAACGACGTTCAAGTTCGGGACGACCACCGGCCTGACGGCGAGTTACGGCTACACGTTCAGCGACGCGATGACGACGATCAACTTCACCGGAACGAAGGCGAACATCAACGCCGCCCTGGCCTCGATGCAGGTGTCGACAGGGGCCTCCCAGGGGGCGTTCAACTTCGACGTCACCTCAACACTCAACGTCGCGAATACGTACTACAACCCGACCAACAACAACTACTACCAATACGTGGCCGGCAACGTCGACTGGACCACCGCATCCACCGGGGCGCAGGCGAGGACTTACAACGGCGCCACCGGTTACCTGGTGACCATCACGAACGCGTCGGAGAACGACTTCGTCAAGTCGAAGGTCAACGCTCTGAACATCTGGATCGGCGCCAGCGATGCGGCCGGGGAGGGCGTATGGAAGTGGGTGACCGGCCCTGATGCGGGAACCCAGTTCTGGCAGGGCGCTTCGGCCGCATCCGGCGGTACAACCACCGCGCCGTACTTCTACGCGTCCTGGGCGAATGGGGAACCCAACAACACCGCCGGTGTCGAGCACTATGCCGTCACCAACTGGCGCGGCACCCTCGGCCTGTGGAACGACCTGCGGAACCGGCCGGCTGAGACGATCAACGGCTACCTCGTCGAGTACTCCGAGCCCGCCGGCGGTTGGACCGGGGCGCAGCAGCAGTACACCACCGCCTACGTCGGCGGCGCTGATGGCGGAGTCGGCGGGGCAGGCGGCCTCGGCGGCAACGGCGGTAACGGCGCTGTCGGCGGTGCAAACGGCGGCACGGCCACGGTCGGCGGCCTCGGCGGCGCCGGTGGCGTGGGCGGGGCCGGCGGCGCGGGATCGGTCCGCAACGGCGGGGCCGGCGGCATCGGCGGCACCGGCGGATCCGGCGGCACCAGTGGCACCGGCAATCCCGGCACCGCAGGATCGGCCGGCGGTGCCGGCACCAATGCCACCGGCACTCCGGGCGGCACCGGCGGCCTCGGCGGCGCCGGCGGAATCGGCGGCGTCCTGTAGCCGACGCAATGGGGTGTCAGTAGTGATACCGCGCTTTGAGGATCTTCACCTCGGTGTCATCGGCTCGATATATGAGGCGATGCTCATCGTCTATCCGACGCGACCAATACCCGGACAGTTCCCCTCTGAGCGGTTCCGGCTTTCCGATCCCGACGAAGGGGTCGCGCTGAATCTCCGCGATGAGCCGGGTGATGCGGCGGGCAGTCCTGCGATCACGGGCCAGCCAGAACAGGAAATCCTCCCAGCCGTCCGCATCGAAGTGAACTCCTCTCACTCCGAGCCGCCACCGGCCATCCGCTGCAATTCCTCGATCGAAACAGCGTGCCCGCTGTGACCGCCCGCCTTATCCCGGGCGACAGCCTCCATGAGCCGACGCGCATTCTCCGGGGACCGCAGGAGGTAAACGGTCTCCTGCCAGGAGTCGTAGTCATCAGCGGACATCAACACCGCGTCCCCCGCTTTGGACGTGATGCGCACCGGCTCGTGGTCTAGGTTCACCTGCTCGATGAGCGGAAACAGCTTCTGCCGGGCTTCACTCGCACTTAGAGCCATGACCCAACCTTCCGTACCGATAACCCGTACCTAGTAGGTACAGAAATATCGTACCAGTTAGTTGGGTCCCGGCACCGTCGTGGCCGTCTGACACCCGGCTCCGAGCGCGGTGGCCGACGTCGAGAGCTTGCTCTGCGCCTCGGTGTCGGCGGGATCGGCCGCGATCGCGGAGTAGGCCGCGGCCACATTCTCGATGAGATCGGCATCCGGGGTGCTGACCTTGGCCTTGATGGCCTCAAGCTGCGCCGCCGTACCCGCCGGGTCCGCATCCGGCTTGCCCATCATGACGCCGTCGATCTCCGTGCAGACACTCGCCAGGGTGCCCTCGGCGGCGGCTGCCGCGATGGCCGAGGTCGCCGACGAGGCCACCGAGGACGCCGCGGAAGCCGCCGACGACGCCGTCGACGAAGTCGTCGAACCGCCACAGGCGGTAACACTCACCGCGACCGCAGCCGTCGCGCACGATGCCAGCACAACCTTCGAGAGACCAACC
Source organism: Mycobacterium sp. (assembly GCF_051006775.1). Classification (GTDB taxonomy): domain Bacteria; phylum Actinomycetota; class Actinomycetes; order Mycobacteriales; family Mycobacteriaceae; genus Mycobacterium. Next base: position 3,197 of record NZ_JBPCSX010000248.1, read on the forward strand.
ACGGTGCATTCCTTTCCTCGGTTACTGCACCGGATAGTAGGCCTTGTCACCGGGAGCGGCCGGATGATGCAGTGAAACAGCCGCGCATCCACCCCGTACCGCATCTTCACCCAACCGCTTGCTACCCGATTTGCCCGATCTTCGCCTGAAACTTCGCCGGGCCCGCGACGGCGACCGCCATCGCATTGCCGATGGGGCCAAGTTCATCGAAAAGAGCCGCCACCCCAGAACCGATACCGCCATCGCTCGTGTGCAGGACTGCAGCTAGTCCGATATGCGCTCCGATAGGCAACCGGGAAAGCGATAGCGTGTAATCGGTATTGATGAAGTTCAGTCCCTCTGAACTCCAGTGGGTCAGCGCACTCGTCGCATCGGCTGCCATTGCGGCACGCATGAAAGGCGTTATGGGTTCACCATCGACGAGGGGTCGGGTCTGCCCCATCCACGCGAACTTTCCGGCGGAGCCGTCGTACCACTCTTCGAAGCCGAGTCTGCCCGCTGACCCGGGGACTCCGCCGTATCCCCAGACGAACATCGGCAAGGCTGTGGCTTCCTGACCGAAGTCGGCGGGCACTTGCGGCATCGCAACCGGAACCGACCAAATGTCACCGGTCGGTTGCTCGCCGGGGCGAAGGAAGACCGCACTGCAGCGCGCGACGGCTACTCCGCCCTGTCTCAACTCGGCATCCACCACGCGCAGAATCCGCCCACTGCGTACTACCGATGTCGCGGTCTCGATCACCTGATCAATGGCTACCGGCCGGAGTATGTCGACGGTCAGCCGGGCCGGCCGCATCTGACCGGGCAGACCTTCCGGCTCAACCGTGCGAGCGAGTAGGCCACCAATGACATGTCCGCTGACGGAGGGACCCCACGGTCCCCGAGCAGAGCCATCCGGTACCAGGCCATCACCGACGCGGGTGAAGTAGGCGCTCGTCATCCGTGCACGTGGGTTAACAGCCGCGAAACAGCTATTGGGCGAACATCATTTTCCATATCGCCAACCCCATCGCGATGCGGCATGCCGATCACAGTACCTGCGCCGCCAAGGACTTCCCGCCACCCTCAGCGACTATTGGGATCGCAGGCGAGCATGAGAGGCCCGCAGGTCACCGCGAATGACCTTGCCTGCCGCATTGAGTGGCAACTCCGCCACGAAGTACCAGTACTGTGGAATCTTGTATCCCGCGAGTGATCTGCGCACGAAGGTCCGAAGCTCGTCCTCATCTGGAGCGTGTCCGACAGCGACGGGGACGACGAACGCGGCCAGCGTCTCTCCCAATCGTGTATCGGGCACGCCAACCACACCGACCGACGCAACTCCGGGATGTGCGCTCAGCGCGTTCTCGACTTCGAGCGGGTAGACGTTCTCGCCACCGCGCACGACCATGTCATGCATTCGACCGCGCAGGCGTAGGTACCCGTCATCATCCAGAACGCCCAAATCTCCGGTGTGCAACCAGCCGTCGGCGTCGAGCACCGAAAGATGATCCGCGGCGGCGAGCACCTCCCCCACCCCGTGGCCGTCGGGATCGTCGATCTTGAGTCGGAGCTCGCCGACGGGTCGACCCACCGTTCGTAGGAGTTCGGGATGACGCGCCGCGCGTCGGTGGTCACCGGGTTGCAGGCTAGTGATGGGGCTTCCCTCGGTCTGACCGTAAAGGCTGACCATCGCAACGTTGGGCAGCGTGTCAAGCACACGTTGCAGTGTGTCAGGGGCGATCGGCGAGGCGCCGTAGATGAGCGTTCGCAGCGGAACAGAACCGATAAGCCCATTCGTGAGCAACATCTCGATCATGCTCGGCACCAGAAGGCAGTGCGTGGCTGCGAGTTCGTTCAGACCACGCCACCAGTCGAAGGAGAACTTGGTCGTAGCGATGATCCCGGCCCCGGCAGTGAGTGCCACCAGCACGTTGCCCACCCCGCCGATGTGATGCAACGGTGAACCGGTCGCAAACCGGTCCCCCGGCCCGATGTGGATGAGGTCGCGGAGCAACCTCGCGCGGTGGCCTAGCACCGAGTCTGTGACGGCTACGCATTTAGGCGCTCCGGTCGTCCCCGCGGTGTGCAAGAACATGGCGGTGGGACCGGGATGTCGGCGCAACGGCTCTGCTGAGACCGGCAGGTCCCGCACCGCCACCACGGTGACGCCGACGATGTCCGCCACCTCTCGTGCGGTCTGTTCGCAAGACGTTTCGGTGAAGAGGATCGGCGATTCCGTCCGGCGAACTGCGGCAGCCAGTTCCGCAACCGTCTGACGTGGCGCGAGAGGGGCCAGCGGCCGATTAGTCACCCCGCCGGCCAGCAAGAGTGCCAGCGCGTCAGCGTTCGTTGTGAGCAGTGCCGGCACCGGCCGACTCTCCTGAAGATCGAAACTCAGTAGGGTGTCGGCTGCCGCCACCGCCTTGCCGATCAGTTCACGACCAGTGGCGAAACCTGAATCGGTGATGACCGCTGGGTGCGCACTGTCCTCGAGAGCGGCACATATCCGCTCCAGCCACAGCCCGTCGAAGGGGTTGGTCGTCACACGGGCAGATACGTCCGCGGCAGGTTGGTCCGCCTCAGCCACCACGCGCGCATTTCCCTACTCTTCTTCGAGAACGAGTGCCATCTCGGGGCAGGCGGCCACCCCTTCCCTGACGGTTTGCTCGTCGCCGGGCAGCACCTCATACGGTTCGACTTGGGAGTAACCCGATTCGTCTATCGGAAACAGGTCCGGGTCCACTGCGTAGCACTGGGCATGACCTGCGCATTTGGACCGTTCGAGACGAACCCTCATCGGACCTCCCTTACATGAGCACCTGGCGGCACATCATCGTGCGGCCCCGGCTCCTTAAGCATTAAAGGTTTAGCGATATCGACTTTACTCCCCGACGCCGCCGCCGCGGTCCGTCGATGGCTGCGGTTGCGGTGGCCGAGCTCAGAACACGAAGCGCGCGATCAGCTCGGCGATCGCGGCAGGCTTGTCCACGCCATCGATCTCGACGGTGTGCCGCACCGTCAGATTGACGGCGTCATCTCCGATGGGAGTGGCGTCGGCGAGGCTGGATCTGACCCGTATCCGGCTGCCCGCCGTGACCGGAGAAAGGAAGCGAACCTTGTTGAGGCCGTAGTTGATACCCATCTTCGCGTTCTCGACCCGATAGTTATCCTTGCTCACACTCGGGATGAGCGACAGCGTCAGGAAGCCGTGTGCGATCGTCGCACCGTAAGGACTCTCGGCCCTTGCCCTCTCAACGTCGACATGAATCCACTGATGGTCCATCGTGACATCGGCGAACTCATTGATCCGGTTCTGATCGACGTCCACCCATCGGCTGACCCCGAGTTCCTCGCCAATCGTCGCCACCGCCTCCTGCACAGACGTGATCACCTTCACCTGGCCTGCTCCCATCGCTGCCTAGAAAACCGATATTTATATAACGGTATAGACTCCCCGCACGAAGGGGCAACCTGCCCGACTCAGCAGCCGATCCTGGGAGACACATGGCCTCGACGACGTCCAAGGCGGCGATCATCGCCGCCGCACGCACCCCGATCGGAACAGCGCGTCGCGGCACACTAGCCAACACCTCGGCGATCGATCTGGCCAAGCCCGTCGTGTCGGCGGTCATCGAACGCTCGGGACTCGACCCCGCCGAGTTTGACGACTTCATTCTCGCTGAGGTCATGCAGGGCGGCGGTGACAGCGCACGATACATCGCAGTGGCCCTTGGCCTGCTGGACATCCCCGGACTGGCGGTCAACCGCCAGTGCGCGTCCAGCCTTTCGGCGATCGCAGTGGGCGCCGGGCAAATTGCATCGGGAATGAGCGGCGCCATCCTGGCCGGCGGAACAGAGTCGCTCTCGACCACGCCAGTCCTGCAGAAGCGCAAGGCATTCACCAGGGGCAAATCAGCGGAAGATTTCTCGCAGTGGTTCCCCGAGTCGCACCCACCCACCGCTGAAGCGCCGGCCATGGACATGTCCATCACCGTCGCACACAACTGCAACGTGGAGTATGGAATAACTCGCCACGACCAGGACCAGTGGGCACTACGCAGCCATCAGCGTGCAGTCCAGGCCATCGATTCCGGGGCGTTCGTCGCGGAGATCATCCCCATCCAGGTTGCCCAAGCCGACGGAAGCAGCACGACGTTCGCCGTGGACGAGCATCCGCGGCGCGGCAGTTCGATGGAATCACTGGCTGCCCTCGAGGTCCTGCACCCCGAGATCGACAACTTCTCGGTTACCGCGGGGAACTCATCAGGTCTCAATGACGCGGCGGCCATCGTCGCGTTGACGTCGCCCGACACCCGGCAGGATGTGTTGGCCAACGTGTTGTCGTGGACGCAAGTCGGACTCCATCCGATCAGGACGGGAAGCGGACCGATCCGGGCCATACCTAAGGCGCTTGAACTCGCGGGTCGCAAAATTGAGGACGTCGCACTGTTCGAAATCAACGAAGCGTTCGCCGCCCAGGCCGTCGCCTGCACGCGCGAACTGGGTCTCGACGAGGAGATCGTCAACGTGTACGGCTCCGGCATCAGCCTCGGTCACCCGATCGCCGCGACCGGTGCCCGGATGGTCACATCAGCGATTTACGAATTGCGCAGGCGCGGCGGCGGTATCGGCGTGCTGTCGATGTGCGCAGGTGGCGGCATGGGCGCGGCGATGGTGATCGAGGTCGTTTGACATCACTACGTTGACCGCCGAAGTCCCCGGACCCTATTAGTCCGGTCAATCACTCGCGGGCAGTGGCTTGGCCTCCTTGATCACCAGCATCTCGGTGCCCACGCTGAGAGAACCCGCGCCTGCCCTGGTGACCAGCACCTCGGCTCCACCCGTGTCGGTATAGCGCTTACCTATCTGGCTGCCACCGGAGAATGCCGGATCGGGCGCTCCGTCAGCCACGGTGCCTGCGTCGATGCCCACCATCGGTTGCCCACCGCAGCGCAGATCGTCGAGGCTGTCAGCTGTCTTCACCACGATCACCTGCGTATCGCATACCTGACTCTGCAGCCGGGTCCCATTCTTGATCACGTTGTTGTCCTTTGCTATTCGGCGGTTGCATCGGTGAGACTGGCAATGATGTCGCGGCGAAGCACCTTGCCCGTGGCATTGGTTGGCAGGGAATCGCGAAAGAGCACTCGGTCGGGAGTGCGCGATCCGCGCAACAGCTTCCGCACGTGCTCACGCAGTTCGTCGGCATCGGGCTCAACACCTTGCTCGGGGACTACCACCGCCACGATGGCCTGTCCCCACTGAACATCCGGTACGCCCACGACCGCGACTTCGTGGACGTGCGGATGTTCGATCAGCACGTCCTCCAACTCTGCGGGCGCAATGTTCTCACCGCCGCGGATGATCGTGTCATCTGCACGCCCGGTGATGAAGAGATAACCCGCGTCGTCAAGTGTGGCGACGTCCTTGGTGGCGAACCATCCTTGTTCGTCGAGCACCGAGCCAATCCCGGTGTATCTCCCCGAAACCTGTTCACCTCGAACGAACAACTCGCCGGTCTGCCCGGCCTCCAGCACCGTTCCGTCCTCGTCGCGGATTTGCACCTCGATACCGGGGACCGGTCGTCCGACCGAGCCAAGCCTCTTGGCGACGACGTCATCAGGGTTCCCGTGCGCTGTGCGGTGGTCCTCAGGAGTCAGCACGGCGATCGTCGAACTGGTTTCGGTCAATCCGTAGGCGTTGACGAAGCCGACGGCGGGCAACAGGTCAAGCGCTTTGCGCACCAGGGGAAGCCCCACCTTGGACCCTCCATAGGCAAGATTGCGCAGCGACGGCAACTCGACCGACCGGTGCTCGAGTGCAGTGACGATTCGATCCAGCATGGTGGGGACGACGGTCGCGGTCGTCACCGATTCATCAGCGACGAGCCTTACCCAATCGATGGGATCAAAGGTGCTGAGGTACACCATCTTTCGACCCGCGTAGAGGTTGGAGATGGCTGCGTTGACCCCGGCGATGTGATACGGCGGAACGCAGATGAGTGCCGCATCGGTGGCATCGGCGGAGCCGAAATCGACCGTGCCGGTGATGTAGCTGGTCAGATTACCGTGGGTCAGTTCCACGGCCTTGGGCTTGGAAGTGGTCCCCGAGGTGAACAGCACGATTGCGACGTCGTCGGGATCGGCGAACTCCGACACGGACTCCGCGGTGCGTGCAGCGGACACGAACTCCTCGGAGGTCATCAGGAGTGTCCCGGCCGGGACCACCTCGCGATAACGCTCGTCGACGATCACCAGTGGATCGGGTAGTCGGCTGATCAGTTCGCCGATGACCTCGGCGCTGAGCCGGTAGTTGATCGGCGTATACGGCTTGCCCGCGCCCGCGGACGCAAAGATCAACGCTGGTTGCATGACGCCGCCGGCCCCGACATAGACGACGTGCTGCGCATCGGTGCCGGCGATCACGCCCGCCCCCCGATGTGCCAGCTCGTTGAGTTCGTCGATGGTGAGCCGTTTGTCGCCGTCGACCAGCGCGATTCGTTCCGGATCACCGGAGGCGGCCATCTCCAACAGCAGCGAGATACTCACGAACTCCCCAGCCTTCACGTGTGCGGAAACGCCGCTCAACTCCGCCGAACATTACCAGTGGAGATCGTAGATCCCTCGGGTCTAATCAGATATATAGTTAACGGGTTACAGCGCGACTACGAGTCCCCGGCAAAGCTCTACGACCGGGCTGGGCAGCTTAGCCAGGCCGGAACTGGCCGTACACACCGTAGGAGGATCAGGATGACCGCACTCGACGAGGACGAACGACGGGAACTGGCCCAGTCCGTGCGCGCAGTCTGCGAACGACTGTCCCCCGAGGATCGAGTTCGTGCGGTCGCCTACGGCGAGGGCGGGCAGAGGATGGACCGGGCCGTACTCGCCGGCTTCGACTCGGTGTTGTGGGACGTGCTCTGCAATCAGGTCGGGGTAGCGGCGATCGCGCTACCTGAACACCTCGGCGGCGCAGGCTACGGCCCGTCAGCACTCGGGGTCGTCGCTCACGAACTGGGTCGCGCGCTCGCGCCGGTGCCCTTCACCAGTTCAGCTGTGCTCGCCACCGGGCTGCTCCTGGAACTGACTGAACACGATCCAGATGCTCAGAAGCGATTCACCGAACTCATGGAAGGCCGTCGAACGGCGGCGGCGGCGTTGACCGGAGACGGCGGCCTGTGGCGCCGATCGGCCGTCACACTGCGGGCTGCGCGGGCCGGTGAACACTGGACTGTCGCGGGCACCGTGCGTCATGTGCCGGGCGGCGCCACCGCCGATGATCTCGTCGTCGTCGCCGTCGCCGAGGACGGGGAGACAGCGGTCTTCCTCATCGATCCGACTTCCGAAGGCGTCCTACGCACCCCCGAACCCGTGCTCGACGGCACCCGGCCGATGGCCACCATCAGCTTCGCAGCTGCTGATGCACGACGTCTGTCCGGCGATGGTCCCGTTGACGACCTTGTCCAACGAAAAGTTGACGTCGCGCTGGCCGTCTCGGCGGCCGAGCAGGTCGGCGCATGCGAACGGTTGCTCGAGATCGCTACCGCCTACGCCAGCACCCGGACACAGTTCGGCAGGCCGATCGGCAGCTTTCAAGCCGTCAAACACAAGTGCGCCGACATGCTGGTTGATCTGGAGTGGGCGCGGTCGGCTGCCCACGCCGCGCTTGAATCCCTCGACGGGGCACACGACGCGGCCATTGCCGCGGAATCGGGTTGGCGCGCAAGCATGGCCAAAGCAGTCTGCTCGGAAGCATTGCGCGACGCGGCATCGGCCAACATCCAAATCCATGGGGGCATCGGGTTCACCTGGGAGAACACCGCCCATCTTTTCCTGCGGCGAGCGCGGACCGACGAGGTGACACTCGGATCGCCTGGTCAGCACTGGGACCGGCTGGCGTCACTGACCGCTCTGCTACCTAAAGAGCGAGACGCGCCGATGATCGGGGACACCGCGGATTTACGCGCTGGGATCCGCACATTTCTCGACAGCGCCGATAAGCCCGCGGGGTTGCGAAGTTATGGACCCACCCCGACCGACGCCGACGTCGGTCCGGGGCGCAAGTGGCACAGGTACCTCGCCGATCATGGCCAGGTATGTCTGCACTGGCCCGTGGAGTATGGCGGCCAGGACGCGTCCGTTATCCGACAAGCCGTATTCGCCGAAGAGTGCGCACGGGCTGGTGTCCCCCGGCAGCTCGGGCTCACGGCCATCGACCTCGTGGGACCGGTACTGATCAAGTACGGCACCGAGGCGCAGAAGGACCGCTTCCTGGAGCAGATCCGCACCGGCGACCACATCTGGACCCAACTGTTCTCCGAGCCGGGCGCCGGCTCGGATCTGGCGGGCGTCCGGACGAAGGCCCAGAAGACCGCCGACGGCTGGCTCATCGAGGGTCAAAAGGTGTGGAGTTCGGCGGCGAATTCCGCAGAGTACGGGCTGCTGCTGGCCAGGACCGGGCCAGACAGTCACCGCGGCCTGAGCATGTTCATCGTTCCGATGGACGCGGCCGGTGTGACGGTACGACCACTGATTCAGCTCGACGGTGAGAGCAAATTCAACGAGGTGTTCCTCGACCAGGTCGAGCTCGCGGACGATGCGCTCATCGGCGAACCTGGACAGGGCTGGACCATTGCGATGGTGACCCTGGGTCGCGAGCGATTGACGCTCGGTTCGCAAGCCGTGTCGATGTTTCGGCTTCATGAGGAGATGATGCAGGCCGCTCGCGACCGTGATCTCCTCGATCCCGTACTCAGTCGATCGATGACGAAGCTGTGGACCCGCCTGTGGTTGCTGCGCTTCACCTGGCAGCGCGCAATCGAGGCAGGCGACACCAACTCCTCGGCCTTCTCCGTGCTCAAGTTGATGACCTCCGAAACCGACCGCGATCTCGGGGACATGGCAACCGAGGTGCTGGGTACGGATGCGTGCCTGGATCCCGGCGCCGAATCCCATGACGCCGAACTGATACACGCGATGCTTGTCGGCCGTGCGCAGACCATCCTCGGCGGCACAAGTGAGATTCAGCGCAACATTCTGGGCGAGCGGGTCCTGGGCCTACCCAAATGAGCACCTCGTCGACGGGGCCCGAACTCATCGCCGCCCTGCGCGACGTGCTGCGGCCCGGGATGACGATCGCTCTCGGCGACGGCGTCGGCGTGCTGTGCACCTTGGCAGATGGCACGTCATTCGGTGCAGTGCTGAGTGAGGTGGCGCGTGAGGTCGGGTCCGTGACATTGGTTCTCGGTTGGCTCCCCGTCCCCGTCGACGGTCTTGAGCCCGAGGCGTTCGCTGAAGTGATCGCCCTCATGCCGGGTTGGGGCGTCAGGGAGGTCCTCCGTAGCCCGAATGCCCGTTTCCTTCCCACCAGACTCGCGGCGATCCCCGCCGTCATGGCCGACGTGCTCCGCCCCGACATCCTGATGACTCGGCTGGTGCGACGTGACGGGCAGACCATGTTCAGCTCCGAAGTGTCATGGCAGCGAGGGGTCGTCGACGGCGGAGCCCGAGTCATTGGAATCATCGACACCTCGGCTCCCTCGGCCGCAGCCGGACCGGCCCTCGTTGACTCCGCAGTCGAGGTAATCGGCACGATTCACGGCGGCCCGATACAGGTACCCGAGCGCGAACCCGAGCCGGTCCACGACGCAATTGCCGACCAGGTGCTCAGGTTCATCACCGAGGGCGCACGGGTCCAATACGGACCGGGGCCACTCGGTACCGCCCTGCTCCGCCGGGCGGCGATACCGCTGTACGTCGACACCGGAATGCTCACCGATGCCGTTGTCGACCTCGACCGGCGCGGCCTGCTCGCCGGACTCCCCTCGGCGACCTACCTGTTCGGCACCGACTCCCTGTACGACTGGGCGGACCAATGTCCGATCCTGCACGGCATCGAGCACACCCATGATCTCAGCCGACTCTCCCGCGGCGTCCCATTGTTCGCGGTGAACACCGCGATCGAGATAGACCCTTTCGGACAGGTAAATGTGGAAGGTTTGGGAGACAACGTGTTCGGCGGAATCGGCGGGCACCCCGACTACTGCGCCGCCGGGCGGATGAGCCACGGCGGGCTGTCGATCATCGCCGTCCCATCCACGACAAACGGGCGCTCGCCTCTCGTCGAACGATTGAGCCGACCCGCGTCCACACCCGCCCACGACGTCGACGTGATCCTTACCGAACGTGGCCACGCCGATTTGCGCTCTGCAGACTGGTCGCAGCGTCGCGCACTGATTGCTGAGCTGTTCGCACGATGAAGGAGAGATGACTATGACTGAAGGTCCCCTGAGCGGCAAGGTCGTTCTGGTCACCGGCGGCGGGCGCGGCATCGGCCGCAGCCACTGTCTCGAACTCAGCCGTCGGGGCGCCGCCGTCGTCGTCAACGATCCCGGCGTCGGTAAAGACGGGGCGGCCGGCGAGGGCGGAGGTCCGGCCACCGACGTCGTCGCAGAGATCGAGGCGTCCGGTGGTAGAGCCGTCGCGCATACGGGTTCGGTCTCAGCATGGGACGACGTAGCCAGCATGATCGCCACCGCGGTGGATACCTTCGGTTCCCTGACCGGTGTGGTCAACAATGCGGGCATCCTGCGGGACTCCACGGTGGCAACCTGCACCGAGGCCGACTGGGATGCGGTGATCTCGGTTCACCTCAAGGGCACCTTCGCGGTGACAAAGCACGCATGCGAGTTTTGGCGGGCGCAATTCAAGGCGGGCAACCACATCGATGCGCACATCGTTAACACCGTGTCCGGCGCAGGGTTGTGGGGAAACGTCGGTCAGAGTGCTTACGGCGCCGCTAAGGCCGCCATAGCAAACCTGACCGTGGTCACTGCGATGGAAGCGCAACGCTACGGGGTCTCGGTCAACGCGATCTCTCCGCTGGCGATGTCGCGGATGACTGAGGACGTGTTCAGCAGCCGCAGCGAGGACCCCGCGCTGGACCCTGCCCGCAGCTCTAGTGTGGTGGCCTGGCTGCAATCCGGCCAGTCTTCCTGGCTGACCGGTCAGATCCTTCGCATCAACGGGGACAAACTGACCCGCATCAAGGGATTCTCCGAGGAAGTGGGCGCCTACCACGCCAAAGACGGTGTTTCACTGCAGTTTTCGGAGATAGGTCAGGCTGTCAGTTGGTTGTTCGGCACGGCGCCTCGAGGACTGGCGGGACCACTGCCGGTGGCGTAGCGCCGCTGGGGCCGACTACTGGTTACAACGTGGCAGGTTGGGCTATAGTGTCAGTATAGTTAACTGTTTAGCGGATTGGTCCCGAGCGTGAAATTAACCGTATCCATGGAGGGGAGCCGGGTTGTCCGCCACGGTTGAGAGTGGGCCCATCGGCCGCCAAAACGAATATGTCTCTCAGGTAGACACCTACCGCCAGGAATTCCGCGCGTGGCTCCGGGACTTGGAGTGGGCCGACGAGTGGCGCTCAGCGCACTTCGACACCTCAGACGACGAGCTCGCCTACCACGCCACAGTGATGGCGCGGCTGTTCGACGCCGGCTGGAACCGTTACGGCTGGCCCGCCGAGGTGGGCGGACTCGGCGGTACCGAACTTCACCGCGCCGCCTACTACGACGAGCTGGCCGCGGCCATGCTGCCGGTCCCAGAACAACATTGGACGCTTGAGGTGATCGGGCCCGCGACCAACCACTTCGCGCCACAGCTGGCTGCCGAGCACCTGCCGAACTACCTGAGTGGGGGCGAATGGTGGGGCCAGTGCTTCTCCGAGCCGGAGTCCGGGAGCGACCTGGCCGGTCTGCGTTGTCGGGCCACCGACGACGGCACCGGCGGCTTTGTACTCAACGGGCAGAAGATCTGGACCAGTCAGGGGCCGACGGCCAAGCGTTTCATGGTGCTGGCCCGAACCGGATCGGCGGACAGCAGGCATCGTGGCCTCAGCACAATGCTGGTGGACGCCGACGCGCCCGGCGTCACGGTTCGCCCGATTGCCCTGGCCAGTGGCCGCAGGGAACTTGCCGAGGTTTTTTTCGACGACGTCCGTGTCCCACACGACAGGCTCATCGGTGACGTCAACGGTGGCTGGGGCGTAGTCATGTATCTGATGCAGTACGAGCGAGGCATGTACGGATACGCGATGACGACCACGGCACTGACCCAGCTGGGTCAGCTGCGTGACGACATGGCCGTGTACGGCGCATCCGCCGACATTCGAGAGCGATTCACTCGGCTCTATCTGGCGGTGATCGCTGCTCAGGCGCGCGGCGCGATCACGGTTCGGGACCTGGCCCAGGGCCAGATGGTCGGCCCTGAGAGCAGCATCGACAAGCTGCTGTTCGCCAAAGCCGAGAAGGACATCAACGATCTCAACTTGGACGTGCGACGCAACTGGATGATCGCCGGGACCGGACCTCAGGGGCCCGAGAAATTGAACGGAGCCCGGGCGAAGTGGTGGTACACCCGTGCGGCGACGATCATGGGTGGCAGCGCCGAGGTTCAGCGCGGAATCATCGCTGACCACTTGCTGGGCCTCCCCAAGGAGAAGCGATGACTGACACCGCCGTCGACGAATCGTGGCCGATGATCGAGGAGGCCGTCTTTCGGGTCTTCGATGAATTGGCCGCCCGAAATCCAGCTGGGCACGCTCCAATCGGTCCACCACTCGACGCACTGGGCTGGGCGGACATCGAGACTGAGTATCCGATAGCGGCCTACGAGTTGCTCTTCCGCGCACAGGGGCGATCCCTGGCCCAGACCGATTGCCTGGACAGGGTGATGCTGGCCGAGCTCGCCGCCATTCTGCCCGACCCCGCAGACGGCATCGTGTACCCGAATCTGGTCGATGGCTGCCAGCCCGGTTCGCGTGCGGGCACGGTCACCGGTGTCGTCATCGGGCCGCTCACCCTCGGAGTACCGAGACGTCTGGTCGTGCCGGTAGCCGGGCCGATGGGCACAGTGTTAGTGGGTACGGTCGACGCCGGCACACTCACCGGTACGCGGCTGAACACCTTCGACCCCACGTCCCAGTGGACCAGCGTCGAAGGTCCGCTTGCCGGTCCTCTCGTGGACGCCACGGCCGAATGGAGTCGTGCAATTGCGGCGGGACACCGGGCGTTGGCCACCGAATTGGTCGCCCAGGCAGACAGGGCGCTGCAGATCGCCGTCGAGCAGGTCACGAGCCGGCACCAATTCGGTTCAGCCATCGGGTCATTCCAATCGCCGCGGCATTTGCTGGCTGAGGCTAAGGCCCAACTTGAAGGTGCACGGGCCCTGCTCGCCGGGGCGTGGCAAAGCGGCGGGCGACTGCCCGCTCTCGCGGCCAAGGCCGCGGCCGGACGAGCGCATCGGGCGGTGTCGGACGCCGCAATGCAGGTGTGCGGCGCAATCGGTTTGACCCTCGAACATGACCTGCATAGGTACGTCATGCGCGGCTTTCAGATCGACTCGCTGTGCGGCTCCTACCAAGACCTCGAGGCACGCATCGCAGATCAACTTTTCAACGACTACTCCCCTGGAAGCGCGCTAAGCGCGATCGCCGCCTGGCCGGATTAAGGAAGGAAACGATGCGCCGCAACATCTTCGAAGAGGTCCATGAGGATTTCCGCTCAACCGCGCGAACGTTCTTCGAACGCGAATGTGTTCCGAATACCGAGAAGTGGGAGAAGGACGGCAAGGTCAGTCGCGAAGCCTGGCTCGCCGCCGGAGCCGCCGGGTTGATTGGTTGGGAATTCGACGAGAAGTACGGCGGTCTCGGCGTGACGGACTTCCGGTTCAACCAGATCATCTCCGAGGAGATGTTCGCCACCGGTGCCGTGGGTATCGGCCTGGGCGTCCAGAACGACATCCTGATGCCCTATCTGCAGAACCTCACCACCGACGAGCAAAAAGAGCGATGGTTGCCGAAGTTCGTCAGCGGCGAGTACATCGGTTCGATTGCGATGTCTGAACCCGGCGCGGGGTCGGACCTGGCCGGTATCAGAACATCAGCGCGGGACTGCGGCGATCACTGGGTTGTCAACGGGTCCAAGACGTTCATCAGCAACGGACTTCAGTCCAAGCTGATCCTGACCGCAGTGAAGACTGATCCATCCGAAGGCCACAAGGGTATGAGCCTGCTGATGATCGAAGACGGCATGGAAGGCTTCACTCGCGGTCGCAAACTTGACAAAATCGGCCAGTATTCCGCCGATACCGCGGAGCTGTCCTTCGAGGATGTCAAAGTGCCCAAGGAAAACCTGGTCGGTGAACTCAACCGGGGCTTTTATCACCTGGTCAGCAACCTTGCCAGCGAGCGTGTCGGCGTGGCCTGCTACGCGCTGCCCGCAGCACGAAAGGCTTTGGACCTCACCAAGGCGTACGCGTTGGAACGCAAAGCTTTTGGACAACCGATCGGCAAATTCCAGGTCAACCGGCACTTCCTCGCAGAGATGCAGACCAAGCTCGATGCCGCCCAGACCTACTTGGATCAGTGCGTACTGTCAATCAATGACGGGACCCTCAGCGACCAGGACGCCGCAGGCCTGAAGTGGTGGACCTCGGAAGTGCAGTGGGAGATCATCGACCGGTGCCTGCAAATGCACGGTGGTTACGGCTACATCAATGAATACGAAATCGCCCGTTTGTGGCGAGATTCCCGCGTGCAGCGCCTCTATGCCGGCACCACCGAGATAATGAAGGACCTCATGGGCCGGGCAATGGGATACTGACGATGCAATTGTCCACCTCGAGGTCACCGGAACACCGCCCGCGGCGCGGCGTCGATTAACCTTCCCGATGCGGGGTGTATCGGATTCGTCGATTTGGAGGTCGCCATGGAGGTCATCAGTCTTCGCGAGCCGAAGATGGCAGATCGCGTGGCCACCGTTTTGCGGCGCATGTTCATCCGCGGTGAGCTCCCCGAGGGGACCATGCTTCCCCCGGAATCAGAACTCATGGAGCGTTTCGGAGTGTCGCGGCCAACGTTGCGAGAAGCCTTCCGCGTGCTGGAGTCAGAATCCCTCATCGAGGTTCAGCGCGGTGTTCGGGGCGGCGCCCGAGTCACCCGGCCCCGTCGCGAAACCCTGGCGCGATATGCAGGACTGATCCTGGAATACGAGGGCGTGAAGGTCAAGGACGTCTATGACGCCCGGGCGGCGCTGGAGGTCCCGATGGTGGAGCAATTGGCGCGCAAGCGGGATCCCAAGGCGATAGCCGAACTCGAGGAGATAGTCGACCGCGAGTCGCAGCTACGGCCCGGCGACGCCGCGGTGGACCAACTGTCGGATTTTCACGCCGCCATCGCGCGCTTGTCGGGAAATGACACCTTGCAGATCGTGAGCAACATGCTGCACCACATCATCGAGAAGGCGAACCGCTCGTTGCAACCCACTGCGGGTGCCCGTGCAGAACTGGCTGTGCGACGGTCGGCCAAGACCCACCGTATGGTGCTGGACATGATCAAGGCAGGCGACGCCGAGAAGGCGGGCGAGCTCTGGGAACGCCACCTACGCAAGGCGGAGGAATTCGTCCTCACTGGTTCTGAGATGTCAACTGTCGTAGATCTCTTGGAATGATGGTGTGCGCGGGGGCCTGTCGCGGTGTCCGAATCCCTAGCCCGCCACCCAACCGTGCGCAGCAACCAGGCGATAGGGAGTGAGCAAGGATGAATACAGGTAGTCGCCCAAAAATCGTCGGGGTACCGGAACGACAATATGAATTGCTGCCGATGGCCGAAGACCGGGCTGTCGGCTGGGATGCGTTGCGCGACATCGGCCCGGTCGTGTTGATGAATGGCTCGTACTACCTGACCCGCCGAGACGATGTTCTCCAGGCATTGCGTGACCCAGTTCTGTTCTCCTCGAAGAGGGCATTCGACATGCTCGGCAGTCCGCTTCCACTTGTGCCACTCGCCTATGACCCTCCCGAGCACACCCGCATCCGGCGCATTCTGCAGCCGTTCTTCGCACCGAACGTCCTCGCCCAGATACTTCCGTCGTTGCAGCAGCAGGCCATCGCCATCGTCGACGGCGTCACCGCACATGGGCGATGCGAGGCAGTGGCAGATATCGCCATCCCCTACCCCTCACAGGTGTTTCTGACACTTTTCGGTCTTCCGCTCGAAGATCGTGATCGCCTCATCAGCTGGAAGAACGCCATCATCGCCATGGCGGATCGACCGGACCTGGAGGGGGCCGACCTCACTTCCGCGCTGGAACTCTTCGGCTACCTCACCGAGGCGATCGTCGGCAAGCGTGCCGATCCCAGCGACGACATCCTCTCAGCACTTCTCACCGGAGAGGATGCGCTCGACGACGCCGAGGCGATCGGATTGTGTTACCTGTTCGTGCTCGCAGGGCTGGACACCGTCACCTCGGCAATAGCCTCAGCCCTGCTCGCGCTGGCGCGGGATCCGCAGTTGCGGCAACGACTCATCGCTGAACCGGAGCAGACGAGAGTATTTGTCGAGGAGATTATCCGCCTGGAGCCGCCGGCACCCGTGGTCCCCCGAGTCACCGCGGCCGACGTGACGATCGGTGGCATCACATTGCCGGAGGGCACTCCGGTGCGACTGTGCATCGCCGCGATCAACCGGGATGAAGCCGACGAGTTCTCGACCGATTCCATGGTGATCGACGGGAAGATACACCGACACTGGGGATTCGGCGGGGGTCCACACCGGTGCCTGGGTTCTCACCTGGCCCGTCTTGAACTGAGCCTTATCATTACGGAATGGCTGAAGCGTGTACCGGAGTTCCGCGTCGAAGACGGCTTTCAGCCACGAATCGAGTTCCCCGCGCCGACATTCACACTTGCCCGGCTGCCGTTGGTGCTCGGGGCGTCGTGAAGTGCTGACCGTCACTGCGAGTCGGGATTTGTCAGGCGACGAGGAAGTAATGGGGTGAGTGGTGGCCAAGAAGGCCCCGGCCGTTCGTGCCCCACTGGACCGCGCGCGCATCTCTAGCACCGCTAGGGCGATGATCGATGAGGTCGGCGTCGAGAAATTGACCATGCGTGCCGTGGCGGCGCGACTCGACGTCTCGGCGATGGCGCTGTATCACCACGTCGAAGACAAGGACGAACTGCTCCGCCTGGTCGGCGACGACATCCTGGGGCGCATCGCTCTGCCTGAACCGGATTCCGGTGACTGGCGAGATCTGTTCACGTCGGTGTCGATGGCCGCCGTCGATGCACTACTCGAAGTTCCCGGGCTGAGTTCGGTCCTTCTGTCGTCGAAACTTTTGCCCAACGCCCGGGAGTTGGTGAAGTTCTGCATCTACCAATTCGAGCGAAGCGGTCTGAGTCCGCAAGCTGCACAGGAAGTGTATGCAGGGGTTCAGACGCTCGTACTCGGGAGACTCCTGATCGAGGAAAATACAAACTTCCGGGTAAGCCCGACGCCGCACCCGGATGACGAAATCCGTGACTACATCACCACGCTGCGTTCTCGGACCAGCTTCTACGGCGCACTGGGCGCGTTAGTCGATCGCCACACAACACGCTAGATCAGGATCGCTCGCAGGTCGGCCTTGCGAATTTTGCCCGCCGCGGTCCGGGGGAAGTCCGTCGGGTGTGCCCGGACTTCTTCGGGCCACTTGTACTTAGCGATACCCGACGCGGCCAGATGCTGTTGGATCTGCGGAATGGTGGGCACCTCGCATCCGGGTGCAGGCCGCACAAACGCGCAGGCGTGCTCGCCCGTCCGCGAATCCGGCGCTGCCACGACCGCTATATCGGCGATCTGCGCCATGGAGATGAGCGCCGCCTCGAGTTCCGCCGCGCTGATGTTCATTCCGGCTCGAATGATGATGTCCTTCTTGCGGTCGACGATAGTCAGGTAGCCCTCATCGTCGACACGACCGATGTCTCCGGTGCGGTACCAACCATCGACGAAAGCGTCGTTGTTGAGCACCGGGTCGGTATACCCGCTGAAGAGATCAGGTCCACGGGTCAGCAGCTCGCCGGCTTCGCCCGCCCCCAACGGCGCGCCGTCGGAATCCACAACGCGCACCTCCACGCCCGCAGCGATTTTTCCGTCACTGTTGGCGCGGCGCTCCAGACTGTCGCCGACAACGCCCAGAGAAATGCTCGGATGTTCGGTGCAGCCGTACCCGCGCATTGCGATGATGCCCAGTGCGTCGGCTCTACGCACCAGTTCGGGCTTCACCGCGGCGCCACCAAGCGAGGCGGCCTTGATCAGGGCGTGATGAGCGGGCGTGCAGTGCGGATCATCTAGCAACGATGCCAAGAACAGCGGCGCACCCGTGCCGGCGGACAAGGATTCAGCAATCATCAGTGAGAGGACTCGGGAGGAGTCCCAGTAGTCCAGAAGATGGATCTCGTGCTTCAACAGCGGTGGAACCAGCACCGAGACCAGCATGCCGGTGACGTGCGCAACGGGCGACGTACTCGCCAAACGGTGCGACAGACCGCTCATCATCGGCGACATGTGCCATCGCGTCTCGGCGCAGATCGCGCGATGACTCAGCAGCACACCCTTAGGGGAACCCGTTGTGCCAGAGGTCCATCCGATTACGGCGGGGGCTGCCGGATCAATAGTCGCGAGACGATCTATGGGTTCCGCATCGGTCAGATCCTCGAATGCGACAACGCCCCTCGGAACAGGTAGTTCCCCGACGGCGATCACGTGCTCCACCGGACCGTCTACGAGTGCGTCAAATGGGAAGCCCGGCTCGCGCCAGTTGCCTACGATCAATGCTCGGGCACCCGACTCCCGCAGTGCGTGGCGCAGCTCGCTGGTGCCCGCCGTGTGACCGATCGGGACCAGAACAGCACCCATCATCGCCAGACCGTAAAAAGCGGCGGCGGCTTCTGCACTATTGGGAAGCTGGAAGGCAACTGGGTCACCTGCGCCAAGACCACGTCGGCGAAGTCCCGCGGCGAGGCGACGGGCCAGCTTGGAGACGTCCGAAACTGTTCCGCACCAGGGCCGTTCACGGGAGTGCACCTGGAATCGTTGCCCGGCCGAGGAAGCCAGAGCGCCGCTTAGCACCGATGCGAGGGACTGACCATCCCACCAACCCGCGCGATGGTACCGATCGGTCAGCTCCGTCGAAACGCTCGCGGCTACCCACGTCCTAGTCAAGGCAACTCCCGCTGGTGATCGCGCCGATCCGACAGTGACATGATATCGGCGTCCACGCTGCCTCGGCGGACTCTTTTCTGGATATACCGTCGAGGGCGCCCTCATGTCGGCCCGCTCGTGCGGAGGCGCTTTGCAGACCCCAGAGATGTCATCGCTGACGCGAGCGATCCCCACGCGCACCTGATCGCCGGCGAGTTATACGGTGTCTCGTGACGGCTTTACTCCGGGCCGACGAAGTAGTTACGACAATGAAGCGCGACATTTTTGAGCCCGAGCACACCGAGTTCCGTGCCACCGCCCGAGCATTCTTCGAGAAGGAATGCGCGCCGCATGCCGACGATTGGGAGCGTGCCGGAATCGTCGACCGATCGGTCTGGCTGAAGGCCGGCGCCACGGGGCTCCTTGGCTGGGAGGCGCCTGAGGAGTTCGGTGGTCAGGGCATCACCGACTTCCGATTCAACGCCATCATGAACGAGGAGTACTACGCCACGGGCAGCGCCGGGGTCCAGTTCGGGCTCCAGAACGACATCATGGCCTCGTATCTGGTGCATATGACCAACGATGAGCAGAAGCAGCGCTGGCTGCCCGGATTCGTCTCCGGCGAGATCATCACAGCGCTGGCGATGTCCGAACCCGGCGCGGGATCGGATCTCGCCTCGATCAGGACCACCGCCGTGCGGGACGGAGACGAATACGTCGTCAACGGCTCAAAAACCTTCATCAGCAGCGGCATCCTGGCCGATCTGGTGGTGACGGCCGTCAAGACCGACCCTGCCGCCGGCCATAAGGGCATCAGCCTCCTCGCCGTTGACGCAAACACCCCCGGGTTCAGCAAGGGCCGCAAGCTCGACAAGATCGGGCAGAAATCGGCCGACACCGCCGAGCTGTCCTACACCGACGTGCGGGTTCCGGCCTCCAATCTCATCGGAGAGGAGAACCGCGGCTTCTACCACCTGATGCGCAATCTTCCCGCCGAGCGTCTCGGCATCGCGATCCACGCAGTCGCCCAGGCTCGCCGGGCTGTCGAGCTCACCAAATCGTATGCATTGGAACGCAAAGCCTTTGGTCAACCGATCGGTACGTTTCAGGTTAATCGCCACGCCATCGCCGACATGAGCGTCCTCCTCGACGTCATGCAGGTGTACGTCGACCGCTGCATCGTCGGCGTCAACGACGGCACCCTGACCGCCGAAGATGCTGCCGGCGCCAAGCTTTGGACCACCGAGCAGCAGTGGCAGATTATCGACCGGTGCCTGCAGTTACACGGTGGCTACGGGTACATCAACGAGTACGAGATCGCCAGACTGTGGCGGGACGCTCGAATCCAGCGCATCTACGGCGGCACCAGCGAAATCATGCTGGATCTGATCGGACGCAAGATGGGGTTTTAAAAGCAGCGTTCGCAGGCCTTGTACAAGCAACGTTACCGTTGTATCGTGTTTTTAGACCATGCTGGTATATATACTCACCACAACGGGCGGACTCGTTCGTCTCTGGCTCGATAACCCCAGGAAGGCCTCCCCCATATGGCACTCATCCAAGACACGGTAGGTACGTTGCCCTACCTGATCACCGATCTCGATCAGCATTCCTACGAGGCGGAGGACTGCTTCACCCGCTTCATGCCGAAAGCCAAGCTGGACACCGCGATCCGGCCTATCGTCGCCCCCAGCGGCCAGAAGATTCTGCTGGCCAACGACCGCGTCGTCACCGCATTCGAGACCGATCTGGACAACGCGTACGTCCCGGGTTCGCTGGTCGAGATGCTCAAACAGCGCGCATCCGGTGATGCCTCGGATGCCGAGCGCTTCTTCGAGCCGATGCAGACGGAGTATCTGGACAAGGACGCCAGGGTGGTCCAGCTCAGGGAGCAGCAGATCGAGAAGTCGATCATGTACCCCGGCGGCTGGGCGTTGTTCGCCGAGGAGTTCGTCGACGGGGTAGACCCGCTCTACGACAACCTGGAGGCGTTCAACAAATGGATTGCCGAGGACTGGGGCTTTGGCTACAAAGACACCATCTACGCCCCGGCGATGCTGTCGTTGCGGGATCTCGACAGGTCAGTGGCCGAACTCGAGCGGGTCTTGAACGCAGGCGCGAAGTTCATCGTCCTGCCCGCAGGTCCGGTATACGGCCGCAGCCCGGGCGACCCATACTTCGACCCGTTCTGGTCGCGAATCAATGAGGCGAGAGCCGTTGTCTGCTATCACATCACCGAGTTTCACTACCAAGCCAATGTCGCCTCGCAGTGGGGTTGGAAGCTTGCCCCGCCGTTCCAGTTCTCAGCCTGGCAGTGGCAGAACACCTACGGCGAGCGGCCCATCACCGACACATTGTCTGCGTTGATCTACGACAACGTTTTTGGTCGCTTTCCGAACATTCGGATACTCGTCAGCGAGTTTGGCGCGTCCTGGATCCCGCACTTCATCGGACATATGGATAAGAGTCGCGGCATGGCCCGACTCGGTCCATGGTTGGGTGGTCCGCTGAAGGAGCGTCCGAGCGCGATCTTCAAGGAACATGTGAGGGTGGTGCCCTACCCCGAGGACAACACCGTTGCGCTGGTCGACCAGCTCGGCGGCACCGAGTCACTTGTGGTTGGATCCGACTGGCCGCACGCCGAGGGTCTGCGCGAGCCCGCTGAAATGTTCCTGCGCGTCGCCGATCTCGGCGATGAGCGGCGTAAGCAATTCATGCGCGACAATGCAATGGCGCTGTTCAACGACTGACATCGGTCGAGCAGGGCAACGCAGCCAGTCCCCTCACGGTAAGGCGAGGCGCATGTCAGCAGACACGATCGAGCCCGTCCAACGCGGACGTCAGCGTGACCCGTCGGTGGAGCGGCGGGTGGTCCGGGCCGCCACGGAGGAGCTGGCCGAAAAGGGATTCGAGGCGTTCAGCGTTCGCAGCGTCGCACGACGCTCCGGCGTGTCGAGGCCGAGCTTGCTCCTGCGGTGGCCAGACCGGGACAGCCTCATCATCGAGACATTGGCCAGCATCTCGGAATGGCCCGTGACCGACCCGGGTGGTGGCCTTCGCGAGGAACTGACGACCCTCGTCGCGCGAATGGTGGATCTGCTCGACCCAACCACCATGGCCATTCAGCTGCGCCTGATCGCCGACGCGTCCAAGCACCCGGAGTTGTTCGCCGCGTTTCAGCACAAAGTCATGTCGAGCGCCTGGCACCAGCTGGCGACTCTGTTGGAACGAGCGGTCGACCGTGGAGAACTCCCCAGGGGCATCGACTGCAGGTGGGCGGCCGACGCGCTCGTCGGAGTGGTCTTCCTCCGGACGATCGCTTCACCGGAGCTCAAACCCCTTTCGGCAGCTGCCCAGAGCCGTCTTATCGACTCGATGATCTCCACCGTCGGGGCCGGTTGTCGTGCGGATCCGACCTGCTAGCGGCCGGCAGCGTGGTCGGTGAAGCTAGTGCACCAGCCAGGCGGTTGCGACAAGGACCGCTGCGAGGCTGGCTCCCCACGCCTCGCAGAGAGCCCGCATTTTGATCGGTGCGGACCTGAGTTCCATGAAGTCCAGCATCACCCACCGGACCTTGACGAAGGCCAGCACTACGACCTGCGTCCAGATGATCGGTCCTCTCTCGTTCAACGCGCCGGCGCCGTCGCCCACGGTCAACCAGAACGAGACCACCGTCACGACCAGCAACAGGGCAAAAGAAACCGTTACCCGCTGATAGACCAATTCACGCATGACTCGACCCCTCCGGTCCGACAACTATGGGTAGCACGATCCGCATCCGCTCCACCATGTCCACTCACATGCCGAGCCGCCGTCGCGGTCGGGCCAGACCATAGTTGACAAGTGTGTCGAGTGCCACCTAGCGTTACAAATCGCATGGCGACACACCTCCGGGGCGCGTGTCGTCATAGGACTCACCACTGAGCGAACCGAAGGACATCATGGGCAAGTTGGACGGCCGAGTTGCTTTCATCACCGGCGCGGGCCGCGGCCAGGGCCGGGCGCACGCGATCCGCCTGGCCGAAGAAGGCGCGGACATCATCGCCGTGGACATCTGCGCCGACCTGCCGACAGTTCCCTACCCTCTCGCGTCGCTCGACGACCTGGAGCACACCGCCAAACTCGCAGGCGAGTACGGCACACGAGTGGTCACCAAAGTCGCCGACGTGCGCGATATCAAAGCGCTCCGGAAAGCCTTTAATGACGGTGTGGCCGAACTCGGTGGTCGCATCGACATCGTGGTGGCCAACGCCGGCATCATGCACTTCGGCGATACCGACGAGAATCACGAAGACGACGATGCATCGTGGGAGTTGGCTGTTGCCGTCCTTCTCACCGGAGTCCGCAACACCATCAAGATTGCACGGCAGCCGCTTATCGACGGTGGACGCGGCGGTTCGATCATCATCACCAGTTCGGCGGCCGGCCTGAAGGGCATGTCCGACGGCAACGGTGGGCCCGACGGCTATGTCGCCTCCAAACACGGAATTGTCGGACTTATGCGCTCCTACGCCAACATCCTTGCCCCGCACAGCATCCGGGTGAACACGATTCACCCGACCGGCGTGATGACCCCCATGATCATGAACGAGTCCTTCATAACGTGGGCGACGACGCATCCGGAGATCGCAGACCGTATGCAGAATCCGATGCCGGTTCCCGCACTTGACCCCATGGATGTAGCCCACACCGTTGCCTTCTTGGCATCGGACGAAGCGAAGTACATCACCGGTGTCGCATTGCCCGTCGACGCCGGCTTCAACGTTCGCCTGTGACAACCGCTGGTTCGTCGCTCTAGACAGCGAGGACGTTCTTGCCGCCGACAACCTTGCGCATCACGATGTAGTCACCCTTGTAGCCACGGTGGTCGTAACGGGCGAACGAAATGTGGTTGCCCGGGCCCCCGGCCGCCGCATCCAGCCGTCGCAGGGTCTCCAGGCTGCGTCGCAAGCCATCTCGCGAGTGCGGTTTCGCCGTCGCCAGCCCATGGGCCACGACGTTCCCCATGTCATAGCCCTGAGCCAGGTAACAATGAACCGGCCGGCGGCCGAAGCGCTTCTCGAACCTGTCCAGCAGGTCGGTGAAGACGCGGTTTCGTTCATCGAACTGGTCGACACCGACCCAGCCCTCGAAGTTGTCGATCAATCCCGCATAGGGGCTCAGACCTTCGATGGTCCCCATGAAAATCGACATCGTGATCCGCGCAGCGTCATAGCCGTCGGCGGACTCCTTCTGGGAAGCTCCGAGGATGGCGAAGGCATTGGCTCCGAAACCTACGTACATGTAGGCATCGGCGCCCGCCTCACGCATACTTCGCACTGCCGCAGCCGCCGCGTCCTGGTCGATGAACGACCCGACTCGCACCTCGGCGACGATCGTCGCGCCGCGCACGCCTGCGCGCTTTTTCAGGTAATTCGCGTATTCATCACCCAGCAGATTGTCTTCGCGGATGATGCCAATCTTGTGGGCTCCGCAGACGTCGACCGCATGGTCGACCATCAGCATCGCCTCATCGCTGAAAGTTCCGTTGGGAGTCAGAAACGTCCACGGTCCAGCCAGGTTCAATGAGCCCGACTGCGCGATGTGGGGAATGCCCACTTCCTCGACGTAAGGAGTGACCACCGGTACGTTCTCGGAAGTGTGCGGACCGATGATGGCGATTGGCGCGAACTCTCGCACCACCCGATCAAGGGCCTCCAAAAGCGTGGAGGACCGACTGTAGGGCAAGCCTTCGACCTCGAACACCCTCAGCTCTACCGGCCGGTCTATCAGACCGCTTTCGTGAGCTTCGTCGAACGCCAGCTGCGTCGCGTCGTACTGGTCGTAGAGCGGTTGCAGCCCAACTCCCCAGTCCTGCACGATGGCGACTCGGTGCGGCTCGCGAACTCCCGACGTGGCTTTGGCCAACGTGCGCGAAATTCCATCGGGGTGATCGACCACATGCCACTCCATCGTCGGCGGGAATCGTTTAGACGGTAGAAATTCTCGACGCACTTGTCAAGTACGCCATATCGTGCCACCGGTACCTACCAGGCAACGGCTTTGGCGTCGATTCGCCCGATCACTCCTTGTTTCCGCAAGCCGCGATACTCGTCCTCGGACAGCCCGACCTGGGTCATCCACACCTCGTCGTCGTGCTCCCCGAGCATCGGGGCGGGGCCGGGTTGCACAGCACCGGGGATCGACGACCAGCGCACCGCCATCCCGGCGTGGGTATTGGTGCCCGTCTTGGGGTGTTGGACTTCTTCGAAGAATCGCCGATGCTGGATCTGCTCAAGTTCGGGGACGAGATGTCCGAGCACGACCTCGCCGACGGGTACCCCGATCTCGATCATCGCTTGAGTAACGATGTCGACGGTGGAGCTCGAGGTCCACTCCATGATCGCGGCATCTATCTCGTCGTGGTGCCGCTGGCGTTCGACTAAACCCCAGTCCGCCCAGTCGGTCCGTTCGATCGTTACACAAAGCGCGCGCCACCCCGCGTCGTCAATGACCGAAATCCCCACCCAACGCCGGTCTCCGAGACCGAGCCTATCGACTTCGGATGTCGGATAAATACCCTGGGGTGCAACGGTATTCGATCTATTACCAATTCGAGCAACGTCAACGCCGTAGGCGCTCTCTTCGATGACCACGTCGGCCGCCACGCTCAACGCCGCCGAAATCATTGGCGCCTCCACCAGCACACCTTCGCCTCCCGCAGCCACCTGCTCTAGCGCAAGGATCAGCCCAAGCGTCGCGTGACTACCCGCGATCGGATCACATGGCCCATTTGGAATCTCCGGAGTCGAATCCGGCCAACCCGTGGACCAGGCCATACCTGACGCCATCTCCATCGTCTGGGCATAGCCACCCCGGTCCCGCCACGGCCCGTCAAGCCCGTAAGCAGGCATGCGCACCATCACCGCGCGCGGGTTGATGTCGTGCACCTGCTCCCACCCCAACCCCCATGACTCCATCACGTGTGGGCTGTAGTTCTCGATGACCACGTCACAGGTTTTGATGAGCCTGCGGGCCAGATCGCGTCCCGCATCGGTACTCATATCCACGGTGACCGAACGCTTCCCGGTGTTAGTTCCGGCGAAGATGCCGGAAAACTCGGGCCAATCGGGGTCGCTCATCGGCTTACTGGTGTTGTTGCGGATCGCGTCCGGGCGCTTGCCACCCTCGACGTGGATTACTTCAGCGCCCAGCATCGCCAAGAGGTGCCCGACGATGGGGCCGGCCCAGTTGGCCGTGAAGTCTGCGACCCGAAGCCCCGCGAAGGGCATTTCTCGCTTGGGTGCTGACTCCCCCACTGACCAGTCGGGCAAATCGGCAGTACCCACTCCGGGAGCACTGCCCCGCCTAGGTGACTCCGATCCGCGAATTCGCCACGGCACCGCCGGCTGCAGGAACCCTCCCGAATCATTTGTCTCGAAGGCCTGCCGCTGGACTAAGTGGTCCAGGTGCGGAAGGGTCCGACCGGTACCGATACTCGCCGCTGGAACCCGGAGGAGGTCGGCGATCTCCAATATTTCCTCGGTCGTCCGCTCGGCTGTCCAGGCGTCGATGGCACCCATCAGCTCGTGTCGACGCATGAACCGCTTGGCCATGAGCCCGAGTTCCGCATCCTCCATCCAGTCGCTGCGATCCACCAGTGAACAGAAGTCGAGCCACTGCTGACCAGTCACCACCATGAAGCCGACGAAGCCATCCTTGGTGGGGTGGATATCCGGCAGGTTCCGAGCCCGCATCGGACGCATCGGACGGCCGGCGACCGTGTAGCAGGACACCGGGTGAACGGTCGTGGTGAGAATGAGCGACTCCAGAATCGACACGTCGAGCAGTTCCGCTCCGCCGCCGTACAGAGCCGCCGCCGTATGCACCGCTGCGAACATCCCCGCAGTCCACTCGGGTAGCCGGCCACCGGCGATCAGCGGAGGGCGCTCTGGAGCGCCGCGCTGGCCTGGACCACCCGACATCGCCTGCAGGGTGAGACCCGTCGCAGGCCGATCAGCCCAGGGTCCGGACAGCCCGAAGTTGGTGATGGCGGTCACGACTGCCCGGGGATTGACCGACCGCAGGCGTTCGGGGGGCAGTGCGCGGGCAATCTCGGAGTGGGGTGACCAGATGATCACGTCGGCGGCGCCCAACGTCTCGGTCAGTTCGTCGACGTGCGCCACGACCGATGTCGAACCGGCGGCGAGAAACTGAAAGAGCGCGCCGTCTGACTCCCTTAGGCCGCTGTGCGACCAACGCCGAAGCGGATCGCCCTCCGGATCCTCAATTCGCAGTACCTGCGCACCACCGTCGGCCAACAGACGGGTGCAGTAGCCGCCCGCCAGGTCCCCGGCCAGGCTCACCACCTTGGCCGTCGCCACCGTCATTCCCGTCACCAGCAGCACTCCCCTTCGACATCGCGTAGCCGCCAGATCGGCCCTTGCGCCGTTGACAAAAGCGACGGTATTGTCGAATTTAGCCCATTGCGCCGTGCGCCTCAAGAGGCGGCTCAGTCGAATGAGCCAGGAACAGCTACCGGAGGAATCGTGCTCAAACTCTTCAGCGTCGACGATCACATCGTCGAGCCGGCCGACGTCTGGACCAAGCGCCTGCCTAAGAAGTTTCAGGAGAAGGGTCCGCACGTCGTCGAAGCGGACGGCCGTCAATTTTGGGTCTATGAGGATCAGCGCTCAGCCACGATGGGGCTCAATGCCGTCGCCGGCAAGGATCCCGCGGACTGGGGCACCGACCCCGTGCGATTCACCGATCTGATACCGGGTTGCTACGAAGCGGCCGCCCGCGCTGATGACTTCCGCGCCGACGGCATCGTCGGAAGTGTTCTCTTCCCGTCACTTCCCGGTTTCGGTGGCCGGGTGTTCTTCCAGATGAAGGACAAGGAACTCGCCGATCTGTGCGTGCGTGCCTACAACGACTTCGTCATCGACGAATGGTGCGCGGCCGCACCGGACATCTTCGTACCCACCATCATCCTGCAACTCTGGGACCCCGAGCTGGCAGCGGCGGAACTTCGTCGCTGTGCTGCACGCGGCGCGCGAGCGGTTTCGTTTCCCGAGAATCCGAGCTACCTCAAGGTGCCGTCCCTACACACTGATCACTGGGACCCCGTGTTTCACGCCTTCGAGGAGACCGGTGCCGTTTGTTCCATGCATCTCGGCTCCAGCGGCCACATCCCGATTCCAACACCGGATTCACATTTCAGTGTCGCCATCACCGCAGCACCCGCCGTGGTGGGCATCGAAACCCTGACCGACATGTTGTTCGGCACGCTGCCGCGGCGCTTCCCCAATGTGCGGTTCGTGATGACCGAGGGTGGAATCGGCTATGTGCCGTACTTGCTCGAGCGCGCAGACTTCGTGTGGGGTAAACATCAGTACTGGGCTCCCTTCGGCGATATCAAGCCCTCTGAGCTGTTTCACCGGCAGTTCGCAGTGTGCGCGGTGAACGAGGCTTTCGGTCTGAGCAAGGA
This sequence comes from Mycobacterium sp., assembly GCF_051006775.1. GTDB lineage: Bacteria > Actinomycetota > Actinomycetes > Mycobacteriales > Mycobacteriaceae > Mycobacterium. The sequence goes on from NZ_JBPCSX010000248.1 coordinate 31,668, forward strand.
GGCTGTCGAACTGATCGGCATCGACAACATCCTTTGGGAGTCCGATTACCCGCATTCCGAGACCACATGGCCGTCAAGCCAGACCGAGGCGGCGAAGTTGCTCGGCCACCTGGACGCTGAGCAGATCGACAAGATCACCTACAAGAACGCCGAACGCATCTTCAACTTCCCGGTGTCCAAGGAAGGCGCGGCCAACGCCAGTCAATTTCGCCTGCACAACGAGGTGGCCAACGGTGAGCGTCCCCAGGCGATCAAGGCGACGCCGATCGTCATCTCCACCGACGAAGCAGAACTGCCCGACATAACCAAGATCATCGCGGGCACCGCCAGCGCCAGTTAGCGGGAGACCAGATGGCTAGGTACAGCTAGGGCCGCCCGGGTCGCTACCTCTTGGCCAACGGCGGCTGGGTCCGCTGGCCACGCAAACGTGCCTCAACACGTCCCAGCGCCGCGAGCCTATCTTCCTGCGCCGCTATCTCCTCGAGGTCCGGTGTGGCGGCGCCCTTCAGCTCCGCGATGAGTTCTCGAGCGCGGATCTGCTCGCGGTAGAGGCGTGCATCGGCTTCCTGGAAGGTGATGAGATCCATCTCTTCAGCCAGCGGATCGTGCTCGGGAGCAAGATCGTCACTCGAACTCATTGGCATTCGCCTTTCATCAGAGCGTTGCGTCGCGCCATGACGACGATACCGTCGACTTCCGGGTAGTCGCCAGTGCTGTCAGATGATCGCTAGGGCGACAACTCCGCCCTGACTTCCTCGCTGTGCTCACCCGGTGCGGGTGCATGCCGGCGGACGGTGTATCGCTGGCCGTCCACGACGGCTGCTGACCCGACATAGGAGATGGCACCTGCAACAGGGTGCGTGCCCTCGACAAAGACGTTCCTGCCGGCGATGTGCGGATCTGCCGCCACCTCATCGACGGTCTGATGCGCTGCGCCGAGGGCGAATCCGTGTTCCGCCGCCAAGGTCAACCACTCATCCAGAGACTTGCTGGCGATCACCTCCGCGACGATACGGCGCTCGGCTTCATCACCCCAGTCCACTGAGTCGTTGGTCGTGTCTGCCTGCCTGCCGATGAGATCCTGGCGGCCGGCGGCCGCTGCCCACCTATCCCAAAATCGTTGCTCGATGCACGCGAAAAGGACGACACGGTGATCTGCGGTTTCATAGAACTGATAGCGCGAACCCGTCATCTCGCCATCCGAACGGGCTGCCATCCCGGATCTGTCCGTGATCCGATCGGCGTTGCGCTGCAATACGATCGGCAGCCATGCCGTCATTGCGGTTGCATCTGAAGCGGCAACGTCGATGTAGGCGCCAACGCCGCTTGCCCTGGCTCGCACGAGAGCCGCCACCGCCTGAAGCGCCGCATGCAGTGCCCCTACACTCGTAGCTTCGCCACCCAGGTTGGCCCCGTCCTCGGGGAACGTGCCCCGATGCAGCAAGCCGTCATCACCGCGCTCCACTGCGTGCGCACCAACGAGCGCATTCATCAACATGCCGTGCGTCGGGATGTTGGAATAGGGTCCACTGGCTCCGAAGCCGGTGTGCTGCACGTACACGATCGCCGGTTTGCGTGCCCGCATCGCGTCCGGCCCGATGCCCAGGCGCTCACAGACGCCGGGCCGGTTTCCGTCTACGAATATCTCGGCGGTGTCGATCAGTCGCCAAAACGTTTCGCGGTCCTCGTCATCAGTCAGATCGAGCAGTACCGAGCGCTTGTTGCGATTCACCTGCGCGTGGGCCACGCTGACGCCGGGGACGATCTGCCCCAGAAAGTAGCGTATGTAGTCACCCGCCGGCGGTGACTCGACTTTGATGACATCGGCGCCAAGATCGCCGAGCAACATACCGACCGTGTCGCCATTGAGCAGCACCGCCGACTCGACCACTCGCACACCGTCGAGAAGGTTCGCCATCTGAAAATCTCCCGTTCCGAGTTGTCAAGACGCACTCACCGCAGGCTCAAGCCGGTGCCCGTCCTTCGATGTTGAGGTACACCGAAGACCGGCGCCAGCATGTGGCCGGGTGGTGCCGCGATCACACCGGGGATCGCGTTGACGAAAGCTGCGACCGAAGTCCACGATTGCGAGTCCATCCAAAATTCGCCGCCGGGGTCGTCGACATGCCCGCCGAACCGCCTTCGGCCCGCGAACGAGAGTCCCCTTGCGTAGCGGATCTGCAGAGACGGCGTCCCCTCGATCGTGACGATCCAGTCGTTGTCGGCCTCCCATCCCGGGATCTCCAGGTCGCAGACCCACCGGCAGGTGACGGTGACAAACGGCTCACCGTCGATCATGCCCGCCCACGAGAACTCGGTGCCTGCCACCGTCCCTGGCGGCACGGGCGCGCGCACTCCGATCAACTCGCGCTCTGTGACGGCGAAGCGCGCGTCCACGACTACCTCGTCGAGACGCTGGCCAAGCTGTGCAGCGACCGCATAGGGCGTCTGTCGGTACATGTGGTCGAACATCGCCGTAATTTGGTCGCGCGGGAAGTCGTCGGGCTTGGCTCCGAATCCGAGGAGGGGGTAGACATGCGGATCAAGGTCGGTGCAATCCATACGCTCCAGCACGTCGACGTGAGCGACTTCGAGTGTGTGTCCCGCCAGCGTGGTCGCCAATCGCTCGGCCACGAATCCTGGTGAGGAGCCGAGCGCCAGGACCGTCGATGAGCCCCGACGGCATGCCTGCTCGACATCACCCGCATAGTCGTCGCTGATGCCAGCCGGGTAGAAGTAGTCGTGCGCAAGTAGCAGATTCTTTCCACCGCTGAGCAGGCGCATGGCGTCTTCGTGACTCTGGGTGGGATCAAGTGCCACCAGGGGGGTGAAGATGACGACGTCAGCTTCCATCCGATCAATTACTCCGCGGTCGCGGGTGACAGTGACGCCGTTGGGTGCCAGGCCCACGAGCTCACCGATATCTCGGCCGTCCTTGTCCTCGGAAAAGGCGAACACCCCTACGACTTCGAACTCGTCGGGCCGCTGCAGAAGCACTCTCAGGACAAACCCGCCCAACCGGCCGGGTCCCCAGATGATGACGCGGATGCGATCAGCCACCGTTCCGCACGCTTCCGACGACGTTGCGCGACGGCAACAGTGGCAGCTCGAGTGCGCTGATAAGACCACTCTTCGCGGCTGGCAACGCCGGGATGAGGTTGACCAGACGCATCGCAGTTCCGCTCACCGAACCCCAGATGTCACCTCGGCGGCCAAGGTCGAGATCGCACCTCATATTCGGGTTGCCCGTGATCATCACGCGGTAATTGGATTCGCCCACCCCGTCGAATGTCGGCCAGCGCGGCGCGACCTCAGCGGCCATCCGAGTGATGTGTTCGGCGGTGATGACGGCCCGGCCATCCACCCTGCCCTCGCAGGCGACCCGCAGGGCCACAACTGTGCCGGCCTCCATCAGCCCGACCGAGGTCTTCAGATCTGCGTGGTGAATGGCGCGGTCGGACGTAACAACGAGCTCTTGCAGTTTTATGCCCATCCGATCGGCGAGCTGCTGCACCATCGGCCCCCAGAACGCCTCGAATGCCCCGCCGGTGGTGATCGGCGCCTCATAGGTCAGCGGGTGACCGAAGCCCATGATCCCCCGTATCACGGGCTCGACGTCGTAGTGGTCGTAGATGCCTATCTCCTGAATATGTACGTGCTCTACTTCATCCGACATCGTCAGCAGCGCCAGAGGCAGCACATCGCTGGAGAATCCAGGATCAAGTCCGGTTGACAGGAAGGTCGCCCCGCCACGGGAAGCGGCCGCTGCCAACGGTTCCCGCAGCGGCGCAGGACCCGCGGGCGGATACAGCATGGCGAGCAGAGAGATGGTGATGACGTCGATTCCCCGCTCGAGCGCCCGCCCGATCTCGGCGACTACCTCGGCTTCCCTTCCAAGCCCGTTGGCGCAGTAGCTGAGCACGTCGGGATCAGCCTGAAGGACTTCGTCAAGGGACGCCATTGCGGGCACGCCGACGGAGTCGTGCCCGACGAGTTCCCCTGCGTCGCGGCCCACCTTGTCCGCCGATGACACCCACAACCCGACCAGCTCAAGTTGGGGGTGATTAATGATGCCGCGCAGCGCTTCTTGACCCGTCGCGCCGGTACCTACGTGAGCTACCCGAATCTTCTTCATTGCGGCCCCTCTCCCTGACGTCAGCCGTTCGCCGGACCCGCGGCACCGCCAAATGGATTCAACTGCAGTGGATTACGCGCCGTTGACGACTACGGGACAGTCAGGCTGGCCGGTCCGGCGAGCCACCGAAGAGCCATCAGGGGCAGGATCGTGGTCAACAGAAACGTGATGTTGACCGTGACGATCCACGAAACCAGGATGGCAAACTGCCCCGGGCGCCGTCGAAGGACTCGCCGGGCCAGAATCTCGAAAACGTCCTCGCCGTCCGCGTTCCGCCATCTCAAGGCCATGATCGCCAGTGCCATGAACGGCACCTGCTCCAGCACCGGCCACACCAACGGGAAGCGGCCCTCGCCCACGGCAATCGTCGGGCCGAAGGCAAACTGGTAATGCCACCAACCGAATCCGTGCGCTGCGC
>NZ_JBPCSX010000249.1:0-12469 GCF_051006775.1 Mycobacterium sp.
TCCGGGAGTGGCACCGGGCCGTCGTCGCCGATAAGCACCAGCACCGTGTCGCAGACGCCGATACAGGCTCCGCCGACGAACAGCCCGGTGGAGGCCACATACGAGGTGCGCCCGACACTGCCGACGCCGGCGCCGGTCTGGATCATCGAAGGCCAGTGCGCCTCGGCGAGGAAGTGCACGGCGTTCTGCGAGGTGACCAGCCGCAGCCGCCGTCCCGCGCCGTCGTACGCACCCGGCAGCAGCCGGCGGTTCATGGTGGCGCGGGCGTTCTCGTGCAGCGCTTCCAGCGCCAGATTGTTCAGGTGCGCGTTGAGATCCATATCGCCGAATCTGGCCGCGATCTCATCGACGATCGGATAGGACTCCAGTCGGAGCCGCATCGGGTCGGGCCGGGCCGCAGTCGTTGTCCACTCAGTCACAAGGTCCCCCAGCCTAGTCTCGTTAGACTCGGTTGTGAGCTCTGACCGGGAGATCGGCATCGATCCCGAACGATTGCAGGTGACGCTGGCCGTTCTGGCCGAACTGCACCAACTCGACGATAAGCATCCGGACTTCATCGCGGTGCGCCGGGCGACCGCGCACATGTTCAAGTCGGTGAAGAAGGCGCGTCGTGCCGAGAGGCGTGACGAAATCGCCGAGGCCGACCGCGCGGTGGTCGCCGCGACCGCGACTGGCGCACCGGATCGTATCGACGATGAGACCCGCGGTATCCCGCTGGCGACGGCGTCCACCACACCGACCGCCGGCACCCTGCTCCGGTCGCGGGCCTGCTACATCTGCAAGCAGCACTACACCGAGGTCGATGCCTTCTACCACCAGCTGTGCCCGGAGTGCGCGGCGTTCAGCCATGCCAAACGTGAGGCCCGCACTGATCTGACCGGTAAGCGCGCGCTGCTCACCGGCGGTCGTGCCAAGATCGGTATGTACATCGCTCTGCGCCTGCTTCGCGATGGCGCGCACACCACCATCACCACCCGATTTCCGCGAGATGCGGTGCGGCGCTTCGCAAGTCTGGCGGATTCCGCCGATTGGCTGCACCGGCTGAGAGTGGTCGGCATCGACCTGCGCGACCCGGCTCAGGTGGTCGGTCTCGCCGACGCCGTTGCGGCGGCCGGGCCGCTGGACATCCTGATCAACAACGCCGCCCAGACCGTGCGCCGCTCGCCGGGGGCCTATGCGCCCCTGGCCGAGGCCGAACTCGCACCGCTGCCCGAGGGCCCGCTTCCCGAACTTCTGACCTTTGGCCACACCAATGATCCCCACCCACTGGCGCTGGCGGCATCGGTCGCCAGCCACCCGATCCTGGCGGCCGCCGCCGGGCGCGCAGACGAGCTGACCGAAGCCGCGCTGACCGCCGGATCCAGCTCACTGGAGCGGCTTGCCGCCGGAACCGCGATCGACGCGGGTGGTCTGGTTCCCGACGAGAATCATGTGAACAGCTGGACCCAGCATGTGCACGAGGTCGAGCCCCTGGAGATGCTCGAGGTCCAATTGGCCAACGCGACAGCGCCCTTCATTCTCATCAGCCGGCTGCGTCCCGCAATGGCCGCGTCACCGGCCCGGCGGAAGTACGTCGTGAACGTCTCCGCGATGGAGGGTGTGTTCTCCCGCCGCTACAAGGGTCCGGGGCATCCGCACACCAACATGGCCAAGGCTGCGCTCAACATGCTCACCCGCACCAGCGCGGGTGAGATGTTCTCCAGCGACGGCATCCTGATGACGGCCGTCGATACCGGCTGGATAACTGATGAGCGTCCGCACTTCACCAAGGTCCGGCTGGCCGAGGAAGGCTTCCACGCGCCGCTGGATCTCGTCGACGGCGCGGCCCGGGTGTATGACCCGATCGTGCAGGGGGAGGCAGGCGACGACCTCTACGGGGTGTTTCTCAAGGACTACCGCCCGGCGAACTGGTGACAGGAGGAGATTAGACCGGGGGATAGGCCGGCGTCTGGGTCCAGTCGGTACCGCGCAGCGCCCAGGGCAGCCAGCTGAAGAAGTACTCGATTTCGTCGGTCGCGTCGTAATCGGGATTCGGATCCATCACAAACCTCCATTGCAGCCACCGGTCGGGGTCGAGTCTAACCCGGCGGGGCCGCACGTCGAAGGCGATCGCCGCCATTGCCTAAACTATCCAACCAGTTGATAGGGAGGGCGCCATGCCACCGGAGAACGGGACCAGCCGCCGCGAGGAGCTGCTGGCCGTCGCCACCAAGCTTTTCGCCGCCCGCGGGTACCACGGCACCCGGATGGACGACGTCGCCGATGTGGTGGGGCTGAACAAGGCGACGGTCTACCACTATTACGCCAGCAAGTCGCTGATCCTGTTCGACATCTACCGCCGGGCCGCCGAGAACACCATCGCCGCGGTCCACGATGACCCGTCCTGGACCGCCCGGGAAGCGCTCTACCAGTACACCGTTCGGCTACTCACCAATATCGCCGAGAACCCCGAGGGTGCAGCGGTGTACTGGCAGGAACAGCCCTACATCACCGAGTGGTTCACCGACGAGCAGGTCGCCGAGGTGCGTGAGAAGGAGACGCAGGTCTACGAGCACGTGGCCGGGCTGATCGATCGGGGCATCGCCAGCGGCGAGTTCTTCGAGTGCGACTCGCATGTGGTGGCGCTGGGCTACATCGGTATGACCATGGGCGCCTATCGCTGGCTGCGCCCGGACGGCCGGCGCACCGCCACGGAGATCGCCGAGGAGTTCTCCACCGCACTGCTGCGCGGCCTGATCCGGGACGAGATGGTCCGGGTGGACTCCCCACTGGGTGAGCCGGCCACCAAGGCCGGCCGCTGATGCCCCTGGTGAGCAAGACCTTGGAGGTTGACGCCCGGGCGGCGACGATCCTGGCCATCGTCGCCGACTTCGAGGCTTATCCGCAGTGGAACGACGAGGTCAAGGCCGTCTATGTACTGGCCCGCTACAACGACGGACGACCCAGCCAGTTGCGGCTCGACACCGAGATCCAGGGACACGCCGGCACCTACATCCAGGCGGTGTACTACCCGAGCCCGGTGCAGATTCAGACCGTCATGCAGCAGGGCGAGCTGTTCAGCAAGCAGGAGCAACTCTTCTCGGTGGTGGAGATGGGTCCGGTCAGCCTGCTGACCGTCGACCTCGACGTCGAGACTTCCATCCCCGGCGTCCCCGCGATGATGGTCAAGAAGATCGTCAACGACGCCCTCGAGCACCTCGCCAACAACCTCAAGGGCCGCGCCGAGCACCTCGCCGGAAACCCCTGAAATATCGGCGCTCTTCGGCCAAGCTGACCGTTATGAACAGCGTGTCGACCGAACAGCCCCACCTGTCACGCAGACAGAACTTGGTGACCCACCTCCATCGGCACGCGCTCATGACGCCGGACGCGACCGCGATGCGCTTCCTCGGCCGCACCATCACCTGGATCGAACTCAAACACCGAGTGGACCGCCTGGCCTCGGCGCTGCACCGCCGCGGGGTCGCGGCCGGCGACCGGGTGATGATTCTGATGCTCAACCGGCCGGAGTTCGTCGAAGCCTGTCTGGCGGCCAATCAGCTTGGCGCCATTGCGGTTCCGGTCAACTTCCGTCTCACTCCGCCCGAGTTGGCCTACCTGGTCCAGAACTGCGGCGCGGCCGTGCTGATCACCGAGCCGACGCTGGCGCCGGTCGCGGCGGCGGTACACGAGATCACTCCGCTGCAGCACCTGATCGTCGCTGATGCACCGACGTCGGACTCCGTTCTGGGCTACGAGGATCTCGTTGCTGAAGAAGGCGAGGCCGCCCCGCCTGTCGACATCGGGCCCGACGACCCGTCGCTGATCATGTACACCTCCGGCACCACCGGCCACCCCAAGGGTGCGGTGCTCACCCACTCCAATCTCGCGGCGGAGGTGATGATCGCCAACTACACCCGCCCGCCTGACCTCAGCAACGACGTCGGCTTCATCGGGGTGCCGCTGTTCCACATCGCCGGCATCGGCAACGTGCTGCCCGCGATCACCCTCGGATCGCCGTTCGTCGTCTATCCGCTCGGTGCGTTCAACCCGGGCGAACTGCTCGACGTGCTGGAGGCCGAGAAGGTCACCGGCATCTTCCTGGTCCCCGCGCAGTGGCAGGCGGTCTGCGCCGAGCAGCAGGCCCGGCCCCGGGCCCTGCACCTGCGGACGCTGTCCTGGGGCGCTGCCCCGGCGTCGGACACCCTGCTGCGCCAGATGGCCGAGACCTTCCCGGGTTGCAGTATCGTCGCCGCCTTCGGCCAGACCGAGATGTCGCCGGTCACCTGCATGCTGCTCGGCGAGGACGCCATCCGGAAGCTCGGGTCCGTCGGCAAGGTGGTGCCCACCGTGGCCGCCCGCGTCGTCGACGACAATATGAACGACGTCCCGATCGGCGAGGTCGGTGAGATCGTCTACCGGGCGCCCACCCTGATGGCCGGCTACTGGAACAACCCCCAGGCCACCGCCGAGGCGTTCGCCGGTGGCTGGTTCCATTCCGGCGATCTGGTCCGGATGGATGACGAGGGCTACGTCTGGGTCGTCGACCGCAAGAAGGACATGATCATCTCCGGCGGGGAGAACATCTACTGCGCCGAGGTGGAGAACGTCCTGGCAGGCCACCCGGGGATCGTCGAGGTCGCAGTCATCGGCCGCCCCGATGCCAGATGGGGCGAGGTCCCGGTCGCGGTGGCGGCGGTGTCCCAGGCCGGGTTGCGCCTGGAGGATCTCGCAGACTTCCTCAACGAGCATCTCGCCCGCTATAAACACCCGAAGGTGCTGGAGGTCGTCGATGCGCTTCCCCGCAACCCGGCCGGCAAGGTCCTCAAGACCGAACTGAGAACCCGGTTTCTCAGCGTAAACAGCCTCGAGAAGCAGACCGGAGGTCAATAGTGCCGTTGCGATGTAGGGCCCCGTTCGCATCGGGTACATTCCTGTGGTCTCCGTTACTACCCACTAGTAGGGAGACCTTCATCACTCGTTCGGGGCAGGGAGGCCGTGTGTCAGAGAGCGTGACCCCGTGACGACGGCGAGTTTCATCCGTAAGCGGTTCGATGGCCCCATGCAGGCCATGGGCGGCTTCTTCAAGATGTGCGTGCTCACCGGCAAGGCCCTGACCCAGCCGTTCCAGTGGAAAGAGTTCGTCCAGTACAGCTGGTTCCTGATGACGGTCGCGCTGTTGCCGACCTTCGCCATGTCGATTCCGCTGACCGTGCTCATCATCTTCATCTTCAACCTGCTGCTGCAGGAGTTCGGCGCGGCCGATGTCTCCGGCGCGGGTGCGGCCCTGGCCTCGGTGACCCAGCTGGGTCCGCTGGTGACCGTGCTGGTGGTCGCCGGCGCCGGATCGACGGCCATCTGCGCCGACCTGGGTGCACGCACCATTCGTGAGGAGATCGACGCGCTCGAGGTCCTCGGCATCGACCCGATCCACCGCTTGGTGGTCCCCCGTGTGGCGGCCGCGATGTTCGTCGCCGTCCTTCTCAACGGCGCGGTGATCACCATCGGACTGGTCGGCAGTTTCATTTTCGGCGTTGGGCTGCAAAACATTTCGGCCGGCGCCTACCTACAGACCCTGACCCTGGTGACGGGGTTGCCCGAGGTGATCATCTCGATCGCCAAAGCCCTGACCTTCGGGTTGATAGCCGGACTGGTGGGCTGTTACCGCGGGCTGACGGTGGGCGGTGGCGCGAAGGGCGTGGGCATCGCGGTGAACGAGACCCTGGTGCTGTGCGTTGTCGCGCTGTTCGCCGTCAACGTCATCTTCACCACCATCGGCGTTCGATTCGGAACGGGGCGATAGATGGCGACTACGGCCACACCCTCACGGTTCCCCGCGGTCCCGGGCAGTCTCGACAGGCTGGCCGGCATGCCCGGCCGGGCTCTCAACAGCACCGGCAAGGTCGCCTGGTTCGCTGTCGAAGCCATCAAGGAGACCGGGCACGCGCTGCGCTACTACCGCAAGGAAATCGTCCGACTGATCGCCGAGACCGGCATGGGCGCGGGTGCGATGGCCGTGGTCGGCGGCACCGTCGCCATCGTCGGATTCATCACCCTCTCGGCCGGTTCGCTGATCGCCATCCAGGGTTTCGCCTCGCTGGGCAATATCGGCGTCGAGGCATTCACCGGCTTCCTGGCCGCCTTGGTCAACGTCCGGCTCACCGCGCCGGTGGTGACCGGTGAGGCGCTTGCTGCGACCGTCGGCGCCGGCGCCACCGCCGAAATCGGCGCCATGCGCATCTCGGAGGAGATCGACGCCCTCGAGGTGATGGGCATCAAGAGCATCTCGTATCTGGTCTCCACCCGCCTGGTGGCCAGCGCCGTGGTCATCATCCCGCTGTACGCGATGGCACTGATCATGGCCTTCGCCTCCGCCCAGCTGACCACCACGCTGCTGTACGGACAGTCCAGCGGCACCTACGAGCACTACTTCCACACGTTCCTGAGGCCGAATGACGTGTTCTGGTCATTCCTCGAGGTCATCATCATCTCGGTCATCGTGATGATCAATCACTGCTACTTCGGCTACAACGCCAGCGGCGGCCCGGTGGGCGTCGGCGAGGCCGTCGGTCGCTCCATGCGGGCATCCCTGGTGGTCGTGCAGTTCGTGGTTCTGTTCGCTTCGTTGGCGCTGTACGGCACCAACCCGAACTTCAACCTGACGGTGTAGTGATATGACTGCTCCCCTGAACAAGCCACGCAACCCGCCGCTCAAGCTGGCCGGTCTGATCTTCCTGATCGTGGCCGCGCTCATCACGACGTTCATCATGCTGCAGTTCCGCGGCAAGCTGACACCCAAGACCGAGCTGACGATGGTATCGGGCCGGGCCGGCCTGGTGATGGATCCGCAGTCCAAGGTGACCTACAACGGCGTGGAGATCGGCCGCGTCTCCGCGGTGCTGCCGACGACGAGTGACGGCAGGCCGGCCGCGAAACTCGTAATGCAGGTCGACCCCAAGTTCATCAAGCTCATCCCGGCGAACGTCAACGGCGACATCCAGGCCTCGACGATCTTCGGCAACAAGTACGTCTCGCTGTCCTCACCCGCCAACCCGACCTCCACGCGGATCAGCAGCTCCGACGTCATCGACGCCCGCAGCGTCACCACCGAGTTCAACACCCTGTTCGAGACGGTCACCGGCATCGCCGAGAAGATCGACCCGGTCAAGCTGAATCTCACCCTGTCGGCTACGGCCGAGGCGCTCACCGGCCTGGGCACCAAGTTCGGTCAGGCCCTGGTCAACACCAACGTCGCACTGGACAACATCACCCCGCGGCTTCCTCGCCTGCAATACGGACTGCAGAAGCTCTCCGGCCTTGCGGACGTCTACACCGCGGCCGGCCCGGACTTCTGGGACGCCATCGACAGCGCGATGACCACGGCCCGCACGCTGAACAACCAGCGTGGTGACCTCGATGCCACCCTGCTGGCCGCCGCCGGGTTCGGCAACACCGGCGCCGACGTATTCGAAAGGGGCGCACCGTATTTCGTTCGACTGATGTCGGACCTGGTGCCGACCACGAAGCTGCTCGACACCTACAGCCCGGAGCTGTACTGCATGATCAAGAAGTACGCCGACGTGCTGCCGGCTGCCAATGCCGGTTTCGGCGGCAACGGCTACTCGCTGGCCGACCGCGCCCAACTGGTCGGTGCCCCGAACCCGTACGTCTATCCCGACAACCTTCCGCGGATCAACGGCCGTGGCGGTCCGGGTGGTGCCCCGGGCTGCTGGCAGGACATCGACCGGAACTTCTGGCCCGCGCCGCATCTGGTTGTTGACGACGGCTCCTCGCTCGCGCCGTACAACCACTTCGAGCTCGGTCAGCCGCTTCTCACTGAGTACGTCTGGGGCCGCCAGGTGGGGGAGAACACGATCAACCCATGAGTATCAAAAACACGGCCATCAAACTCGGCCTCTTCTCATTGGTGCTGCTGTTGTGCAGCGCGTTGCTCATCGTGGTGTTCGGCCAGCTGCGGTTCGAGCGGTACAACACATACACCGCCGAGTTCAGCAACGGCAGCGGTCTCAAAGCGGGACAGTTCGTCCGCGCCGGCGGTGTGGAGGTCGGCAAGGTCGCCAATGTGCGCCTCACCGACAACTCCCAGCGCGTGATCGTGGACATGAAGGTGGACAAGTCACTGCCGCTGTACCAGTCCACGACCGCGCAGATCCGCTACGCGAACCTGATCGGCGAGCGTTTCGTCAACCTCGAACGCGGCACCGGCGAGGGCACTGACCGGACGATGCCGCCCGGCGGGTTCATCCCGGTGGCGCGTACCCAGCCGGCCCTCGATCTCGATGCCCTGATCGGCGGGTTCAAGCCGTTGTTCAAAGCGCTCGATCCGGAGAAGGTCAACAACATCGCCACATCGCTGGTGACGGTCTTCCAGGGTCAGGGCGGCACCATCGCCGACATCCTGCGCCAGACCTCGCAGCTCACGTCGACGCTGGCCGATCGCGATAAGGCGATCGGTGAGGTGATCACCAACCTCAACACGGTTCTCACGACCGTGAACAAGCATCAGGAGGAGTTCGACTCCACGGTCAACAACTTCGAGGTGTTGATCACCGGACTGAAGAATCGGGCCGACCCACTGGCCGGCGCCATCGGGGACCTCAGCATCGCGTCCGGCACGCTGGCCAGTCTGCTCAGCGAGAACCGGCCGAATCTGCAGGCGGCCACCACGCATCTGGAGACCATCCAGTCGGCCTTCGCCGATAATCCCGCCAAGCTGGACAAACTGCTCAGCGACTACCCGCCCGCCATCAACCTGATCGGTCGCGTCGGCGGTATCTATGGCGACTTCTTCAACTTCTACCTGTGCGACCTCACCCTGACGGTAAACGGGCTTCAGCCCGGCGGTCCGGTGCGTGAAGTACGGATCACCAAGCAGCCGACGGGGAGGTGCACGCCGCAATGAGGACCCTCCAAGGTTCGGACCGCGTCAAGGTAGGTCTGCTGGGACTGCTGATCCTGTTGATGGTGATCGGCGTCGGCCAGAGCTTCGCCAGTGTTCCGATGCTGTTCGCCAGGCCGATGTACTACGCGCACTTCGCTGACGCGGCCGGCGCCACCGCCGGTGACAAGGTGCGGATCAGCGGTATGGATGTCGGACAGATCAAGTCGCTCAAGATCGAGGGCGACCGGGTTCGCGTCGGATTCACCCTTGGTGATCACCGCATCGGCTCCGACAGCCGGCTTTCCATCCGCACCGACACCATCCTCGGCAAGCGGGTGATGGAGATCGAACCCCGCGGCAACAAGCCACTCGCGGTCAACGGTGTGCTACCGCTGGATCAGAGCACCACGCCCTACCAGCTCTACGATGCCTTCTCCGACTTGACCACCACCACCGCGGGCTGGGACCTCGACACCGTCAAGCGTTCGCTGAACGTCCTGAGCCAGACGCTGGACGCCAGCACTCCGGAGCTGAAGTCTGCACTGGACGGTGTGGCCCGCTTCTCCGACACCATCGGCAAGCGCGATGATCAGTTCAAAGACCTGCTGTCGCAGGCCAATAAGGTCGCCAGCGTGCTGGGTAACCGCAGCGACCAGATCAACCGCCTGCTGGTCAATGCCCAGTACCTGCTGGCCGCCATCAATCAGCGCAGTCGTGAGGTCGACGTGCTGCTGGAGAACGTCTCGGCGGTCTCGATGCAGTTCGCCGGATTCATCGACGACAATCCGAACCTCAACAACGTGCTGACCCAACTGGAGACCATCAGCGATGTGCTGGTCAAGCACAAGGATGACCTGGCCTACTCGATCACCACGGCGTCGAAGTTCATGGGCGCACTGGCGGAGTCGATCAGCTCGGGTCCGTTCTTCAAGTCTCTGGTGGCCAACCTGGTTCCGTATCAGATGATGCAGCCCTTCGTGGATGCGGCGTTCAAGGAGCGCGGTATCGACCCGGAGGAGTTCTGGCGTAACGCCGGCCTGCCGGCCTTCCGGTTGCCCGATCCCAACGGGGCGACCCAGGCCAACGGTGCGCCCCCCGCGGCGCCGAACGTGCTCGAAGGCACCCCGGAGTTCCCCGGTCCCGCGGTTCCCCCCGGACACCCGTGCTCCTACACCCTGCCTGCAGCCAGCGGCCAGTCGCCGAGCAACCCACTGCCATGCGGAAACCTCGATCAGGGGCCGTACGGTCTGGGCCAGTTCGGACCGATGGCCGGTGTCGAGAACCTGCCGTTCAACCCCGCCGCGGAGACGCCCAACCACGGCGTGCCATCGGGAGCTATCCCGGGTCTGCCCGGGCCGATTGTTCCGGGTGCCCCGGGACCCGCACTGGCCCCCGGACCGCCGGGAGCCCGAACGGTTCCGGTTCCGGATCCGGTCATCGCGCCCACCGATATGGGAGGGGCTTAACCGATGTCCATTCGTAACCTCGGACTGGCCAAGGTCTCCCGCACCTCTGCGGTCGTCGGCGCGCTTGCGGTGATCCTCGCCGTCATCGCCGCGATCGTGGGCTACAAGCTGTACGTGAAGGCGGCCACCACCACGGTCGTCGCATACTTCGCCGACGCGCTGGCCGTCTATCCCGGCGACCGCGTGCAGATCATGGGCGTCAAGGTCGGCAATATCGACAGCGTCGAGCCGGCCGGCGACAAGATGAAGGTCACCCTGCACTACGACAGCAAGTACAAGGTGCCGGCGAATGCGACCGCGTCGATCCTGAACCCGACCGTGGTCGCCTCCCGCGTGCTGCAGCTCTCACCGCCCTACAGCGGTGGACCGGCGCTGGCCGACAACGCGGTCATCCCGCTGGAGCGCACCCAGGTTCCGGTGGAGTGGGACGACATCCGAAAGCAGCTCGACAAGTTGGTCACCGAACTCGGGCCGACCCCGGCCCAGCCGAAGGGTCCGCTGGGTGATCTGGTCGATTCCCTCGCCAACAACCTCAGCGGCAACGGCAAGCAGATCAACACGACCTTCCGGGCGCTCTCGGATGCGATCGGTGCGCTCAACGATGGCCGCGGGGATTTCTTCGGTGTCACCAAGAGCCTGGCGCTGTTCGTCAATTCGTTG
This sequence comes from Mycobacterium sp., assembly GCF_051006775.1. Taxonomy (GTDB): domain Bacteria; phylum Actinomycetota; class Actinomycetes; order Mycobacteriales; family Mycobacteriaceae; genus Mycobacterium. The sequence goes on from NZ_JBPCSX010000249.1 coordinate 11,008, forward strand.
CACCAGAACGACAAGCAGTTCGTGGCGTTGAACAACAGCCTCGCGCAGTTCACCTCCTCGCTGAACAACTCCGATCAGGAGTTGGCCAAGGCGGTGCGCGATATCGACAGCCTGATGAAGACCGTGCGGAAGTTCGTTGACGACAACGGATCGGTGCTGGCCACTGATATCAACAATCTGGCTGAGGTCACCAACACGCTGATGCAGCCGGAAGCCCGCAATGGCATCGAGACCGCACTGCACGTCTATCCGAATATGGCGGCCAACGTCAACAACATCTACCACCCGACGCACGGCGCGATCGTCGCCATCCCGGCGGTGGCGAGCTGGGCCAACCCGATGCAGTTCATCTGCTCGGCCATCCAGGCCGGCAGCCGGTTGGGGTACCAGGACTCTGCGGAACTGTGCGCGCAGTACCTGGCACCGATCCTGGACGCGACCAAGTTCAACTTCCCGTTCTTCGGCGTGAACCAGTTCACCGGTGCCTCGACGCTGCCCACGTACGTCGCCTACTCCGAGGAGAGGCTGCGGCCGCCGCCGGGCTACAAGGACACCACGGTGCCCGGCATCTGGGCGCGGGACACCCTGTTCTCCCACGGCAACCATGAACCCGGCTGGATCGTGGCGCCCGGCATGCAGGGCGTGCAGGTGAACCCGTTCACCGAGGCGATGCTGACCCCGGATTCGCTGAGCGCGCTGATGGGCGGCCCGGACCCGACGTCGTACCCGGTCGGTGGCCCGCGTGGTGGCGCGCCGCAGAACTCCTATGACCAACTCAATCCGCTGCCACCTCCGTGGTATCCGGGTGCCCCGCCGCCGCCGGCCCCCGGGCCGGATGTGATCCCGGGCCCGCTGCCGGTATCGCAGCTGATCGGACCGCCCGCGCCTGCGGCTGCACCTGCCGGTGCGCCGATGCCCGCATTGCCTGCTGAAACGGGGGCTGGATAGTGACAGCGTCGAGGAAGTCCGTACGCACGATCGGCATGCGTGGTCTCGCTTTGGGCCTCACCGCGATGGTGATGACCTCCTGCGGATGGAGGGGCATCGCGAACCTGCCGCTGCCGGTCGGCCCGGGCAGTGAGAAGGGCAGCGAGACGATCTACGTCCAGATTCCCGACACGTTGGCGCTCAACACCAACAGCCGGGTTCGGGTCGCCGACGTCTTCGTCGGTACGGTCAAGAAGATCGAACTCAAGGACTGGGTACCGACCCTGACCCTGAAACTCGATCCGGGTATCAAACTGCCGGCCAACGCGACCGCCAAGATCGGCCAGAGTTCGATCCTGGGCACCCAGCACGTGGAGTTGGCCGCACCGGCCAACCCGTCGCCGGAGCCGCTGCGCAATGGCGCGACGATTCCGGTCAGTCGCAGTTCGTCGTTCCCGACCGTCGAGCGCACGCTGGCCAGCTTGGCCACCGTGCTGCGTGGTGGCGGCATCCCCAACCTGGAGATCATCCAGAC
>NZ_JBPCSX010000250.1:0-7558 GCF_051006775.1 Mycobacterium sp.
CGCAGTCTCTCGGTCAAGGAGGATCTGCTGACCGAACAGCGCAGCCAGATCCACAAACTGCTGAGCTCCTTGATGCCGGCGCCGATCGCCGCCAAAGTGTTCGACGGAGCGGAGATCACCGCACGGGACCACCCGAATGTCACGGTGGTCTATGCCGACGTCACGGGCCTGGACCGAATTCAGGCCGAACTCGACGCCGGCGAATATCTCGACCTCTGGCGGGAACTGATCCGGCAGTACGACGCCGCAGCAGCGGAATTCGACGTCGAGCGAGTCCATCAGGTGCGCAATGGATTCCTCGGTAGTTGCGGGCTCACGGTTCCGCGGCTCGACAACGTGCGGCAGACGGTCGACTTCGCTCTGGAATGCCAGCGGATCATCGAACGATTCAACGGCGAGGCCGGACTCAACCTCGGACTGCGGGCAGGTATCGACACCGGAACCGTCAGCAGCGGGCTGGTCGCGGAGCCGTCGCCGGTCTTCGATATGTGGGGCACGGCGGTCACCCTGGCCCATCGCATCAAGAACGGTGTGCCCGCGTCCGGGATCTACGTCACCTCACGCGTCGTCGACGTTCTGTCCGAGGCGATGTCGTTCACGCAAGCCGGCAATATCGAAGTCAACGGGGCGGTCGAGCCCATCTGGCGAGTTGAGGACACCCAGTGATCGCATCGGTGTTCTCAGCGCCGTGGTTCTGGTGGGCCATCGGAATCGCGATCGGGCTGCCTGTTGTGCTCGTCATCCTGACCGAATGGCAGCAGTCGTTACGACGACGTAGCAGCCCGCTGCTGCGGCCAGTCGGGGTACTTCGCAATTTCCTCGTGCCGCTGAGCGCGCTGCTGTTGGCGATGGTGGGTGCCACCCAGATTCCGGCCACCGCAACGCCGGTGCGGATCGTGGGGACCCTGGTCGCTGTCGTAGTACTGGTCCTGATGCTCTCGGGCCTGAAGGCCTCGCTGTTCCAGGGCGCCTCGGAATCCAGTTGGCGGGGGCGGATACCGAGCATCTTCGTCGATGTAGTGCGCTTCGGGCTGATCGCCATCGGAGTCGGGCTGGTCTTCGCGTATATCTGGGGTGCGAATATCGGCGGTCTCTTCACCGCACTGGGCATCGGATCCATTGTCATCGGTCTGACGTTGCAGAACTCGGTGGGCCAGATCATCTCCGGGCTGCTGATGCTCTTCGAGCAGCCGTTCAAGATCGGCGAAACGATCGAGACGAGTATCGCCAAAGGCCGCGTTGTCGAGGTGAACTGGCGCGCAGTCCATCTCAGGACCGGTACCGGGCTGCAGATCATTCCGAACTCGGTGCTGGCCGGCGAGACCTTCAAGAATCTGAGCCGGCCCAAGGATGCCAAAGCGACCCGGGTAACGAGCGTGTTCGCGGTCGAGGATCGCCCAGACCAGGTGTGCGCGATGCTGGTCCGGTGCGCATCGCAGTTGCCGGGGTGCAATCCGGATCTGACCCCGACCGCTGTTCCGGTCGGCAACATGAAGTACCGCACCCGCATTCCGCTGCATGCCACCGCCGATGACGACGAAGCCGAAGCGACCTTCCTGCGCTGGATCTGGTACGCGGCTCGCAGGGAGGGACTGCACCTTGATGAGGCAGACGACGGCTTCTCCAATCCGGACCTTGTCGCCGAAGCGTTGGATGCGGTAGTTGTTCCGGTGCTGCGGCTTACCGCCGACCAACTGCGGGCGATGGCTCCGCATGCGAGCATCGAACGCTACGGCGCGGGGGAACTCATCATGGCGACCGGCACTGTCCCTTCTGCGGTCTCATTCATCACCGCCGGCAAGGTTCTGCTGACAGCGGTGGCGGAGGACGGCTCCCGCAACGAAGTCACCGTCTTCGAGGAGGGTTCCTTCCTGGGACAGAGCACGCTGATCCGCCATCCGGTCGCCGGATCGGCGTTCGCGATCGATGAGGTCACACTGATCCGCGTCGAGCGGGAGGCGATCGAACGGGTGGTGCAGCGCAACCCGGTGCTGCTGCAGGAGTTCGGGCGCGCCATCGACGAAAGGCGTGCGGCTGTTCTGCGGGCTATGTCGGAGGGCAACCCGGAGGGTTAACCCCACTCGCGGTTCAACGCCCGTGATTCGGACAGTTCCTCGACTGAGTCGATCCGGCGCAGTCGAGGATGGCTTGCCCCGATGAGCACGATGGCGACCAGAGCGGATAGCGCTCCGAGGGCGAACAGAATGGTGAAGCTGCTCTCCGGCGGGAACGCGTTGACGCTGCTGTGCCGGCTGAGCAATACAGCGACGATTGCGGCGGCAACCGAGGCCCCGACGGTGCGGGCGATGGCGTTGATCGACGTTGCCACCCCGGTCTCGCCGGTGTCCACCTCGCGGATGACCAATGCCGGCAGCGACCCATAGGCGAGGCTTACGTAACCGTTGATCAGGAGCGCCGCGACAATCACCTGCCAGGTCTGCGAATGAAAGAGGGCCAGCATTGTGTAACCGATCAAACCGACTCCCGCGCCTACCAGTAGCACCGGCCGCGCACCGAAGCGGTCGATGTAGCGACCGCTGACCGTGGCGACGATGAACCCGGTCACTGCACCGGGCAACAGGAATACAACGCTGGCTCGCAGGACGGTGGCGCCGAATCCGTAACCGCTGGCGACGGGAGTCTGCACCAGGCCGGTCAGACCCAGGAATCCGAAGTACAACCCCATTCCCACCGAGACCGTGGCGATATTGGTCAGTAGGACCGGCCGCCGCGACAGCATGGCGGTCGACACCAGTGGATGTTCACATCGGCGTTCCCACAGCCACCACAGCACCAGCGCTACCAGACCCAACAGCGCACTGCCCAGAGTCAGCAGCGAGCCCCAACCCCACACTTTGCCCTGGGTCAGCGCCAGCAGCATGCCGGACAGCCCGACGGCCAGTCCCACTGCGCCGGCCCAGTCGACGGTCCCCGTCGCACTCGCGGTTCGCAGCGGGACGAATCGCGCCGCCAGCACCAGCACCAGCACTGAGAAGGCCGTGGTGAACCAGAACACCCGGTGATAGCCGGCGTCATCACGCATCAGCAGGCCGGTGATCACCAGACCCATTCCGCCGCCGAAACCGAGTACCGCCGATAAAACTGCCAGCGCGCTCATCATCCGTTCGGGCGGCAGTTCCTCTCGCATGATCGAGACGCCGATGGGGTACAGGGAGAACGATGCGCCCTGCAGCACACGTGCGACGATCAAGAGCGGCAGCGACGTCGTCGTGGCCGCCAGCAGTGAACCGGCGAGCACGACGGCGAGCACGATCAACAACACGTGCTTTTTGGTGTGCAGGTCCGCCAGCCGGCCGATCAGGGGAGTCGTGGCTGCGGCAGTGAGCAGATTGGCCGTCACCACCCAGCTGACGGCCACGGTGGACGCGTCGAGTTGCCGGGCCATCACCCCGAGGATCGGCACCACAGCGGTCTGCAGCACCGCGACTGTCAGCACGATCACGCTGAGCGCTGCCACCAGTAGGGGCGAAGCCGGACGGTCGCGTCGAACGCCTGGTGCTGCCTGCAGACTCGACACCGCACATCCCTTCCGCGGCCGACGGCCACAGTCGATTATGTCGACTAACGATCTGTGCGACGATGCCGGGGTGTTCCGGAACGCCACGTACTTCTTCGCCCACCGCGACGGCGCCTTCCACCCGACCGAATCAGCACTGAGCAGGTGGGGGAAAGATTCCCTCAACGGGCCGGCAGTGGTGGGTCTGGTGGCGCGATGCCTGGAGCACGACTACGGCGACGACGAGTTCCTCCCGGCCCGGTTGACCACCGACCTGTTCAAAGCGGCAGGGCGGATTCCCACCGAAGTCCGCACGCGCCTGGTTCGTGAGGGCAGGCGGATCAGGGGCTCGGAGTGCGATGTCATCCAGGCAGGGGTCGTAGTCGCCCGCGCCAGCATGCTGCAAGACCGAAAGTCGGCTCCGCCACCCGGTCAGGAGTGGATTCCGGAGCAGTCCTTCACCCCGCCGACAGGTATTCGAGGTACGGCGTATGCAATCAGCAGCGATGATGTCGGCTGGAGTTCTTCGGGTGCGCAGCATCAGAACACCTCGCGGAAGCGCGTCTACCATCGGACCATCGAGGTGGTGGAAGGCGAAACGTTAAGCCCTTTCGTGCGGACGGTGGTGGCCGCCGAGGCAACCAGCCTGGTCACCAACCTTGGCACCATGGGTATCGGATACATCAACGGTGACCTGACCGTCGCACTATCGCGCCTGCCGATCGGGAATTACATTGGCCTGCAGGCTGATTCGCACTGGTGCGCGGATGGCATATCAACCGGAACCGCCACGCTCTTCGATGACGAAGGACCCTTCGGCACCGGGATGGTCACCGGGATTGCGAACCCCGCGGCCCAGATCGATTTTGCCGCCGGTCAGGACATCCCGGCGATGGGGGTGTGAGTCGCGTGAGCCGTCGGGACCGGGTTCTGATCACAGCGGAAGAATTGATGAGCCGGCTTGACAACGGTGACGCTCCGGCGATCCTCGATGTGCGCTGGCGGCTCGATCAGACCGACGGGCGGTCGGCCTTCGACGAGGGACACATTCCGGGTGCGATGTACGTGTCCCTCGAGGATGAACTCAGCGACCACCATCTGAGCGGTAGGGGCCGCCACCCGCTTCCTGACGGCGCCGCTCTGCAGAGCAATGCCCGGCGCTGGGGGATCTCATCGGGACAATCTGTGGTCGTCTACGACGACTGGAACCGGGCGGGTTCGGCCCGGGCCTGGTGGGTGCTGACCGCTGCGGGCCTTTCCGATGTCCGGATCCTCGACGGGGGACTCGCGGCGTGGCGGGCGGCCGGGGGAGAACTGCGCGCCGGCGCCGAGAGCCCCGAGGCCGGGGATGTGACCCTCCCACACCATGATCTCTACGGCGGCGCCCGCCCGACATTGACCGCGGACGATATCGCGACCGGTGCGGTGGGCACCGTGCTCGACGCCCGCGCCCCCGAACGGTTCCGCGGAGAGGTCGAGCCGGTCGATCCGGTCGGCGGCCATATTCCCGGAGCGGTCAACCTGCCGAGCGCGTCACTGCTCGGCGAGGGGGGCGCGTTCCTGGACGACGCTGCGCTGAGGGACCGGTTCGCCGGCCTTGACGGTGCGATCGGCGTCTACTGCGGATCCGGGGTCACAGCCGCGGTGGTTTTGGCCGCGCTCGCCGCAGGCGGCATCAACGCGGCACTGTTCCCCGGTTCCTGGTCACAGTGGATCGCCGAACCTGGCCGCGCGGCGGCTCGCGGGGATTAGCTGGACGGCCGCAGGTGCCGGACTGACGCCAGATCGGTGTTTGCCGATATGCTCGATACTCAACAGGTGATCAGACCCGACGAGTGATCAGCAGGGGGATTCCGATGGCGGCGACGAGAGCGGCCATGATCGGGCGCATCGGCGGCTATGCGGTGGCCCTGGGTATCGGCGGCGCCGTGGCGACCGGTTTTGCCGGTCACGCCGCTGCCGCTCCTGACTCTTCGGCCCCGTCGGCATCCCAGGCTCGCGGCTCCCAGACCGCCAAGCCCGTCTCCAGGGCGGTCGCTGCGCGCGGTGCCACGACGTCTCGATCCCCGAGTCGCCGTTCGGTGACACCGCCTGCGCCCGTGGCTGCCGCAGTCCCGATCGCCGCTCTGCGCCGATCGGCGGCTGTCCGGCCCGGTGTCGCCGCGGCAACTCCCACCGCTGCCGCTCAGCTCACCCCCTCAGATATCTGGTCCTCGCTGATGACCCGGGTGGCCGGTATCTTCGGCTGGGATCCCCGCGGTCGGCTGCAGACCATCTACAAGGGAACGCATTTCACCATCCCGAACAATTTCGGATTCTTCGTCCAAAACGTCTCCGGCAGTGGAACCTTCACCACGAACACCACCTACGATCTCGGTGACTCGGATCAGTGGGACTGGAACAAGCTGACCGGCATCGCCTTCACGCCGCTTGAACCAGACCGGGATTCGGCGATGGTGGGCTGGCGATACAACCTGGAGACCCAACTGTTCGAGATCGCCCCGTTCTACAACGTCAACAAGGTGCGGATTCTGCCGAACGAGAATCCGCTGTCCCCGGGTTATGAGGTCATCTCGGTCCCGGCCGATCAAACCTTCAGCTACACCGTCGATTACACCGGCGTCACGATCAGTTACGGCGACAGGACCGTGTTCAAGCCCTTCCCGCAGGGCCTGACACCGAACGTCTGGACGGCGGCGAGGGTCAGTGGGTGGTTCGGCGGTAACGAGGCGGCGCCGCGGACGGTGTCGTACTACCTGAAACTGGACTAGTGACTGAAATCAGACCCGCGGTGATCGGGGTGGCCTGCGGGATCTTCGGGATCGGAGCGGCGGCAGCGATCGCACTTGCGACCCCGGCGGCCGCGGACTCCCGGGGGGATTCGGTCAAGTCTCCGGTGCACCACAACCACTCCAGTTCGCGCTCCACTCGCGTATCAGCCAACGTTCTTGGGCCGGTTGCCTCCGCCAGAGCGCCCCAGTCTCCGCAGCGCCGAGCTGCTGTGACACCCCGCGCGATCGCCCAAGCGACCCCCCGGGCCGCTTCCTCAGATATCTGGTCCTCGCTGGTGACACGGATCGCCGGCATCTTCGGCTGGGATCCGCGCGGAAAACTCCAAACGATCTATCAGGGAACACATTTCGTGATCCCAGGTGCGACGGCGATCTGGGTGACATCCGATTCCGGTGACGCTACTTTCACCGCTGACTCGGCCTACGACCTCAAAGACGCCGACCAGCACGATTGGAACAAGCTGGCCGGGCTCACATTCACTCCGTTAGAGCCCAACCGTGACGCTGCCATGGTGGTCTGGCGACTGAACAACGTCACCGATGACTTCTTTGAGGTCGGCCCGTTCTTCAACGACCACTACTCGTATGTATTTCCCACCGAGGCGCAGATCATAAGGGTTCAGGTCGGCGCGACGTTCTCTTATTACGTCGACTACTCGGGTATCGCAATCAGCTATGGCGATATCACGGTCTACAAGCCGTACCCGGCTGACCTGATCCCGAACTTCTGGACCAGTTCGCGGGTCCTCTGATGGTTTGGCGGCAGTGAGGTCGCCCCCAAGACAGTCTCGTATTACAAGCACATCTACTGAGAGCGGTGGTCCTGAACCGCTCACGCTCGCTCTGCTGCGTCGTCGTCGGGGGGTAGTTGTCGTTCGGGGTGGTGGTAGGTGTTGGTGGCGGCGGTGATGGGTAGGTGTGGTGGGGGTATCCATTTGGTGGTGCCGTCGGGTTGTTTTCGGGTGGTCCAGCCTCCGGTGGTGAGTAGGTCGTGGTCGGGTTTGCAGGCCAGGGTGAGGTCGGTGATGTCGGTGCGTCCACCTCGGGCCCAGTCGGTGTCGTGGTTGACTTGGGTGTGTTAGCCGGGTTTGTCGCAGCCGGGTCGGGTGCAGCCGCGTTGCAGGGCGTGCAGGACGATGCGTTGATCGGGGGTGGCGATGCGTTTGGTGCGGCCCAGGTAGAGCGGGCGGGATGTGTGGGAGTCGAACACGCACAGGTAGTGCCAGGCATGGGATGCCATGCGGATCAG
>NZ_JBPCSX010000251.1:0-2568 GCF_051006775.1 Mycobacterium sp.
ACCAGAGCACCCAGAGCCGGCTGCGGATCGAGGGCGATGAATTGGTCTCGACCGTCAACGGCACGCGCTACGGCATCGGGCAGCTGAGCATGCCGACGCTGGCCGAACTGCGTGCCCGGGTCAATCCCGATCGGGGACAGCGCAGTTCGGCCCGCATCCTGACCGGCGATGTCGGACCCCTGCACTCCAAGCTTGAGTTCGAGGGTGCGCTCTTCCAGGTGGCCTCCCAGTTCAACCTGCTGGAGATGCCCTCACAAAACGTCACCCCGGAAGCGGGCGTGACCAAGTACGTCGATGACCCCACCCAGGGACCGGCATGTGCGATGGCGGCGGCCGCCGGGTCGATCTACCGCAACTACTTCGCCCCGGTGGGCGAGGGCATCGGCCAGACCCGGGACCGTCAGCTCGATGCGCTCGCCGGACTGGGCGCGGCATTGTCGGAGCTGACCGGCCTGCCCGCGTCGACGTTGTGGAACATGCAGAACGGCTACGCCCTGGGCACAGGCGAGGGCCTGGCGGCGATCGGGGCGTTGCTCGATACGGCATCCGAGGACGTCCTCGACACGCTGCGCGGGGAGCTGGCCATCGGACTGCACCGCGACGTCGAAGTCACCGACGGCAGTGGCCGCCGCGTCTCGCAGGCGTACTGCTCGGCGCTTCCCATCGGCTACTCCAGCCACTCCAGTCGAAGCTGGGAGCCATTCGCGCGCTTGGTGTTACAGGCCTCCTATGAGGCGGTGATGCTGGCCGCCGCCGAGCAGGCGAGTGCCGGTGGCTCCAACACGGTGCTGCTCACCCGCATCGGCGGGGGAGTGTTCGGCAATGGCGACGACTGGATTGACAGTGCGATCGAGCGGGCCATGGACATCGTGAAGGATGCCGGACTGGACATCGTGATCGTCGAGTATCGCGGCATCAGCCCGGGCGTTCAGCGGATCGTCGAGAACTATGGGGGTTGAGCACTTCTAGACAGCCACGACGGTGAGTATCGGCGCGAGGCCGGCGACATCGTCGGGGTTACGGGTGTAGAGCGGCAACCCCGCGGCCAAGGCGGTCGCGGCGATCATCAGATCCACCGCGCGCCGCCGGGGTTGACGTCCGGTCGAGAGCACGGCCGCGTAGATGCGCCCGTACGCCCTCGCGCAGTCCCCGTCGAACGGCAGCGGTTCCACCCAGGACTCCAGCCGTTGCAGTCGGTCTTGGCGTCGCGCGCGTTCATCCGGATCATCGGTGGCGTGGGTACCGGCGGAAAGCTCGGCCATCGTGACGGCACTGATCGATACCTCATCAGGCAGCGCTTCCGGCGCGATGATGCCGAGGTCGATCACCACCGAGGTGTCGAGTAAGCCAGTTCTAATCTCAGCCACGCGGCTCGATGTCCTGGTCGGCCCCGCGGTCGAGGTCCTTGCGGAATCGTTGGTAATCGATTCGTGGGGCGTCGCGGAAAGCTGCGGCGAAAGCCGGGCCGTTGACCACTCGACGGCGTCGCAACGGCACCAGTTCTCCGACCGGAACACCGTTTCGGGTCACGACGAACGCCTCGCCGTCGTCGAGTCTGCGCATGATGTCTCCGCTGTTGTTGCGCAGCTCGCGTTGGCTGATTTCGCTGCTCACAAGTGCCAGCGTAGCACTTGTGCGACAGCCCTGGCGGCTCATCCCGCCAGCCGAGTCCGCTGTCCCAGCACCGGTTGGCGCCGCCGGCCGTGGATCCACCCGCGGTCCCAGGGCCAACTGCTGTGATCGTCGGTCCACACCAGTTGCAGGGCGCGGATGTCGGGACCGAAGAGTGCGACGGCGGCCCCGAGGTGGACATCGGGATGCTCGACCTTGACCACTTCAAGAAAGAGCTCACCCTGAAAGTTGATGTGTAACGGCGGTCGCAGATCTCTGCCGTCGTCGACCATGTCGTGGGCGATCGATCTGAGTACGCACGCGGATTCCTCTGGCGGTAAACCCATGATCATCAATTCAGGTAGACCCAGGCGGTGCAGTCCGACCGTGTAACCGAACGGCTGGTCCTCGCCCTCGACGTATTGCACCGCCCAGCGGTGGGTTCTGATGATCGCGCGTAGGACGTCGAGGTAGTCCTCGGTGGTCCGGTGGGGGTTGTCGCATTGCCAGCACATAGCGGCACCTTTCTGTCGTGGATGCCCGTGAGCCTGCACCCGCCCTCCGACAGAAGGGGCCGAAGAACCGGAGGCTATTTCACGCTATCGATGCGTTTCTGGAGGTTTCGCGTGAGAAGCGTTGTCTGACGGGTGCGCGACTTGATCGTCGCCGATGTAGACGTCCGCCTCGGCTATCTGGCGCAAGTCGATCTCGGCTACACGGTCTCGACGCCGGCGTGGAGTTCGATGATGTTTTTCGGGTTCGGCCTCTTCATCCGGCGCCGGAAGCAGCGCGGGTAAATCCCCAGGCCTGCCGGTTACCCGGCCTGGCCCCCGCATAGATCCGACGATCTATGTCAGGATCTTCCTAGCGGCGCCATGATGTGGGGACTCATGCCTATCGACGCTGAGAGGGGGTTGCTCTGGTGGTCGGTAGAACCGGTGTTCGGATCGGCACGGC
>NZ_JBPCSX010000252.1:0-6993 GCF_051006775.1 Mycobacterium sp.
GTCAGGCAGTAGCTGGCGATGGTCTCCATCGAGGCCAGTCGGGGAATCCACGACTTGCGCTGCTCGGATGTGCCGTAGGTGTCGATCATCCAGGCGCACATGTTGTGGATCGAGATGAATGCCGAGATGGCGGGGTCGGCGATCGCCAGTTGCTCGAAGATGCGCACCGCGTCCAGGCGTCGCAGTCCGCTGCCACCGACATCCTCGCCGCAGTAGATCGCCCCCATGCCGAGCTCGGCGGCCTCGCGCAGCACCTCGACCGGCAGGTGCTTGTCGTGGTCCCAGGTCAGCGCGTGCGGGGCGATTCGTTTGGCGGCGAAGTCGCCGACGGTTTCGGCGATGACGCGTTCATCATCATCCAATTTCATGAAAGTCATCGGCGGTCGCTGTTACTTCATAGTCGGGATGACGAATTCGGCGCCATCCTTGATGCCCGACGGCCAGCGCTCGGTGACGGTCTTGGTCTTGGTGTAGAACTGGATCGAACTCGGTCCGTGCTGATTGAGATCGCCGAAGCCTGAGCGCTTCCAGCCGCCGAAGGTGTGATAGGCCACCGGAACCGGGATCGGCACGTTGACGCCGACCATGCCGACCTGGACACGGGAGACGAAGTCGCGGGCGGTGTCGCCGTCGCGGGTGAAGATCGCCACGCCGTTGCCGTATTCGTGCTCGTTGGGGAGTTTGAGGGCTTCCTCGTAGTTCTTCACGCGCACGATGCACACCACCGGGCCGAAGATCTCGTCGGTGTAGATCGACATGTCGGTGGTGACGCGATCGAACAGGGACGGCCCTATGAAGAAACCACCCTCGAGGCTCTCGTCGCCGAATGTCATTTCGTCGCTACCCTTGGCACGCCCGTCTACGACGAGTTCGGCTCCGGCGGCGACACCGGCGTCGATATAGCCGCGCACGCGATCCAGCGCCGCTTCGGTGACCAGGGGGCCGTAGTCGGCCTTGGGATCGAGGCTGTGGCCGACGCGCAGGTGCTCGACCCGCTCGGCCAGCCTGTTGCGCAGGCGGTTCGCCGTCTCGTCGCCGACCGCAACCGCGACGCTGATCGCCATGCAGCGTTCACCGGCGCTGCCGTAACCGGCGCCGATCAGGGCGTCGACGGCCTGATCCAGATCAGAATCGGGCATCACGATCATGTGGTTCTTGGCGCCGCCGAAACACTGCGCCCTCTTACCGTGAGCTGCTGCGCCGGAGTAGATGTACTGCGCGATGTCCGATGAACCGACGAAACCGACGGCCTTGATGTCGGGGTGATTCAGGATGGCGTCGACTGCCTCCTTATCGCCCTGGACCACCTGGAACACCCCCGGTGGCAGGCCGGCTTCGATGAACAGCTCGGCCAGCCGAAGCGGTACCGACGGATCGCGCTCGGACGGTTTCAGGATGAATGCGTTACCGCATGCCAGCGCCGGGCCGGCTTTCCAGAGCGGGATCATCGCCGGAAAGTTGAACGGGGTGATGCCGGCGACCACGCCCAGCGGCTGCCGGATCGAGTAGACGTCGATACCCGGGCCGGCGCCCTCGGTGTATTCGCCCTTCATCAGATGCGGGATGCCGGTGGCAAACTCAATGACCTCGATACCGCGCTGGATGTCACCGAGTGAGTCGGGGACGGTCTTGCCGTGCTCGATCGAGAGCAGTTCGGCGATCTCGGTTGCGTTGGCGTTGACGAGTTCGATGAACTTCATCAGTACCCGCGCCCGTTTCTGCGGGTTCCACGACCCCCACTCCTTCTGCGCCTCCACCGCCGAGGCGACCGCGACGTCGACATCGGCGGCCGAGGCGAGCAGAACCTTGGCCTGCACCGCGCCGGTGCTGGGGTTGAATACGTCGGCGGTGCGGGCGCTGGCCAGCGGGCTGAGGCGGCCATCGATGAAATGCTGAATCTGTGGGGTCATGAGAGTCATCCTTCGGGCGCAACGGTGATTTAGTTGGATATCCTAGTAAGTCTTGTTCCAGCGGGGCAATAACCCTTCCGCCCGCACCTCGTCGAGCCCAGGGGCGCCGGCATCGCGCTCGGAGAGCCGCCACTGTGCCGGCGGCAGCGGCCAGTCGATTCCGATCGCCGGGTCGGTAGGGCAGATCGTGTGCTCGCGTTGCGGTGCGTACGGCGCCGAACACAGGTACATGACGGTCGAGTCGGCCTCCAGTGCCAGGAAGCCGTGGGCCAGACCCTCGGAGATGTAAACCGATCGCCGCGACGAGTCGTCGAGTAGCACCGAGTCCCACCGGCCGAAGGTCGGCGACCCCTCGCGGATGTCGACCACGACGTCGAACACCGAACCCTTGACGCATGTGACGTACTTGGCCTGACCGGGCGGCAGCTGTGCGAAATGCAGGCCCCGCAGCGTGCCGGCCGCCGACACCGAGCAGTTGGCCTGCCGCATGTCGAACCGGTGGCCGGTCATCTCGCCGAACGCCGTCTCGGTGAACCACTCGAGGAAGACTCCGCGTTCGTCGCTGTGCAGTTCCGGCGTGATCTCCCAGGAGCCCGGCACGGATAATTCGCGAAAAGCCATGTCAATGACCAGCTTTGGCGTAGTCGGCTTCAACCTGGTCCTTCAGTGGACCCCACCACCACTCGTTGCTGCGGTACCACTCGATGGTGGCCCGCAGGCCCTCGGCGAAATCGGTGTGCCTGGGCGCCCAGCCGAGATCCTCGCGCAGGGCCGTGGCATCAATCGCGTAGCGCAGGTCATGGCCTGCCCGGTCGGTAACCCGGTCGAAGTCGTCGGGATCACGGTCCATCAGTCGCAGGATCATTCGCAGTACCGACAGGTTGTCGCGCTCCCCGTCGGCTCCGATCAGATAGGTCGCGCCGCTCGCCCCGGCCTCCAGGATCCGCCAGACGGCGCTGTTGTGGTCATCGACGTGGATCCAGTCCCGCACATTGGCCCCGGATCCGTACAGCTTCGGCCGCCGGCCGGTCAGCACATTGGTGATCTGGCGCGGGATGAACTTCTCGACGTGCTGGAACGGCCCGTAGTTGTTCGAGCAGTTCGAGATGGTCGCGTTGACGCCGTACGAGCGCACCCACGCCCGCACCAGCAGATCCGCGGAGGCCTTGGTCGCCGAGTAGGGACTGGACGGGTTATAGGGCGTCGTCGCCGTGAACCGGACGGCCGAATCCAGCGGCAGGTCGCCATAGACCTCGTCGGTGGAGATGTGGTGCAGCCTGACCCCGTGCCGGCGGACCGCCTCGAGGACCGAAAAAGTCCCGACGACGTTGCTGCGCACGAACGGCGCCGGGTCGGCCAGGGAGTTGTCCACATGGGTCTCGGCGGCGAAGTGCACGACGGCATCGGATTCGGCGACCAGGCCGTCGACCAGGGCCTCGTCGGTCAGATCTCCCTCGACCACCCGGACCGCGCCCCGCAGCGACGCGAGGGACTCCCGGCTCCCGGCGTAGGTGAGTCCGTCCAGCACGGTCACGGCAACTTCGGGGCGCTCCGCGACCACCTGGTGGACGAAATTGGCGCCGATGAAACCGGCGCCGCCAGTCACCAACAGCCGCATGAGGTCACCTTAACCAAGCCTGACCGTGCTCAACCGGGCCTGACGCGTTTTGGAGTACCGCTGACAAGCGGGTATCGTGGGGCAACGGTGCGGTGATCGCGCCGACTCTTGCGTGCCCAGCCGGGGAGCATTCCCCGATTGACTGGCGTCTCACGTTTTGCAGTCGGGGCGAGCGCTGCCCACACCGAACAGGATCTAGTGAGGATATGGGCAAAAAAGACGGTGCCATCGAGGTTGAGGGCCGCGTGGTCGAGCCCCTGCCCAATGCGATGTTCCGCATTGAGCTGGAGAACGGCCACAAGGTGCTCGCCCACATCAGCGGCAAGATGCGGCAGCACTACATCCGCATCCTTCCCGAGGACCGGGTGGTGGTGGAGCTCTCTCCCTACGACCTGACCCGGGGCCGCATCGTGTACCGGTACAAGTAACCGCCCATCCCACCGCACGAGAACGAGAACAGGATCAAACGCCGTGAAGGTCAACCCGAGCGTCAAGCCGATCTGCGACAAATGCAGGGTGATTCGCCGGCATGGGCGGGTCATGGTGATCTGCACTGATCCGCGCCACAAGCAGCGGCAGGGCTGATCTCCGACCAGCACCGCCGATGAACAACTGAATGAAGACCTCCCAGAACCAGTGAGCGGAATGTTTCCGTTCATCCACGTCCGGACGGAGGCCGGACCCCGAAAGCGCACGCCGCCGGGAACGGTCTGGGATCGACACCTCCGCATAGAAGAAGGAACACAGCCCTGTGGCACGTCTAGTGGGCGTCGATCTCCCGCGCGATAAGCGCATGGAGATCGCGCTGACCTATATCTACGGCATCGGCCGTACCCGCTCTCAGGAAATCCTGGCTGCGACCGGTATCGACCGGGATCTGCGCAGCAAGGACCTGACCGACGATCAGCTGACCCAGCTGCGCGAATACATCGAAGGCAGCCTCAAGGTCGAGGGTGACCTTCGCCGCGAGGTGCAGGCCGATATCCGTCGCAAGATCGAGATCGGTTGCTACCAGGGTCTGCGGCACCGCCGTGGCCTGCCGGTGCGCGGCCAGCGGACGAAGACCAATGCGCGCACCCGCAAGGGTCCGAAGCGCACCATCGCCGGCAAGAAGAAGGCTAAGTAAACATGGCACCTCCGAAGAAGGCCGCGTCCGGCGCCAAGAAGGGCAAGACCACCCGCCGCAGGGAAAAGAAGAATGTCCCGCACGGTGCCGCCCATATCAAGAGCACGTTCAACAACACGATCGTCTCGATCACCGACCCGCAGGGCAATGTGATCGCCTGGGCGTCGTCAGGTCATGTCGGCTTCAAGGGCTCGCGCAAGTCGACCCCGTTCGCCGCGCAGCTGGCCGCCGAGAACGCCGCCCGCAAGGCTCAGGAGCACGGCGTCAAGAAGGTCGACGTCTTCGTCAAGGGTCCGGGTTCGGGCCGCGAGACCGCGATCCGCTCACTGCAGGCAGCCGGTCTTGAGGTCGGCGCCATTTCCGATGTCACACCGCAGCCGCACAACGGCTGCCGTCCGCCCAAGCGGCGCCGGGTCTAGTCGGCTCGGGATAGGGAGAGAGAAGCAACCATGGCTCGTTATACCGGACCTGCCACCCGCAAGTCGCGCCGTCTCGGTGTTGACCTCGTCGGCGGCGATCAGTCCTTCGAGAAGCGCCCCTACCCGCCCGGCCAGCACGGTCGCGCGCGGGTCAAGGAGAGCGAGTACCGCACGCAGCTGCAGGAGAAGCAGAAGGCCCGCTTCACCTACGGCGTGATGGAGAAGCAGTTCCGCCGCTACTACGAAGAGGCGAACCGCAAGACCGGCAAGACCGGCGAGAACCTGCTCCAGATCCTGGAGAGCCGCCTGGACAACGTCGTCTACCGCGCCGGCCTGGCGCGCACCCGACGGATGGCCCGCCAGTTGGTCAGCCACGGCCACTTCACCGTCAACGGCGTGAAGGTCGACATCCCCAGCTATCGGGTGTCGCAGTACGACATCATCGATATCAAGGACCGCTCGATCAACACCCTGCCGTTCCAGATCTCCCGGGAGACCTCGGGCGATCGCCCGATCCCGGGCTGGCTGCAGGTGGTCGGCGAACGCCAGCGAATCCTGGTGCACCAACTGCCTACTCGCGAGCAGATCACGGTCCCACTGACCGAGCAGCTGATCGTCGAGTTCTACTCGAAGTAACACCCTGCGGAACGCCCGTTCCGCAGATCACCCGACGGCATCAAATAGTGGGTGCCGAGAAGGAGATACGAGAAGACAATGCTGATCTCTCAGCGCCCCACACTGTCCGAGGACGTCATCGCCGAGGACCGCTCACAGTTCGTCATCGAGCCGCTCGAGCCCGGATTCGGCTACACGCTGGGCAACTCGCTGCGGCGCACGCTGCTGTCGTCGATCCCCGGTGCGGCCGTGACCAGCATCCGCATCGACGGTGTGCTGCATGAGTTCACCACCGTGCCCGGCGTGAAGGAGGATGTCACCGACATCATCCTGAACCTCAAGGGCCTGGTGGTCTCCTCTGACGAGGACGAGCCGGTCACCATGTACCTGCGCAAGCAGGGCCCGGGTGCGGTCACCGCGGGTGACATCGTTCCGCCGGCGGGTGTGAGCGTGCACAACCCGGAAATGCACATCGCGACGCTCAACGAGAAGGGCAAGCTCGAGGTCGAGCTGGTCGTCGAACGGGGCCGCGGTTATGTCCCGGCGGTGCAGAACAAGGTCTCCGGCGCCGAGATCGGCCGTATCCCGGTCGACTCCATCTACTCGCCGGTGCTCAAGGTCACCTACAAGGTGGAGGCCACCCGCGTCGAGCAGCGCACCGACTTCGACAAGCTGATCCTCGATGTGGAGACCAAGAACTCCATCAGCCCGCGTGACGCGCTGGCCTCGGCCGGCAAGACACTGGTCGAGCTGTTCGGCCTGGCGCGTGAGCTCAATGTCGAGGCCGAGGGCATCGAGATCGGACCCTCCCCACAGGAGGCCGATCACATCGCTGCGTTCGCGCTGCCGATCGACGACCTCGATCTGACCGTCCGCTCGTACAACTGCCTCAAGCGCGAGGGTGTGCACACCGTCGGCGAGCTGGTGGGCCGGACCGAGTCCGATTTGCTGGACATCCGCAACTTCGGCCAGAAGTCCATCGACGAGGTCAAGATCAAGCTGCACTCGCTGGGTCTCTCGCTGAAGGACTCACCGGCAACCTTCGATCCGTCCGAGGTCGCCGGCTACGACGTGGCCACCGGCACCTGGACCAACGACAGCGGCTATGACTAGGCATACGAGACCGACACCGACCAGGACTACGCCGAAACCGAACAGCTGTAAAGAAATTCGTCCCGGCCCTACCTGATACGGGGGTCGGCCCCAATTAGGAGATAGTTGCAATGCCCAAGCCCACTAAGGGTCCTCGCCTCGGCGGATCCTCCTCGCATCAGAAGGCGCTCCTGGCCAACCTGGCCACGTCGC
>NZ_JBPCSX010000253.1:0-20907 GCF_051006775.1 Mycobacterium sp.
CCAGCGACACGTAGACGACGACCATCCCGATCATCGTCACGGCCAACCAGGTATCGGGTCTGGTCCGGCGCAGGAACAGACCGGTGACCGCGCCGGTCATCATCAGGCACTGGAACACCAGATCGAGGTCGAGGCCGCGTTGGCCGACCACGAAGGTGTGCAGCAGGTTGATCACGACCATGCCGATCAGCACCCCGAAGAACAGCGGCCGGACCTGGCTGAAGGCCACCTCGGGATCCACCTGAGGGTCAAGGTCGGACTGTGGCAGTAGGAACGACATCACCAGGATCCCGGCCGGCACAGTGAGGAAGGCCAGCAGTGCGAGAACGGAGATCTCCGGCGTCTTGACGGCGTATTTCACCGCAAGCCACACCTGCACGGTGAGCGCCAGCAGGAAGACCTGCCAGAGCATCGCGGGTGCGAACGGCCGGCGTGTCCCGTGCCGCCAGTCCCGCATGGCGATCGCCAGTTCCTGCAGCACCCGGCCGAAGGCCATGCCCAGGATCACCGTGTAGAAAAACCACACCCAGCGATGATGGCACGACCGGTCAGCAATCCACCCTCAGCCAGCCCGTGGTGTGCCGGTAGAACGTGGACCTCTGGGCCTCTCGCGGGCCAGGAACCCCGTCTCTGACGACGACGACGCCGGTGGTCCCCAGTTGCGCGGCCCGGCCGCTGACCCACCGTCGCCGCGGGCCCCCGATGAGGGTGGCCCGCAATCCGGGCATGGTGGGAGTCGGCTCGATTCGCACGCCGGCGGCCTCACCGTCGAACAGGGCGGCGTCGTCGACCACCGCCTCCCCGTGCAGTGTTTTCGCACCCGCCGGCGGTAGCCAGGATGCTGCGCCCGCCAACACGGTCCCGGTGTCGTCCCGGATCAGCGGAACCCGCCGAGCGGGGCGCGAGATCGCGCGGTGGGCGCGAAGCCAGCTCAGCGGCCCTCCCCGGACGTGGGCCACCTCGACGTCGAGCCGCTCGGAGCGCATCAGCCTGGTCAAAACGGCTGCCAGGTCGGCATTGGAGCCCACAACCGCCACCCGTCGGGCATCGGTGATGGCCGGCTCTACTCCGGCCGGATCGGTTATCCGTGCCGGGGTCAGCGAGACCAGCGGTCGGGGCACTCGACGGTCCCCGAAGACCAATACTTTGATCGGACTACTCGTCAACTGCCCTCCAGGTGGCGCGCTCCGATAGGGTGGCACACCGGCTGGACACACTAAGCCAGGAGTGGAGCGGGGTCACGCCATGCCGGCAATCGTCCTCATCGGCGCCCAATGGGGCGACGAGGGCAAAGGTAAGGCCACCGACCTTCTCGGTGGCCGGGTTCAGTGGGTTGTGCGCTATCAGGGCGGCAACAACGCCGGACATACCGTTGTGCTGCCCACCGGGGAGAACTTCGCTCTGCACCTCATCCCGTCGGGCATTCTCACGCCCGGGGTCACCAACGTCATCGGCAACGGCGTCGTCGTCGATCCCGGGGTGCTGCTGACCGAGCTGCGCGGGCTCGAGGATCGCGGCGTCGACACCTCGCGGCTGCTGATCTCTGCAGACGCGCACCTACTGATGCCGTACCACGTCGCCATCGACAAGGTCACCGAGCGCTATCTCGGCAACAAGAAGATCGGTACCACCGGCCGCGGTATCGGACCCTGCTACCAGGACAAGATCGCCCGCATCGGCATCAGGGTCGCTGACGTGCTCGACCCCGATCTGCTGGCCGCAAAGATCGGCGCCGCGCTGGAATTCAAGAACCAGGTGCTGGTCAAGATCTACAACCGGAAAGCTTTGAACGTCGACGAGATGACCGAGGCGCTGCTTGTCCAGGCTCAGGGATTCGCCCACCGCATCGCCGACACCCGGCTGCTGTTGGGTGAGGCGCTGGAGGCCGGTGAGACCGTTCTGCTGGAGGGCTCACAGGGCACCCTGCTCGACGTCGACCACGGCACCTACCCGTACGTGACCTCGTCCAACCCGACCGCCGGCGGGGCGGCCGTGGGATCAGGTATCGGACCCACCCGGATAACCGCGGTGCTCGGCATCCTGAAGGCGTACACCACCCGGGTCGGCTCCGGTCCGTTCCCGACCGAGCTGTTCGACGAGAACGGCGCCTACCTGAGCAAGACCGGGGGGGAAGTAGGCGTGACGACCGGTCGCGCGCGCCGTTGCGGCTGGTTTGACGCCGTGATCGCCCGCTACGCCACCCGGGTCAACGGGATCACCGACTACTTCCTGACCAAACTCGATGTGCTCTCCAGCCTGGAGACCGTGCCGATCTGTGTCGGTTACACGGTGGATGGCAAGCGCACCAACGAGATGCCGATGACCCAGAGCGATATTGCCCGCGCGGTCCCGGTGTACGAGGAGATGCCCGGCTGGTGGGAGGACATCTCCTCCGCGCGGGATTTCGAGGACCTTCCCGTCAAGGCTCGTGACTATGTTCTGCGTCTGGAAGACCTTGCCGGAGCACATATCTCGTGCATCGGTGTGGGTCCGGGTCGGGAGCAGACCATCGTTCGCCGTGACGTGCTGGCCCCGCGGACGTGACCGATCCTCGCGAGCTCGATCCCGACTCGGTTCAAGCGCGGGATCCTCGCGAGCTCGATCCCGACTACGACAAACACGGCGGCTTTCCGCGGTTCCAGGTTCTCGACGAGCCTCCGGGTTTCGGCCGGTTCGTGGCGGCCATGCGCCGCGCCCATGACCTCGCGGTGTCCTCGGACGCCCCGGACTGGGATCAGGCTGCCGACCGTGTGGAGGATCTGATCGCTTACCTCGCTCCGCATGCGCAACCGGGTGGGTCGGCGCCTGCCGGTCGGGTCGCGGCGCTCCCCGGTGCGGGCAGCGTGCTGATGCCGCCCTGGCAGATCCGCGACTTCAACCCCGAAGCCGTCGAGGTCGGGGTCCAGTTCAGCCGCTACCACGTCGGGGGTAACAACGCTGTCCACGGAGGTGTCGTGGCGATGATGTTCGACGTGATGTGCGGGATCATCATTCACGCCATCGGCCGGCCCATCAGCCGCACCGCTTTCCTCCATGTCGACTACCGCAAAATCACCCCGATCGATGTGCCGCTGACGATGCGCGGCTGGTCGTCGAAGATCGAGGGCCGTAAAACGTTCGTGAACGCCGAGCTGACCGGCCCGGACGGAACGCTACTGGCCGAGTCCAACGGTCTGATGGTGCAGTTGCTGCCCGGGCAGCCCTGAGTCTGAAACCATTGCCTGGTGGCCGACAAAACGAGAACACCGCACAGCCTCACGACTCCTCGGGCCGCGGCCCTGGCCGGTGTGTTGTTCGCGGTGCTGTTCGGCGCCGCAATCATTCTGATCCGTTCGTCACTACCGGAAACGGCACAACCGGGTGCCAGGTGGATCGACGACGGCGCTGACAAGATCCGGCTTGCCTCCGAGTTGATGCCGTTCGCCGGCATCTGCTTTCTGTGGTTCATCGGTGTGGTTCGGGCCAACCTCGGCCGGTTCGAGGACAAGTTCTTCGCCACCGTGACGATGGGCAGCGGTCTTCTCTTTCTGGCAATGATGTTCGCCTCGGCCGCGGTGGGCGCCGGACTGGTCGAGAGCCGGCACTACTCCGGTGGCGGAATCGCCGATTCGAGTGTCGGGGTATTCGGCCAGATGCTGCTGCTGAAGCTGTCCAAGACCTATGCGCTACGGATGGCGGCGGTGTTCATGATGTCGCTGGCCACCATCTGGCTGCGCACCGGGCTGATGCCGCGCTGGCTGGTGGTTGTCAGCTACGCCGCGGCCCTGACCCTCACCATCGGTGGAGACACCAGCATGTGGCTGACGCTGGCGTTCCCGGGCTGGGTACTGATCGTCAGCGTGCTATTTCTGGTTCGGGCCGGGGTCTTCGCTAGTCATCGAGACGACTGATCGGGATTGCGTCGGTCCTCTCGATATCGTCGCCGCGGAACGCCGGCCACCAGATTGCCGGACCGATCAGGGTGAACAACGCCGGAATCACCACGGTGCGAACGACGAAGGTGTCCAGCAGAATGCCCAGGCCGACGATGATGCCCAACTGGGTCAACGCAATCAGCGGCAGCACACCGAGTACGGCGAATACCGCCGCGAGCACGATTCCGGCACTGGTGATCACCGCCCCGGTCGCCGAGACCGCCCGCACGATTCCGCCTCGGGTGCCGTAAAGCGGTGTCTCCTCCTGGGCGCGGGTCACCAGGAAGATGGTGTAGTCGACCCCGAGTGCCACCAGGAAGAGGAACGCGAACAGTGGCGTGGTGTTGTCCAGGGCGGGGAAGCCGAGCAAGTGCACGCTGACCCACCCGCCCATCCCGAGAGCGGCCAGCGTCGACAGCGTTGTCGTAGCCACCAGCACCAACGGTGCCAATAGTGCGCGCAGTAGCAGGTAGAGCACTGCTAGAACCACGATGAGGATCGCCGGAATCACCACCCAGCGGTCCCGGATTGCGGTGTTCCTGGTATCCAGCGCGGTGGCATCCGCGCCGCCGACGAGCGCGTCGGGATCGGCCTTGCGCACCGAATCCCGAAGTTTCGCAACGGTACTGAAGGCCGCATCAGATGCCGGT
Source organism: Mycobacterium sp. (assembly GCF_051006775.1). Lineage (GTDB taxonomy): Bacteria > Actinomycetota > Actinomycetes > Mycobacteriales > Mycobacteriaceae > Mycobacterium. The sequence goes on from NZ_JBPCSX010000253.1 coordinate 4,565, forward strand.
GCAGCGTCGAGCACAACCTGCCACTGGCTTAGCCCGGTGTCGGAGACCCCGGCCGGTGTGATCGAGGCGATCCCCGGGGTGGCAGCCAGGGCCGCCTGCACCGCATCTGCATCGGCGGTTCGGGCGATCACCCGCGTCGGGTCGGTCAGGCCGCCGGGGAAGTGAGCCGAGAGCGTTGTGAAGCCGGTGACCGAGTCGGCGCGCACCCGGAACTGGTCGATCAGCGACAGACCTACCGGGATGCCGATCAGACCGGTGGCGAGGATGCCCAGTACGAGGATTGATGCCACCGTCACCCGAGTGGCGTGACCGGACACCCAGTCAGCAACCCGATGCCAGGCGCCGGTGGTGGTGATCTCTGCCGATCCGGCCCGAGGGATGAAGGGCCAGAACAACTTCGGGCCGAAGAGTGCCAGGAGTGGAGGCAGTACCAGGAGGACGAAAATCGCGGCCACCAGCAGACCTGAGGCGGCCTGCACACCCAGGCTACGGGTAGTGGGCGAGGAGGCCAGAAGCAGCGAGAGCAGGGCCAGCACCACGGTGGCGTTACTGGCGACGATCGCCGGCCCGGCGAAACGCACGGCGGTGCGCAGGGCCTGTCGGTGCGTCGGATCCCGCCGCAATTCCTCGCGGTAGCGCGAGATCAACAAGAGTGCGTAATTGGTGCCTGCGCCGAACACCAGCACGCTGGTGATCCCCGAGGTCGATCCGTCACCACCGAGACCCGTCACTTCGGCCACGGCTGCTCCCGCCACGGCCGCGATCCGGTCGGCGAACGCGATCACCAGCAACGGCACCAGCCAGAGCACCGGCGAGCGATAGGTGATGATCAACAGCAACGCCACCACGGCTCCCGTGACGGCGAGCAGGTTGATATTGGCACCGGCGAACGAGTTGGCGATATCGGCTCCGAACGCGGGTCCGCCGGTGACGCTGGCGATTAGGCCGTCCGGTAGGCCGTCGCGGGCGGCCGCACGCAACGCAGTCACGGCATCGGAGAGCCCGAACCCGGTGAGGTCAGGGTTCAGCGCCACCGGTGCCACTGCTGCCTGACCGTCGGTGGCGGGGATGACCGGTGGTCCGGGTGCATCGACGACGCCGGCCACCCCGGCCATCCGGTCCCGGGCCTGCTGCGCCGCCCCCAGATCCTCCGGCGACAGAGCCGCGCCGTCGGCCCGGCTGATCACCAGCAGGACCGGTGTGGTGTCACCGCCGGGGAACTGTTTGATCAATTCGGCCGCCCGGACCGACTCCGCGCTGGGGGGTAGGACTACCGGCGACTGCTGGGCCGAGGTGCTCTGCGGGATCAATCCCAGGACTGCACCCCCGAGTGCGGCGACAAACAGGGCCAGGACCCAGGATCGCCGGCTGGAGACGAGTTCTCCGATCCGGTCCCAGAAGGGCCGGCGGGATTCGGGGGCTCGATGCATACCCTCATCTTGGGCCACGTCATCTTGAGGAGCCCGCATATCCTTCACGGCATGGGAGACGCCGCGCCGGATCAGCCGGAGGACAGCAATACCGTCGCACCGCTTCTCATCGCGCTCGGCATCGTTGTGTTCGTTCTGATTGCAATGACCGGTTTTCGGATGATCGGGGGCGATCGGACCACCGATGAGAGCCTGGTCGGTCGCGCCGTCGTGGCTCAGAACGATGCTCTGCAACGCGAGGACTACTCCGCATTCCGGGGCTACACCTGCGTGGCACAGCAGGGTGCGCAGGCGGATGTGATCGCCGGTCAGCAGAGGTCCAAGACCGATCGGGGTGCCCGCTTCGTCGACGACGTGACCGATATCAAGATCGACGGCGACCGCGCCGCCGCCACCGTCGTCTATCACTTCGAGAGGACCCCGGATGACAAGGTCACATCGCCGACGGCCTTCGTCCGGGAGGACAGTGGGTGGAAGGTGTGCTCGGCCGGTCCCCGTTAGGGGTGTGGGAGACTCTCGAACGTGACCTATGCCGGTGACATCACCCCCCTGGACAGCTGGAAGCTGCTCAAGGAGAACCCCGATGCGGTTCTCGTCGACGTCCGCACCGACGCGGAATGGCGGTGGGTCGGCGTGCCGGATCTGTCCGGTCTCGGCCGCGGCGTGGTCTTCGTCGAATGGAACACCGCCGCCGGGCGTAATGAGAACTTCGTCGCCGATCTGATCGCCGCGGGGGTCAGCCCGGGTGAGCGGCCGGTCATCTTCCTGTGCCGTTCGGGAAACCGGTCGATTCCGGCCGCGCAAGCGGCGACGGCCGCCGGTATCGCTCCCTCCTACAACATGCTTGAGGGATTCGAGGGGCAACTCGATGAGAGCGGCCATCGCGGTGTCACCGGGTGGCGTGCAGACGGCCTGCCCTGGAAGCAGACATGAGCGACGCCATCCCTTCGGTGCGGATTCCGAAGCCACTTCCCGACGGTGTCAGTCAGGAAACCATCGGAGTGCGCGGCGGACTGCTGCGATCCGGTTTCGACGAGACTTCCGAGGCGATCTTCCTGAACTCCGGGTACGTCTACACCTCGGCCGCAGAAGCCGAGAAGGCGTTCACCGGCGAGGTGGACCGGTTCGTCTACTCGCGGTACGGCAACCCGACCATCGAGATGTTCCAGGAGCGACTCCGTCTCATCGAAGGCGCGGAGGCGGCGTTCGCCACCGCCTCCGGTATGGCGGCGGTGTTCACCGGCCTGGGGGCGCTGCTGGCCGCCGGCGACCGACTTGTGGCCGCCCGCAGCCTGTTTGGCTCGTGTTTCGTGGTGTGCAACGAGATCCTGCCGCGCTGGGGAGTGGAGACGGTGTTCGTCGACGGTGAGGACCTCGACCAATGGCAACAGGCGCTGTCGAAGCCCACCGCGGCAGTGTTCTTCGAAACCCCGTCCAACCCGATGCAGTCCCTGGTGGATATCGCCGCGGTATCGGAGATGGCGCATGCGGCGGGTGCGAAAGTGGTGCTGGACAACATCTTCGCGACACCACTGCTACAGAAGGGCCTCCCACTCGGTGTCGACGTCGTGATCTACTCGGGCACCAAGCACATCGATGGCCAGGGACGCGTTCTCGGCGGAGCGATCCTGGGCGACAAGGAGTACATCGAGGGCCCGGTGCAGACCCTGATGCGTCATACCGGCCCCGCCCTGAGTCCGTTCAATGCCTGGGTGCTCCTCAAAGGCCTCGAGACGATGTCGGTTCGGGTGAACTACAGCAATGCCTCCGCGCAACGGATCGCGGAGTTCCTGGAGGCTCACAGGGCGGTTCGCTGGGTGCGGTATCCCTTCCTGCCGTCCCATCCGCAGTACGAACTGGCCAAGCGACAGATGTCCGGCGGCGGCACCGTCATCACCTTTGAACTCGACGCTCCGGAGGGTCGCGGCAAAGAGCGTGCGTTCGAGGTACTCGACAGGTTGTCCGTCATCGACATCTCCAACAATCTGGGCGACTCCAAGTCGTTGATCACCCACCCGGCGACCACAACCCACCGTGCGATGGGCCCCGAGGGTCGGGCAGCCATCGGTCTTGGTGACGGCGTCGTGCGCATCTCGGTCGGACTCGAGGGCACCGAGGACCTGATCGCCGACCTCGCACGCGCACTGGGCTAGCCGTGTCGCGGAACTCGCAGGCCAAGAAGGCGCGCCGGAAGAAGCGGCAGACCACCCGCGAGGCCCGATGGACACCCACTGAGCCGGCCGGCGCACTCGACGACCCCGCCGCCCAATTACTCTCGGCTGCCGAGCAATTCGATGACTGGATTGTCTCCCGCGGATGGACATTCGACGAAGAGAACTCAGCCGAGGGTCTCGCCACGTGGTTTTACGAGCCTTCGGCGATCGAAATCGACGACGAGGACGAGCCGGTGACCCGGGTCTGGTTCACCGTCAACGGTGGAGAAGATGATTTCCCGAACGCGGTCAACGCGGTGCTGGTCGGCAGCGATGAGGATGATGGCGTCTTCACGCTCAGCCCGGACCTGCTGGTGCAACGGGTGGCCGAAATCGAGGCGTACCGCCCCGGCGATCCGCGGCCGCTGATCGACTAAGCGGGGCGGCTCGGCATTGCCTTGCTGACGGCCTCGCGGATCGGGCCGGTCCACAGATCGCCGTGCCCGGGAATGAGGACCTCGGTGCCGGCCTGTGCGAGGGTGCTCAGGCTGCGCACGCAATCGGCCTCGCTGTGATTGAACATCGCCGGGAGCAGTTGAGGCCCGCGATGGGAGGCAAGCGGGTGACCGGTGACCAGGGCGTCACCGCTGACCAGGACACCATCCACGATGTAGGAGCAGTGCCCGCCGGTGTGTCCGGGTGTCGGCAGGGCCACCGGCCGGCCGGGCAGCGTCGCGGCGATCTCGTCGGTGAGCGCGCAAGTGCTCGGGATGCCCGTGCGCACCAGACCGCCGTTACCCGCCACCTGCAGCGACCACATCAGCCAGCGCAGCCGCCAGGCCTGTGCCATCAGCGTGGCCGGGGCGACCTGCTGCAGGTACTCCCGCTTGGCGTGGCCGACTTCGTCGACGTGGCAGTACACCGGGGTGCGGTGGGTGGCGGCGAACCAGATCGCCGTCCCGAGGTGGTCGATATGGGCATGGGTCAGCAGGATCGCCCGCACATCGGAGGGGGCGAAACCGAGCCGATCCAGGGAGGAGACCACGTCGGCGCGGCTGCCGGGGAAGCCGGCGTCGATGAGGATCACCCCGGAGTCGTCGCTCACCAACGTCCAGTTCACCAGAGGCGTTTGTGCCAGGTGAACCTGATCGGAAACCGCGGTCAGCACCGGTGCCATCGCCCGAGTGTAGGGGGGTGGAGTAGAAACAACCCTGTGGCTGAATTGAAATTGGGATACAAGGCGTCGGCGGAGCAATTCGGGCCGCGTGAGTTGGTGGAACTCGGCGTGCTGGCCGAGGCGCACGGGATGGACAGTGCGTGGGTCAGCGACCACTTCAATCCGTGGCGCCACGAGGGCGGGCACGCACCCTTCGCGTTGTCGTGGATCACGGCGGTCGGCGAGCGCACCAACCGCATCGTGCTGGGCACCTCGGTTCTGACCCCGACTTTCCGTTACAACCCCGCGGTGATGGCACAGGCCTTCGCCACCATGGGGTGCCTGTACCCCGGCCGGGTGATCCTCGGGGTGGGCACCGGTGAGGCGCTCAACGAGATCGCCACCGGGGCGATTGTGGAATGGCCGGACTTCAAGGAGCGCTTCGCCCGGCTGCGGGAGTCGGTGAAGCTGATGCGCGAACTGTGGCGGGGAGAGCCGGTCGACTTCGACGGTGATTACTTCCATCTCAAGGGCGCGTCGATCTACGACGTCCCCGACGGTGGCGTACCGGTGTACATCGGTGCGGGCGGTCCGGTGGTGGCCAAGTACGCCGGTCGCGCCGGCGACGGCTTCATCTGCACCTCGGGTAAGGGTGAGGAACTCTACGTCGACAAGCTGCTGCCCGCGGTGCGCGAGGGCGCCGAAGCGGCCGGCCGCGACGTCGACGCCGTCGACAAGCTGATCGAGATCAAGATCTCCTACGACACCGACCCCGAGGTGGCCCTGAACAACTGCCGGTTCTGGGCCCCGCTGTCGCTGACCCCGGAGCAGAAACACAGCGTGTCCTCTCCACAGGAGATGGAGCGGCTGGCCGACCAGCTGCCGATCGAGCAGGTCGCGAAGCGCTGGATCGTGTCGGCGGATCCGGACGAGGCGGTCGAGAAGGTGGCCTCGTACGTCGGATACGGGCTCAACCACCTTGTTTTCCACGCGCCAGGCCATGACCAGCGCCGGTTCCTGGAGCTGTTCGAGCGCGACCTGCTACCCCGGCTGCGGAAACTTGGCTCGTGACCCGAGCGACCACCTCGATCTACGTCGCATCACCGGAAGGAGAGACCGGCAAGTCGACGATCGCACTTGGTCTGCTGCACCGGTTGTCGGTGATGGTGCCCAAGGTCGGGGTGTTCCGGCCCATCACCCGCCGGGAGGATCGCGACTACATACTGGAGTTGCTGCTCGCCCGCAGTGATGCCGGGCTGAACTACGACGACTGCATCGGGGTGAGTTATCAACGGCTGCATGAGGATCCGGACGGCGCGATCGCCGATATCGTAGATCGCTACCACGCTGTTGCCGACCGGTGCAATGCCATGGTGATCGTGGGTTCGGACTACACCGACGTGGCCACGCCCACCGAACTCGCCGTAAATGCACGCATTGCCGCTAATCTCGGTGCTCCCGTGCTGCTGTCGGTGCGGGGGACCGGCCGCACGCCCGGCGAGATTGCGGCCGTCGTGGAACTGTGTGTTGCCGAGTTGAACCTTGAGCACGCCCATACCGCGGCGGTGGTGGCGAACCGATGCGACCCGGCCACGATGGATGCCGTTCTGGATGCGTGTAAGGACATCGGCCCGAGTGTCTATGTGCTGCCAGAGGAGCCACTCCTGGTCGCCCCGACGGTCGGGGAGTTGTGCGCGGCGGTGCAGGGCACCCTGGTGCACGGCGATCCTTCACTGCTTTCCCGCGAGGTGATGGGCGTGATGGTGGCAGGTATGACTGCCGACCACTGCCTGGAGCGATTGACCGAGGGGATAGCCGTCATCACCCCCGGTGACCGCTCCGACGTGGTGCTGGCGGTGGCCAGCGCGCATGCGGCCGAGGGGTTTCCGTCGCTGTCGGCCATCGTGCTCAACGGCGGTCTGTCACTGCACCGTGAGATTGCCAGACTGGTAACCGGTCTGGGCCTGCGTCTGCCGATCGTCGCCACCGAACTCGGCACATTCGCGACCGCCAGTGCTGTTGCCGCCGTACGTGGGCGGGTGACCGCTACCTCTGAGCGCAAGATCGATACCGCCATCACACTGATGGAACGCCACGTCGATACCGCGGATTTGCTTGAGCGTCTTGCCATCCCGATACCCTCGGTGACCACGCCGCAGATGTTCGCCTATCAGCTGATGGAGCGGGCCCGCGCTGACCGCAAGCGCATCGTGCTGCCGGAGGGGGATGACGACCGGATTCTGCAGGCCGCCGGTCGGCTGCTGCGCCGTGGGCTCGCCCACCTGACCATCCTCGGCGATGAGACTCGAGTTCGTTCCCGCGCGGCTGAACTCGGGGTGGATCTGAGTGCGGCCACCGTGCTGAATCCTCGGACATCGGAGCTGTGCGATCTGTTCGCCTCCCAGTACGCCGAGATGCGCAAGAAGAAGGGCGTGACCCTCGAGCAGGCGGGCGAGATCATCCGTGACGTTTCGTACTTCGGCACCATGCTGGTGCACAACGACATCGTCGACGGAATGGTGTCGGGTGCGGCGCACACCACCGCTCATACCGTCCGCCCGGCATTCGAGATCATCAAGACCCAGCCCGGTGTGTCAACCGTGTCGAGCATCTTCCTTATGTGCCTCAAGGATCAGGTACTGGCTTACGGCGACTGCGCAATCGTGCCCGACCCGACCGCAGCGGAACTCGCCGACATCGCCATCAGCTCGGCGCGAACGGCCGCGCAGTTCGGCATCGACCCACGGGTGGCGATGCTGTCCTATTCCACCGGAGAGTCCGGCACCGGAGCCGGTGTCGACAAAGTCAGGGCGGCAACCGAACTCGTGCGCCAGCGTGAGCCTGGTCTGCTGGTAGAGGGCCCGATCCAGTACGACGCCGCGGTAGCCCCGACAGTCGCGGCCGCGAAGATGCCGGACTCGGAGGTGGCCGGCCGCGCCACTGTGCTGATCTTCCCCGATCTCAACACCGGTAACAACACCTATAAGGCCGTTCAGCGCAGCGCCGGCGCAATCGCCATCGGCCCGGTGCTGCAGGGCCTCAACAAGCCGGTCAACGACCTGTCCCGCGGCGCGCTGGTGGAGGACATCGTTTACACCGTCGCTATCACCGCGATCCAGGCGCAGGCGGTGTGATGGGTGACACCGTCCTGGTCCTCAACTCCGGATCGTCCTCACTGAAATACCAACTCGTCGCGCCCGATAGCGGTGAGTCGATCGCGCACGGCATCGTCGAGAGGATCGGCGAGGACGGCGAGATTCCGGATCACGAGGCAGCTCTGCGCGCCGTCTTCACCCGGCTGGCCGAGCAGGGTTACGACCTCGACAGCCTCGGTTTGGCGGCTGTCGGCCACCGCGTGGTCCACGGCGGTTCGAAGTTCTATGCCCCCGCCGTCATCGACGGCGCGCTGTTGGATGAGATTCGGGAGCTGTCCACGCTGGCGCCGCTGCACAATCCACCGGCGGTGCTCGGTATCGAGGTTGCGCGCCGGGTGCTGCCCGACGTTCCGCATATCGCGGCATTCGATACAGCGTTTTTCCATGATCTTCCTGCGGCCGCGGCCACCTACGCGATCGACCGCGAAGTCGCGCGGCAATGGGGTATCCGGCGCTACGGTTTCCACGGCACCTCCCACGAATTCGTCAGCCGCGAGGTCGCCGAATTCCTCGGTGTCCCAGTCGAATCTCTGAACCAGATCGTGCTGCATCTCGGTAATGGCGCGTCGGCCTCGGCGATCGCAGGCGGCCGGGCCGTCGACACCTCCATGGGTATGACGCCGATGGAGGGACTCGTGATGGGTACCCGCTCCGGAGACATCGACCCCGGGGTCATCTTCTACCTCTGGCGTGCAGCCGGAATGGGGGACGACGAGATCGAGGCGATACTCAACCGGCGCTCCGGGATGCTCGGGCTCAGCGGGGAGATCGACTTCCGGACCATTCAGCAGGGCATCGACGCCGGCGACGACGCAGCCCGTCTTGCCTATGACGTCTACATCCATCGGCTCCGCAAGTACATCGGTGGGTATCTGGCGGTGCTCGGTCACACCGATGTCATCACCTTCACCGCGGGAGTGGGGGAGAACGACTCCCGAGTGCGCCGGGATTCTCTCAGCGGCTTGACCCAGTTGGGCATCGAACTCGACGAGGAGCTCAACGGTCAACCGGCTGGGGGCCCGCGTCGCATCTCGGCGGCGACGTCCTCCATCACGGTGCTGGTGGTCCCTACCAACGAGGATCTCGCCATCGCACGGGCCTGCCTGGCGGTGCTCTGAACGGCTAGAAGGTCGTCAGCGGGCGCACCTGATTGGCGAGGTCGACCAGCGCGTAGCGGTGTGCCTGGCTCGGCGTGACCCGAGCCAGGTTGCGCAGCGATGCCTCCACCCCGAGCCGCAGTCCGTGCTCGGTGAACGGGAACCCCAGGATGTGTTGCGGGCTGGCCTGGTGGGCGGCGATCCAGTCCATGGCGGTGCCGAGCACCAGTGCCCGGATCTGTAGCACCCGCGGCTCGGTGTCGGGGAGCGACTCCACCCGCCGCGCGGCGTCGCGTATCTGCTCCTCGGTGAGCTCGTGGGCCGATCGACCGGACAGTAGGGTCACCGCGCTGGTGAGTCGCGCGGTGATGAAATGCCTTGAGGCGACTGGAACTTCATCGAGGGTTGTCACCGCGGCAGCTCGGTCGCCCTCGACCGACTGTGCCCGGGCCAGACCGAAGCCCGCCGAGATGATGTTGTTGTCGGTATGCCAGACGGTCTGATAGAACGGCCGCTCATCGGAGTTGCCGGCGAGTTCGGCGGTTGCAGCCAGTGCCAGCTTGGGGGCAAGTTCACCGGGGAACGTGTCGAGTACCTCGGTGAAATGCTTTTCGGCCGAGTCGAAGTCGGCGGTGAGCAGCTCCGAGACGGCCTTGAACCACACCAGCCGCCAGCGCCAGCCGACTCGCTCTGCGAGGTCTTCCAGCTTGCGGTTTGCTTTCGCGACATCGCCGAGGTCCAGCAACGCCCGGACCTCCATCAGGGTCAGTTCCACCGACTCGGTCAGGTCGGCGCCCTCGGACTCAAGGCTGCCGTGCCGGGCGGCGCGAAGTGAGTCCAGAGTCTGGACCGGCTGGGACAGCACCGTCGCCGAGAGCACCGTGGCCGCCACGTCGGTCGGGTCCACCAGTGGTACCGGGAGCGCGGTGACGATCTCGGTGGCGGTGAGCCGTTCGGTGTGGACCAAACCGTCGATGTACACATCGGTGTGGGCGACGAGCAGTTCCACGCCGAATGTCGAACGGGTACGGGTGAATACCGTTGAGAGGCCCGGCCGAGGTACACCGCTGTCGTCGGCCACCACCTCGCGCAGCACGCCGAGCAACTGAGCGGACATCTCCTCGGCGCTGGAGAACCGCCGCCGCGGATCCGGGTCGATGGCGCGGCGCAGCAGTCGACCGAACGAGTCGTAGCGCGCCAACACCGGGTCGTCCGACGGCAGTCCGTCTACGTAGCGGCCCTTGCGGGTTTTCAGTTGAAGCGTGAGAGCGGCCAGCGTTCGCCCGACCGTATAGATGTCGGTGGCGACGGTCGGGCCGGTGCGCACGATCTCCGGAGCCTGGTAGCCGGGTGTGCCGTAGAGATATCCGAAGGAATTGATCCTCGATACCGCGCCGAGGTCGATCAGCTTCAGCTGCTCCTCGGTAACCATGATGTTCTCCGGCTTGAGGTCGTTGTAGCACAGGCCCATCGAATGCAGGTAGCCCAGCGCGGGGAGGATCTCCAGCATGTAGGCGATGGCCTCGGCGACGGGCAGCTTCTCGCCCCGGGGCGGCTTGAGCGACTTGCCGCCGACGTACTCCATGACGATGTAACCCACCGGCTCGCCGCGGGAGTCCGGGTGTTCGACGAAGTTGAAGATCTGAACGATGGAGGGATGCACCACCTCGGCGAGGAACTGCCGCTCGGCCATCGCGATGGCTTGTGCCTCGGCATCCCCGGCGTGCACCAGGCCTTTAAGCACCACCGGGCGTTCGTTGACGTTGTGGTCGACAGCCAGGTACACCCAGCCCAGCCCACCGTGAGCCACGCAGCCTTTGATCTCGTACTGGTCGGCGATCATGTCCCCGGGGTTGAGCTGGGGCAGGAACGAGAAGGCGCTGCCGCAGTGCGGGCAGAGGCCTTCGGACTCGGCCTCGCGGCCGTCATCTGACCGGCCGACCGGGCGCCCGCAGTTCCAGCAGAACCGTTTCAATTCGGCAACAACGGGATTGACCATCAGTGCGGCCAGCGGATCGATCTCGGGAACCCTGGGTATCTCCACCAGGCCGCCGCCGAGGCGGCGTCGGGGAGACGGGGCACGTACCGCCGTCGGGGGGTCCCCGATGTGGATCGGCTCCCTGCCGACTGTGTCCACGTCGCCGTCGAACTGCGGCCGGAACACCGCCTGCGTCGACATAGGTCGCATGGTCGCGACCGAGTCTGTGGCCGGCCGGGTACCGGGGTCGGCGTCGGTGTTGTCCACGGTGTCCATCAGGCGCCCATCAATCCAGGTATCTCGGCTCGGGCGGTGACGGCGCCGGACCCAGCACGGTCAACCACTTGCGGTACAGGGTGTCCCAGGTCCCGTCGGTCCGGATCCGATCCAGGGTGCCGTTGACGAAACGGACCAGACCGGTGTTGGTCAGGTTGATCCCTATTCCGTAGGGCTGCTCGGCCATATCGGGCCCGACGATGTGCAGGTAGGGATCCTGGGCCACCAGCCCGGCAAGGATGGCGTCATCGGTGCTGACTGCGTCGACCTCATGCTGCTGCAGCGCCACCAGGCAGTCTGCCCAGGTGACCACAGCGACCACCGTTGGCGGCGGGGTGATCTCTTGGACCCGTTGCAGCGAGGTGGTCCCGCGTGCGACGCACACCCGCTTACCGGACAGGTCCGACGGTCCGGCGATTGGTGAGTCTCGCGGGGCCAGAATCCGTTGGAAGGCGGTGAAATACACGGTCGAGAAGTTCACCTGCGTGCGTCGTTCGCAGGTCATGGTCATTGTCTTGACCACGATGTCGACGCCTGCGTTCTGCAGTGCGGTGATCCGGTCAGCAGATGACAGGATCCGGTACTCCACCGCTGTCGGGGTGCCGAAGATATCGCGGGCCACCTCGCCGGCGAGGTCGACGTCGAACCCGGTGATCTCCCCGGTGATCGGGTCGCGGAAGGAGAACAGGTTGCTGCCGATATCCAAGCCGACCACCAGGCGGCCGCGGGCCCGGATGGAGGCCACCGCCGCTTCGGCCTCGGCGCTGTCGGTGAAGGGCCGCAGGCTTGCCGTCCGGTCGCAGGTCTCCGGGGCTGATTCCACCGGCGGTGGCACCGCGGCCAGTGTCTCCATCCCAGCGGGGGTCGGTGGCGCCAGAGTCGGTGTCGGCGCTGTTGCGAGATCGGGTCCTGGGGCGCAGGCGGTCAGGGTGACCGTCAACAGCGCCAGGGATGCGAGACCGGTTCTCATCACACTGTGTTTGTTCTTCGCGCGAGCGCTCATCACCGCTTGTTTGTTCTTCGCGCGAGCGCTCATCACCGATACTCGCTCATCCTGGGCCACAGTCCCAGTGCAACCGCGACCGCCGCACCGGCCGAGAGCAGCACCCCGCCCACCGTCGTCCCGGACAGCACCCGCCTGGCGGACATGATGTCGCCACGCAGACGGTCGCGGCTCTCCTGAATCCCCGCGGACAGAGCGTCATTCAATTCGTCGAACGCCGGTGTCGAGTCGTCGTCGGCGGTTCCCAGCGCCACCTGGGTGGCGGCCTGATAATCGCCTACCTCGATATAGGCGTTGATCCGCTCATCGGCCTGCCGCCACTTCGTCAGCAGTTGGCCGGCGTCGGCCAACTGCTCTGCGGCGATGGCATGTGGGCCGGCCAGGTAGGCGGTGAGTTGGGTCTGCATCGAATCGACGCGCTGGTAGTAGGAACGCTTACGGACATCCTGATCGCCGCGGCGGATCAGCGCCAGTGTCTCATCGGCGCGGGCCTGCTGTGCGGTGATGGCAAGGCCGGTAACGGTTTTCAGTGACGCAGCGGCAGTGGTCTTGGCTGTCCGGCTGCCGGCAGTCGAGATGGTCAGCGCGGTGCCGACCCAGATGATCAGGATGATGAAGGCAAGGCCGCCGGCGATGAGGCCGAGATTGACTCTTCGCTTTGTCCGTTCGGCGAGCCAGCGGTGCGTGAAGAGTCCGAAGATCATCGTCGCTCCCACCACGATGATGACCGGAGCCGGTATGGCGGCTGACTCCGTGGTTTCGGAGTCCACCCGGGCCGAGGTCTGTTCGTAGAGCCGCTGGGCGTCGGGCAGGATGATGTCCTGCATCAGCGCGGAGGCTTCCGACAGGTACGACGAACCCACCGGGTTGCCCAGCCGGTTGTTGGTGCGGGCGGTCTCGATCAGCCCGGTGTAGACGGCGAGTTGCGCGTTGACCCGGCCCAGCAACTCGACCAGCGGAGGCTCGGTGAGCCCACTGGAGGCCCGGGTGACGGCGACGGCCGCATCGGTGATCGCTTGTTCGTAGCGCTGGCGGACCGCGCGCGGTTCGGCGCCGGCGATGAACGCCGTCGACGCGGCGGCGTCAGCCACCGACAGGGTGGTGTAGAGCTGGCCGGCGGCGAATGACAGCGGCTCCGTGTGATCGAGCACCCTGTTGAGCTGTTGCTGACGCACCGTGATCGTGGTGGAGATGGCGAATGCGCTGAGGATCCCCAGGCTGGCCAGGACCATGCCGATGGCGAGGATCCGGCCCGGTGTTGTCTTGGCGAACCACCACCAGGTACGCGCAGGCTCAGCCGCCGACCGCTGCGCCAACGGCTCGGTCGACGGATGGGCCAACTCGACGGTCACCTGGGTGAGACCTCACTCCCCTTGCCGGGATTAATCGCTACCTGAGTAAACCTTAAGAGCATGTCATCGCGAGGGCGCTTGATCGAGCTGGCCGCAACATCGTGGCGTCTCCATCCTGTCCTGCCTATCCTGAAGCGCGTGCGAGGTGATGGTGACGGCTGGGTGGTGTCGCACGCGGGAACCCATCACTGGGGGCGGTTCGGCGCTGCCGGGCTTCTACTTCGCGCGCCCCGTTCCGACGGCAGCCCCGCGGTCCTGCTGCAGCACCGTGCAGTGTGGAGTCACCAGGGTGGAACCTGGGGACTGCCCGGCGGGGCACTGGACAGCCACGAAGAGCCCGAGGACGCCGCCCTGCGCGAGGCTGAGGAGGAGGCCGGCCTATCAGCCGGTGAGCTGGCGGTGCGTGCGCGGGTGATGACGGCGGAGGTGGACGGGCCCGACGGCACGTACTGGAGCTACACCACCGTCGTCGCCGACGCACCGGCCCTGCTGGCGACGGTGCCCAACCGGGAAAGCGCCGAGTTGCGGTGGGTGGCCGAGGACGAGGTGACCGAATTGCCGCTGCATCCCGGCTTCGCCGCCAGTTGGCAACGTCTGCGAATCAGCGTCGCGGTCCCGCCGCACGACTGCGGATCCGGCCCGCACACCATGGAGATCGTCGGCGTGGGCTTCGCCTGGTGCCCGTCCGCCTGATCAGCCGGCCGCCATCAGCGTCGCTCGGAGCCGGCCGGCCGCCGCGCCCGGATCCGGTGCGTCGGTGATGGCCCTGACCACAACGATGCGCCGCGCCCCGGCGTCGATCACCTCGTCGATCCGTCGCTCGTCGATGCCGCCGATGGCGAACCACGGCTTGTCCGCACCCATCGATGCGACCGCGCGGATCAGATCGAGGCCGGGCGCCGGGCGGCCCGGCTTGGTCGGCGTCGGCCAGCACGGGCCCACGCAGAAGTAATCCACGTCCTCCATCAGCGCGCGGGCGGCCTCGCCGGTCTCATGAGTCGAGCGCCCGATAAGTGCCTGGCGGCCGACGATCTCCCTGGCCACCTCCAGTGGCAGGTCGTCCTGGCCCAGGTGCAGCACATCAGCCCCGGCGGCGCGGGCGATGTCGGCTCGGTCGTTGACCGCCACCAGCGCCCCGTGCCTGCGGGCGACATCGGCCAGGATCTCCAGGGCGGCCAGTTCAGCACCGGCTTCCAACGGGCCGAACTGCTTTTCCCCGGCGGAACCCTTGTCGCGGAGCTGGATGATGTCCACCCCGCCGGCCAGCGCCGCCTCGGCGAACTCTTCGAGGTCCCCGCGTTCACGGCGGGCGTCGGTGCACAGGTACAGCCGGGCGCCGGAGAGTCGAGGTTCGTGCACACCGCGACGGTAGCGGCTAGCGTTGAAGACCGACACGGGAGTCCCGGGCGTGGGGCTGAGAGTGGACGGCGCATCCGTCCTGACCGTCACACACCTGATCCGGGTAATGCCGGCGAAGGAAGCGAAGGGGAATTCATGAGTTCGTCGGGATCCGACGACCTGGCCGTCATCGGTGGTGGTGTCATCGGCCTCGCGGTCGCCCGCCGGGCTGCGCAGACCGGTATGTCGGTGCGGGTGCACCGCAGGACCGACGATCGCGGCGCGGGCTGGGTGGCCGGCGGCATGATCGCCCCGTGCAGCGAGGGCTGGCCGGGTGACGAGCAGCTGCTGCGGATCGGTCTTGAGTCATTGGCGCTGTGGAATGCCGAGGGCCCGGGCTCCTTCCTCGACGGACTGCCCGACGACGTCGTCACCGCCCGGGAGTCATTGGTGGTCGCTGTCGACAGCGGCGATGTGGCCGACCTACGGACGGTCGCCGAGTGGTTGGCCGGCCAGGGTCATCCGGTCACCATGACCACTGCTGCACGCGATGTGGAACCGCTTCTGGCTCAGGGTATCCGGCACGGTTTCCAGGCTGTTGACGAGCTGGCCATCGACAACCGCAAAGTGGTCGGGGCCCTCGAGGTGGAATGCACCCGGCTTGGAATCCGGTGGGCCGGACCGGCGCACACCATCAGGGAGGCACTCCTGGGTGCCAACACTGTCGTAATCGCCAACGGAATCGACGCCCCGGCGCTGTGGCCGGGACTGCAGGTTCGCCCGGTCAAGGGTGAGGTGCTGCGGCTGCGTTGGCGGCGCGGCTGTATGCCGCCGCCGCAACGGGTGGTCCGCGCCAGGGTGCACGGCCGGCCGGTATACCTGGTGCCCAGGGCCGACGGCGTGGTGGTCGGGGCCACCCAGTACGAGCACGGCCGCGATACCGCCCCCTCGGTCGCCGGCGTGCGTGAACTGCTCGACGACGCCTGCGCGGTGATACCCGCCCTCGGTGAATATGAGCTGGCCGAGTGCGCGGCCGGGCTGCGGCCGATGACCCCGGACAACATTCCGCTGGTCGGCCGCCTCGACGACCGCACCCTGGTGGCCACCGGACACGGTCGTTCCGGTTTCCTGCTGGCACCGTGGACCGCCGAGCGGATCGTTGCCGAACTTCTGGTGGGAGTAGGCGCGTGAACGTGACGGTCAATGATGTGGACGTCCATGTCGAGGAGGGCATCACGATCTCAGTGCTGCTCGACGATATGGGGCTTGGTGGCCGCGGCGTGGCGGTCGCTCTGAACTGGATGGTGTTACCCCGGTCGCAGTGGGACTCCGCGGTGCCGGCCGGCGCCCGGGTCGAGGTCGTCACGGCGGTTCAGGGTGGCTGAAATGTTGACCATCGCCGACC
>NZ_JBPCSX010000254.1:0-17901 GCF_051006775.1 Mycobacterium sp.
CGCGCGGCATCCAGGGCCACGACCGGGACCGGGCGCGGATCGCGCAGCGATGGTCTGCCGGCCACCGGAAAGACCGCGGCCGGCCATACCACCGGTCACGCGTCGCAACGGGTTCGGATCATTGCCGACATCGCCGATGCACGGGCAATCGCCCCGCCGGCCAAGCCTGCGATCGCGGCAGCCGAATCCATGTCGACACCAGCTGTTTACGTGACCACCCAGAACGCTCCCGTGCTGACGCGACCGGTCGCCGCCGCGACCGATCTCTCGCCACTGCCACGCGCGGTACTGCCGCGCGACGTCATCGGAGATGCAGCGGGTCCACTGAACCTGGTCACAGCCGCACTGTCATTGATCAGCCAGGAACTGACCCGGCTGAATTCCGCCGGCAGACGGACCGCGCGACCCATCCTGAGCAGCCAGGCGGCCTTGCCGGTCGCGGCGGTACCGGCGAGTCCCTCGGTCACCTACAGCGTCGGCGACAACTGGGGCGATGGATTCATCGGCAACATAAACGTGACGGCCGGCCCCAGTGCCCTCAACGGCTGGACGGTCAGCTTCAACACGCCGGCGGAGATCACCAACGTCTGGAACGGCGTCATCTCCAGCCATGTCGGCACGGCCTACGTGGTGACCAACGCCGCCTGGAACGGTCAGCTCGCCGCCGGCCAGAGCGCAGCGTTCGGATTCCAGGCCAGCAGCGGCGCAGCCGGGTCAGCAGTCACCGGTCTGCAACTCAACGGCGTCGCCAGCCCCACGCCGGCATTGACCCCGCCAAGTGTCTCGGTGGGCAATGTGACCGTCGCCGAACCGTCGGCCACCGGAACAGCGCAGGCCGCCTTCACCGTCACGCTGTCGAAAGCATCGATCACCCCGGTCACCATGAACTACGCCACCGCCAACGGCACCGCCACCGCCGGCGCCGACTACACCGCCACCACCGGCACCCTGACCTTCGCCCCGGGCGTGACCTCCCAGCAGATCAGCGTGCCCATCCTGGCCGACACCGCTGTCGAAAACGCCGAAACCTTCACCGTCACACTGTCCAACCCGTCCGGCGCCACCCTCACCACCGCCACCGCCACCGCCACCATCACCAACACGGCGGTCACGGTGACACCGCCGCCAACCACTGGCGGCGGGTCGGTGACGTACACCGTCGCCGACAACTGGGGTTCGGGATTCACCGGCACGATGAACGTGACAGCGGGGGCGAACCTCAACGGCTGGACTGTCAGCTTCAACACGCCGGCAGAAATCGTCAATGTCTGGAACGGCGTCATCTCCAGCCATGTCGGCACCGCCTATGTGGTGACCAACGCCCCCTGGAACGGCCAAGTCAGCACCGGCCAGAGCACATCGTTCGGATTCCAGGCCGCCACCGGTGCTGCCGGTTCAGCCATCACCGGCTTGGCACTCAACGGCGTGGCTGTCGCTACGCCGACGCAGACGGCGCCGGGTATTTCGGTGGCAGGCGTCACCGCGGCCGAACCGACCTCCGGGACGGCGCAAGCCGCATTCACCGTCACACTGTCCAAGGCGTCGACCACACCGGTCACGGTCCGCTACGCCACCACCAACGGCACCGCCACCGCGGGCGCCGACTTCACCGCGACCACCGGCGCTCTGACCTTCGCCCCGGGCGTGGTCTCCCAGCAGATCAACGTGCCCATCCTCACCGACACCGTCGTCGAGCCCAGCGAGAACTTCACCGTCACGCTGTCCAACCCCTCCGGTGCCACCATCACCATGGCCACCGCGACCGGCACCATCACCGATTCGACCACCGCAGGCGCGGCGCCGAAGGTGTCCATCGCCGATCTCGCCGTGACCGAAGGCAACGGCGAGCACGCCCACTTCATGTTCACCGTGACCCTGGACAAGGCCTCGGCCACCCCGGTGAGCGTCGGCTACGCGACCGCCAACGGCACCGCGACGGCCGGTGTGGACTACACCGCCGGCTCCGGCACCATTACCTTCGCCCCGGGTGAGACCACCCAGACGGTGCACGTCGGCATCATCGGAGACACGGTTGTCGAGCCGAACGAAACATTCACCGTGACGTTGTCGGCCCCATCGGGCGCCACCATCGCCCGGGCCACCGCGACCGGCACGATCCTCACCGACGACATCACATCCCAGACCGGCGCAACCACAGCCCAGTGGGGCGATGCATTCTTCGCGCCGTATGTGGACATGGCCGGATGGCCCGTGCCCGACCTGGTGGCGATGTCCAAGGCCACCGGCGCCTCGCTGTTCACGCTCGGATTCCTCCAGACGGATCCGGCAGGCAATCTCGCCTGGGGCGGATACAACGTGCTGGAACCGAATTCGACGAACGAGCAGGCAGTGGCGATCAACTCATCGATCGCGGCACTGCGGGCCACCGGCGGCGACGTGATGATCTCCCTCGGAGGTGCCTATGGCACCAGCCTCGCGCAGTCCTATGCCGCCAAGGGCCTCAGTGCTCAGGCGCTGGCGAACGCCTATACCGCTGTCGTCGACACCTACAGCCTCACCCACCTCGATTTCGATATCGAAGGAGCCGCGGTCGGCGATGCGGCCTCGATCGCACTCAACAGCAGCGCACTCAAACTGTTGCAGCAGGCGCGGCCCCAGGTGCAGATCTGGTACACACTTCCGGTGTTGCCGCAGGGCTTGACCACTGATGGCCTCAACGTCGTGCAGTCGGCACTGACTGCGGGTGTGAAACTGGCCGGCGTCAACGTGATGGCGATGGACTACGGCGAGGGCCCCGCTCCCACCAGTGGTCCGAACGCTCAGACCATGGGCACCTATGCGATCCGATCGGCTGAGTCCACCTACGCCCAGTTGTCATCGCTGTATGCCAAGAACGGTCAGACCTTCGCCTGGAAACAGATCGGCGTTACCCCGATGATCGGGGTCAACGACATCACCACCGAGGTGTTCACCGTCGCCGATGCACAGGCACTGCAGGCTTTCGCCGTCTCCAAGGGCCTGGGCATGCTCTCGCTGTGGTCGGTGGAGCGCGACTACCCGGGCACCCTAGGTCAGCCCACTCATAACGCCTCCGGCCTGAGTAGTCCGGCCGGCAGTTTCAGTGCCGCCTTCAACAAGTACGGCACCGTCACGCCTGCACCTGTGACACCGGGGTTGAGTATCTCCGACGCCTCTGCCACCGAGCCGGGTTCGGGCGGGATGGCACCGGGATTCCTGCGTACCTCGGGTAATCAGATCCTCGACTCGCAAGGTAAGACGGTCCAGATCTCCGGAGTCAACTGGTTCGGCATGGAGTCCACCACCCAGGCCCCGCACGGCCTGTGGTCACGCAGTTACAAGGAGATGATCAACGAGATGGCCGGACTGGGGTTCAACACCATCCGGCTGCCGTACTCCAGCGAGCTACTGCATACGACTGCCGCACCTAATGGCATCGACTTCTCCAAAAATGCTGATCTGCAGGGACTTTCGGGTCTGCAGGTGATGGATGCGATCATCGCCTACGCCGGACAACAGGGTATGCGGGTTATCCTCGACCATCACCGCAGCGGCGCCGGCGCAGGAACATCCGACAACGGCCTGTGGTATGACAGCACCTACACCGAGGACGCCTGGGTGGCCGACTGGGTGACCCTGGCCAACCGGTACAAGAACAACTCGACGGTGATCGGCTTCGACCTGCACAACGAACCGCACAGCGGTGTCTGGGGCGGCGGCGGTGCCACCGACTGGGCACGCGCGGCCGAACGGGCCGGCAACGCCGCCCTCGCGGTCAACCCCAACCTGCTGATGTTCGTCGAGGGCGTCGAGTCCTACCAGGGCCAGAACTACTGGTGGGGCGGAAACCTGATGGGCGTCAAGGACCGCCCGATCGTGTTCAACGTCGCCAACCGACTCGTCTACTCGCCGCACGATTACCCCAACTCGGTCTTCCCCCAGACCTGGTTCCAGACCGCTGACTTCGGCGCCGGCCTGCCGGCCGTGTTCCGCAAAGCGTGGGGTTACATCTACGAGCAGAACATCGCGCCCATCTACATCGGCGAGTTCGGCACCAAACTGACCGACCCGAAAGATGCCATCTGGTTGGAGGCCATCACCTCCTACATCTCCGGAGATCTGGATAACAACGGCACCAGGGACATCGCCGCCGGCAACCAGGGCATCAACTGGACGTTCTGGTCATGGAACCCCAACTCCGGTGACACCGGCGGCATCCTGGCCGACGACTGGCGGACCGTGAACCAGAACAAGATGGCGTACCTGACGCCGATCGAGTTCAGCGCGGCGGGCGGAAGTTCCCTGGCCGCATTCACGGTGACGTTGAGTTCGGCGTCAAAGAGTCCGGTGACGGTGGGTTACGCCACCTCCAATGGCACCGCGACCGCGGGCAGCGATTATGTCGCCTCCACCGGTACCGTCACGTTCGCACCCGGCGAGACCAGCAAGACCATCGCGGTCATTGTCAACGGCGATGCCACGGCTGAGGCCAAGGAGACCTTCACCGTCACACTGTCGAACCCGTCGGGCGCGACGCTCACCGATTCGATCGGTATGGGCGATATCGTCGACCGCGCCACAGCAACCACGACAACCCCGGTGACAGTTACAACCCCGGTGACAGTCACAGCCCCGGTGACAACAACAACCGGGGGCACCACCGGCATGCCCATGCCATCGAGTAGCGGCCCGTACACCGACATCATGACGTTCGGCATGTTCCACGGCAGCAGTCACACCGGCATGGATGCCCTGGAAGGCGGACGGACAGCCATCACGACCGAGGCAGTGGTTGCCTACAACGATCTGCGTCGGTTCGCCGGACTCGCGCCGACAACGATCGATGACGTCGGCCGGTGGGCATTCGCCAACAGCCTGACCAACAACGCGCAAGCGTGGGGTACCGATGTGCAGGGTGTCGGTCTCTACTACGCGATGCAGGGCGCCAAGGTCGGCTGGATCGCCGACGACAAGTACACGCCGCAAATGGTGGCCGATATCGAACGCGCGGCCCGACTGGGAACAGCAGATCAGGTCATGGCGATGGTGGCCCTATACGGTCATGCCGGCTATGCCAAATACCTGATGGACAACGGCTACCAAACGGCTTTCATCAACACGTTGAAGATGGAGCCACACTACGGCGGCTGGATGCATGATCGAGCGAACGGCCGACTCATCATCGACGGTGCGGCCACCGCCCACGATGTCAATCACCTCACCATCCTCAGCCACGATCAGACCCAGCCGTTCATGAATGACACCTGGGACTACCCGCAGTGGCCGGCGCTGAAGGTCCCGAACAAGAAGGTCATCGAGTACTTCCAAAGCATGGTGACACTCGGTGACCCGCGGGGCACCAACCTGAGCGGCGTGGGCGGCGCGGCCGCCGCGGCAGTCAGGGTCTAACTGCCGAACTCCACGGTGACCGGGGCGTGGTCGGACCACCGCAGCGCATAGGCGGCCGGCTTCTCGACCCTCGCTGATAATGCACGGTCAGCGAGGGTCGGGGTGGCCAGGTGGTAGTCGATGCGCCAGCCGGCATCATTGTCGAACGCCTTGCCGCGCCAGGACCACCAGCTGTACGGGCCGGGCCGGTCGGGGTGCACGCGGCGCAGCACATCCACCCAGCCGGAGTCCATCAGTTCGGTGAGCCACTGCCGCTCGCTGGGCAGGAAGCCGGCCTTGCGGACGTTGGCCTTCCAGGCTTTGATGTCGTTCTCGGTATGCGCGATGTTCCAGTCCCCGCACAGCACCGCCGCACGGCCGTCGGTAACCAGTTCAGTCATCCGATCACCGAGTGCGGCCATGAACCGCTCCTTCTCCAGCTGCCGGTCGGTTTCCGCCTCACCGGTGTGCACGTAGACACTGCCCACCGTGGCGCCGTCGGCCAGATCGACCTCGATGTAGCGGCCGTGATTCTCGAATTCGGTTGCGGGGAGGCCGATCCGGACCGCAGTGAACGGAGTGCGGCTCAGTACGGCCACTCCGCTGCGACCCTTCAGGTGCGGCTGCGCCGACGCCAGGTGCCATCCCGAGTCCAGCGCAGGCGCCAGTGCTTGCGCCAGTTGACTGTCGTCGGCGCGGGTCTCCTGCAGACACACCACGTCGGTATCGGTCCGGGCCAGCCAGTGCAGCAGTCCGAGATTCTCGCTCGAGCGTTCGCGCACGGCGGCGCGCACGCCGTTGACGTTGACGGTGGTGACGATCACGGCAGGCCGACTAGCTACCTGAGGGCCTTTTCGAGGGCTTCGGCGATGGTGTTCAGATACTGCTCGCTGGTCTCGTACTTCTGGTCTGGGCCGATCAGGATGGCCAGGTCCTTGGTCATGTGCCCGGTTTCGACGGTGGAGATGACGACCTCTTCGAGGGTCTGCGCGAACTCGATCACCGCGGGCGTCTTGTCCAGCTTGCCGCGATGCTCCAGACCACGGGTCCAGGCGAAGATCGACGCGATCGGGTTGGTCGAGGTCGGCTTGCCCTGCTGATGCTGGCGGTAGTGCCGGGTGACGGTGCCGTGGGCGGCCTCGGCCTCGACGGTCTGGCCGTCCGGCGTCATCAGCACCGAGGTCATCAGGCCCAGCGAGCCGTAGCCCTGGGCCACGATGTCGGACTCGACGTCGCCGTCGTAGTTCTTGCAGGCCCAGACGTAGCCGCCCTCCCACTTCAGGCAGGAGGCCACCATGTCGTCGATCAGGCGGTGTTCGTAGGTCAGGCCGCGGCGGTCGAACTCGTCCTTGTAGTCCTCGTCGAAGATCCGCTGGAATTCGTCCTTGAACATGCCGTCGTAGGCCTTGAGGATGGTGTTCTTGGTCGACAGGTACACCGGGTAGTTCTGGACCAGGGCGTAGCTGAACGTCGAGCGGGCGAAGTCCTGGATGGACTTCTTGAAGTTGTACATCCCCATGACCACACCGCCGTCTTCGGGGATGTGCACCACCTCGTGGACGATCGGCTCGCTGCCGTCGTCGGGGGTGAAGCTGAGCATCACGGTGCCCGGGCGGTCCACCTTGAAGTTGGTGGCCCGGTACTGGTCGCCGAAGGCGTGCCGGCCGATGATGATCGGCTTGGTCCAGCCCGGAACCAGGCGCGGGATGTTGGAGATGACGATCGGCGCACGGAAGATCGTGCCACCGAGGATGTTCCGGATGGTGCCGTTTGGCGACAGCCACATCTTCTTGAGGTTGAACTCCTTGACGCGGGCCTCGTCGGGAGTGATGGTGGCGCATTTGACGCCGACGTGATGTTTGAGGATCGCGTTCGCCGAGTCGATGGTGACCTGGTCGTCGGTGGCGTCGCGGTGCTCCATTCCCAGGTCGTAGTACTCGAGGTTCACATCGAGATACGGCAGGATCAGGGTGTCCTTGATGAGCTTCCAGATGATCCGCGTCATCTCGTCGCCGTCGAGATCGACGACGGTGCCCTCAACCTTGATCTTGCGTCCACTCGACATTGAGTCGCCCATCCTCCTGCGCCCGGGCGAGCACGTGCTCGCGGGGCCAACATTACAAGGGGCGTGCCGACGACGCGGAGCGGCTTTGACTACTGACCAGTAGCTACGCCGCCGGCCGGATTGGGCTGGCGAGGTCTCCCCGATGTGCGATAAGCTCTCAAGCGGTCTTGAGTGTCAGCGCGAAGCTCCGGCTTGCTGGCCGGCAACCCTCCAACCGCGGTGGGGTGCCCCGGGTGATGACCAGGTTGAGTAGCCGACAACGGCTGCACGGCAAGCGCGGGTCCGCCATGACGGGCCCCCCGAGTAGACAGGGAAACCTGATGCGGAGCCCCCACATGTGTCACTGTCGCTGATCCAGCCTCCTGCGCCACAGCCCCTCACCTGCATTGACGGGTGTCGTCGCGCACCAGCCCAGCCCAGTCGCATTCCCTTTCCAGGAGCTATGACCAATGACCACACCAGAAAACACCTGGTCCTTCGAGACCAAACAGATCCACGCCGGCCAGACGTCGGACCCCACGACCAACGCCCGCGCACTGCCCATCTACCAGACGACCTCGTACACCTTCGACAGCACCGACCACGCCGCAGCGCTGTTCGGCCTGGCCGAGCCGGGCAATATCTACACCCGGCTGATGAACCCCACCACCGACGTCGTCGAGCAGCGCATCGCTGCACTCGAGGGCGGGGTGGCCGCACTCTTCCTGGCCTCCGGGCAGGCCGCGGAGACCGCCGCGATCCTGAATCTGGCCGGGGCCGGCGACCACATCGTTTCCAGCCCGCGTCTCTATGGCGGCACCTACAACCTGCTGCACTACACCCTGCCGAAGCTGGGTATCGAGACCACATTCGTCACCGACCCCGACGATCTGGACGCCTGGCAGGCCGCGGTGCGGCCCAACACCAAGGCGTTCTTCGCCGAGTCGATCTCCAACCCGAAGATCGACATCCTCGACACCCCCGGGGTGTCGGAGGTGGCCCACGCCAACGGGGTGCCGCTGATCGTGGATAACACCGTCGCGACGCCGTACCTGATCCAGCCGCTGTCCCAGGGCGCCGACATCGTCGTGCACTCGGCGACGAAGTACCTGGGCGGGCACGGCACCGCGATCGCCGGGGTGATCGTCGACGGCGGCACCTTCGACTGGAGGTCGGGGAAGTTCCCCGGATTCACCGAACCCGATCCCAGCTACCACGGTGTGGTGTTCGCCGACCTGGGCGCACCGGCCTTCGCGCTCAAGGCGCGGGTGCAACTGCTGCGCGATCTCGGCTCGGCGGCAGCACCCTTCAATGCCTTCCTCATCGCCCAGGGTCTGGAGACGCTGAGCCTGCGTATCGAGCGGCATGTGAGCAACGCCCAGAAGGTCGCGGAGTTCCTCGAGGCGCACCCGGACGTGGTCAGCGTGAACTACGCGGGGCTGCCCAGCTCTCCGTGGCACGAGCGGGCGAAGAAGCTGGCGCCCAGGGGAACCGGAGCGGTGCTGTCCTTCGAACTGGCCGGCGGCGTCGAAAAAGGGAAAGCGTTCGTCAATGCGTTGCAGCTGCACAGCCACGTCGCCAATATCGGCGATGTCCGTTCGCTGGTGATCCACCCGGCCTCGACCACCCATCAGCAACTCTCCGCCGAGGAGCAGCTGGCCACCGGGGTCACCCCGGGCCTGGTGCGGCTGGCGGTCGGACTGGAGGGAATCGACGACATCCTGGCCGATCTGGAACGCGGATTGAGCGCCGCCAAGTCATCGTCCGGCGTCGCGGCTTGAGTGACCCGGACGTGACTCTCTCTTTTGAGCGCACCCAGACCTGGCCCGCCGAGGGCGAGGTCGGCCTCGTCGATATCGGTCCGCTGACCTGCGATAGCGGCGCGGTCATCGACGATGTGTCGATCGCGGTGCAACGCTGGGGAGAGCTGTCGCCCGACCGCGACAACGTCGTCCTGGTCATGCATGCCCTGACCGGGGATTCGCGGATCCCCGGTTGGTGGGACGGAATCTGTGGACCGGGCGCGCCCCTGGACACCGACCGCTGGTGCGCGGTGGCCACCAACGTGCTCGGCGGCTGCCGTGGATCCACCGGCCCCAGTTCACTGGCCAGGGACGGAAAGCCTTGGGGCTCAAGGTTTCCCACCATCACAATCCGCGACCAGGTCAATGCCGATGTCGCCGCACTGGCAGCCCTCGGTATCAGCGAGGTGGCCGCCGTCGTCGGTGGTTCGATGGGCGGCGCCCGGGCACTGGAGTGGATGGTCGGCTATCCGGACCGGGTGCGCGCTGGGCTGGTGCTGTCAGTGGGAGCGCGGGCAACCGCTGACCAGATCGGCACCCAGAGCACCCAGATCGCGGCCATCAAGGCCGATCCGGCCTGGCAGGGCGGCGACTACTACGGCACCGGCCGCTCCCCCGACGTCGGAATGGACCTGGCCCGGCGGTTCGCGCATCTGACCTACCGCGGCGAGCTGGATCTGGACACCCGCTTCGGTAACGACGGCCAGGGCGACGGAGACGATCGGGAGGACCCGCTGACCGGCGGCCGCTACGCCGTGCAGAGCTACCTCGAGCACCAGGGCGCCAAGCTGGTCCGCCGCTTCGACGCCGGCAGCTACGTGGCCCTGACCGAGACACTGTCGAGCCATGACGTCGGCCGCGGGCGCGGCGGCGTCGCGGCCGCACTGCGGTCCTGCCCGGTGCCGGCCGTCGTCGGCGGCATCACCTCCGACCGGCTCTATCCGCTGCGACTGCAGGCCGAACTCGCCGATCTGCTGCCCGGCAGCGGAGAGCTGAATGTGATCGAGTCGATCTACGGCCACGACGGCTTCCTGCTGGAAACCGAGGCCGTCGGCCAACTGCTGCGAAGAACCCTTTCCCTGGCCTCCCGGTGAGCACCCCGAACGATCGATCACTGTCCTTCGGGGCGCAAGCCGCCGCTTACGAGCGGGGTCGGCCGTCCTACCCGCCGGAGGCAATCGACTGGCTGCTTCCCGCCGGAGCGCGCGATGTGCTCGATCTCGGCGCCGGCACCGGCAAACTGACGACTCGCCTGGTCGAGCGCGGCCTGAACGTCATTGCCGTCGACCCGATCGCCGAAATGCTGGAACTGCTGCGCACTGCGCTGCCCGACACTCCTGCGCTGCTGGGCACTGCCGAACATATTCCGTTGCCGGACAACGCCGTTGACGCTGTACTGGTGGCGCAGGCCTGGCACTGGTTCGATCCAGACCAGGCCGTGGCCGAAGTGGCCCGGGTGCTGCGGCCGGGCGGCCGGCTGGGCCTGGTGTGGAACATCCGCGACGATCGGCTGGGCTGGGTCAAGGAGTTCAGCAAGATCGTCGGCCTCGAGCACGACCGGGTCACCTCCCCCGATCTGCCGGAACCGTTCACCGACGTCGCCACCCGCCGGGTCGAGTGGACCAACTACCTGACACCGCAGGCGCTGATCGACTACGTCGCCTCCCGCAGCTACTGCATCACCTCGCCGGCCGATGTGCGTGACCGCACGCTGGAGCAGGTCCGGGAACTGCTGGCCACCCACCCGGCGCTGACCAACGCGAGCGGGATAGCGATGCCCTACATCACCGTCTGCATCCGCGCGACGCTGGGCTAGCTGGTAACGGCGGGCTAACTGGTGCCCAGTGGGTCGATGGTCCAGGAGATATAGAGCACCGCCGCCGACAGCGTCACCATGCTGGCGACGTCCAGGCGCCGGGAACGTACGGCCAGCACACCTACCCGCTCCTCGGGCAGCAGCAGCCGAAGTCCCGCGGCCACCCCGACACCGATCCCGATCATCAGCGCACCGCGCCGCCAGAATCCGGCGGCCACCAGCACCGCGGCGACCAGTCCGATGGCTGCGACGGTCAGGACGGGCCACTGGCGGCGGAACACCGCCTTCCAGTAGCGCTTGGTCGTGCGCTTCATCGCGTGGCTTCTGCCAACTCCCGTTCTGCCCGTTCGACGACGTTGCTCAACAGGAAGGCCCGGGTGAGCGGGCCGACGCCACCGGGGTTGGGTGACACGGTGCCTGCGACATCCCACACGTCCGGCGCCACATCGCCGGTCAGCTTGCCGTCGACCCGGCTGACCCCGACATCGACGACGGCCGCACCCGGCTTGACCATGCCGGCGGTCAGCATATGCGGCACACCGACCGCGGCGATGATGATGTCGGCCTGCCGAGTCAGCGCGGGAAGATCACGAGTTCCGGTGTGGCACAGAGTGACTGTCGCATTCTCGCTGCGCCGCGTGAGCAGCAGGCCCAGTGGCCGGCCGACGGTGACACCGCGACCGATCACCACCACGTGCGCTCCGTCGATCTCGACACCGAAGCGACGCAGGAGGTGGACGATCCCGCGCGGGGTGCACGGCAGCGGAGCGGGCTCATTGAGCACCAAGCGTCCGAGATTCGTGGGGTGCAGACCATCGGCGTCCTTGGCCGGGTCGATGCGCTCCAGTGCGGCGTTCTCATCGAGGTGGCGCGGTAGCGGCAGTTGGACGATGTAGCCGGTGCACTCGGGGTTGGAGTTGAGCTCGTCGATGGTGGCGTCCAGCTCTGACTGACTGACGTCGGCGGGCAGGTCGCGACGGATCGAGGTGATCCCGACCTTGGCGCAGTCGGAGTGCTTGCCCCGGACGTAGGCGTGCGAGCCCGGATCGTCGCCGACCAGCACAGTGCCCAAACCGGGGGTGCGGCCGACGGCGGTGAGCTTGGCCACCCGTTGGGTCAGGTCGACGAAGATCTCGTCACGGGTGAGCTTTCCGTCCAGGCTTTGCGCCCGGGTCGACGGTGCCGCCGGGCCATGTCCGGCGGAGGAGGAGCGAGGCGATAAGTCAGCGGGCACGGCTACATTCTCCATATGAACGCTGCCCCGGATGTTCTCAGCCCGGCCAAGCTCGGACCGATCACCCTGCGCAACCGGATCATCAAGGCGGCCACCTTCGAGGCCCGGACCCCCGGTGCGCTGGTCAGCGATGACCTGATCGCGTTTCACCGGGCGATAGCCGCCGGCGGGGTCGGCATGACCACCATGGCCTACTGCGCGGTCAGCCAAGGCGGGCGCACCGACGACTCCGCGCTGTGGATGCGTCCGGAAGCAGTGCCCGGGCTGCGCCGGCTGACCGAGGCGGTGCACGCCGAAGGGGCGGCGATCAGCGCCCAGATCGGTCACGCCGGACCGGTGGCCAACGCCAAGTCGAATAAGGCGCCGGCGCTGGCACCGGTGCGGTTCTTCAACCCGCTGTCCATGCGGTTCGCCCGGCACGCCACGGTCGCCGACATCGATGATGTGGTCGCCGCGCACGCCCGGGCCGCGCGGTTCGCGATCGACTCCGGATTCGACGCGGTCGAGGTCCACCTGGGGCACAACTATCTGGCCAGCTCGTTCCTATCGCCGCTGATCAACAAGCGCACCGACGCATACGGCGGCTCGCTGGAGAATCGGGCGAAGGTCGCCAGGGCCATCGTGGCGGCGGTGCGCGCGGAGGTCGGCGATGCGATCGCGGTGACCGCCAAGCTCAATATGGCCGACGGAGTGCGCGGCGGCATCCGGGTGGAGGAGTCGCTGCAGACCGCCCGGTGGCTCCAGGACGACGGCGGCCTGGACGCGATCGAACTGACCGCGGGCAGCTCCCTGCTCAACCCGATGTACCTGTTCCGCGGGGCCTCCCCGATCAAGGAGTTCGCCGCCGCCTTCTCGCCGCCGCTGCGGTGGGGTATGCGGATGACAGGTACCAAATTCCTGCGTCAGTACCCCTACCAGGACGCCTTCCTGCTCGCCGACGCGCAGCAGTTCCGCAGGGAGCTGACGCTGCCGTTGATCCTGCTGGGCGGGATCACCAATCGCGACACCATGGATCTGGCGATGGCGGAGGGTTTCGACTTCGTCGCGATGGGCCGCGCACTGCTGGCCGAACCGGATCTGATCAATCGGATCCGGGCCGATGACGCGAGCCATTCGGTGCGCTCGCTGTGCGACCACTGCAACCAGTGCATGCCGACGATCTACAGCCGCACACACTGCGTGGTGACGGGCGGTCCGAGCTGATTCTCGCTTAGAGTCGGAGCCGATGAGCCACCCATCCGCGCCTGTTCTGACCGTTCGGTACAACGGCGCGCCGCGCACCTTCTCGGCCGGCAGCGACGTTGTCGTCGGCCGTGATCTGCGCGCCGATGTGCGCATCGCCCACCCACTGGTCTCCCGTGCACACGTGCTGCTGCGGTTCGAGCACGGCCGGTGGATGGCGATCGACAACGGTTCGCTCAACGGCATGTTCGTCCACGGCCGCCGGGTACCGGCCGTCGACATCACCGACGGCACCACCGTGAACCTCGGCAACCCGGACGGGCCGCCGCTGACCTTCGAAGTCGGCAGGCATCAGGGCTTGGCGGGCCGGCCGCCCACGCTGCCGCAGCCTCCGATCTCGGGACCCCAGCCCTACACCCAGCCTCAGCCGCACACGCAGCCCCATCCCCCGCAGTTCCCGCCGACCCGGCCGCCGGTCCGTCCGGCGCCGATGCCGTCGGACGCCGCTCCGACGCAGATGGGCCCCGCACCGGCCCGGCCCGGTGGAACGTCGAACCTCGCGACGTCGATGCTGAAGATCCTGCGGCCGGGTTCGGCGCCGGAAGCCCCGCCCGGCGCACTGAAGATCGGACGGGCGGCCGACAACGACATCGTCATCCCCGACGTGCTCGCCGGTCGCCACCACGCGACGTTGATACCCACCCCGGGCGGGATGGAGATCGCTGACAACCGCAGCATCAACGGCACCTTCGTCAACGGCGACCGGGTCAGCACCGCGATGCTCCGTGACGGCGATGTCGTCACAATCGGCAACGTCGACTTGGTGTTCAGTGGCGGAACCCTGTTGCGGCGCACCGAAACCGCGGCCGCAACCGGAACCGGCGGGCTCGATGTCCGCGGCGTGACATGGACCATCGAGAACAACAAGACGCTGCTCGACAACATCTCGCTGACCGCCCGGCCCGGCACGCTGACCGCGATCATCGGGCCGTCCGGCGCGGGCAAGTCCACCCTGGCGAAGCTGATCGCCGGCTACACCCATCCGACCAACGGCACGGTCAGCTTCGAAGGCCACAACGTGCACGCCGACTACGCCTCGCTGCGCTCCCGGATCGGGATGGTGCCCCAGGACGACGTGGTGCACGGCCAGCTGACGGTGAATCAGGCGCTGATGTACGCCGCCGAACTGCGACTGCCTCCAGACACCACCACCGAGGACCGCCAGGCCGTGGTCGAGCAGGTGCTCAGCGAACTGGAGATGACCCAGCACGCCAACACGCGCGTCGACAAGCTCTCCGGCGGCCAGCGCAAGCGGGCCTCGGTGGCCCTGGAACTGCTCACCGGGCCGTCGCTGCTGATCCTCGACGAACCCACCTCCGGACTGGACCCGGCGCTGGACCGTCAGGTGATGACCATGTTGCGCGACCTGGCCGACGCCGGCCGCGTGGTGCTGGTGGTCACCCACTCGCTGACCTATCTCGACGTCTGCGATCAGGTGCTGCTGCTGGCCCCCGGCGGTAAGACGGCGTTCTGCGGTCCGCCGAGCCAGATCGGTGCGGCGATGGGCACCACCAACTGGGCCGATATCTTCTCCACCGTCGCCGGTGACCCACAGCGCGCCAATGACCGCTACCTGGCGCTGACCGGGCCGCAGCCCCCGCCACCGCCGATCGAGGAACCCTCGGAGATCGGTGAGCCGGTGCACACCAGCCTGCGCCGGCAGTTCTCCACCATCGTGCGCCGCCAGACCCGGCTGATCATCTCCGACCGCGGCTATTTCATCTTTCTGGCGCTGCTGCCGTTCATCATGGGCGTGCTGTCACTGGCCGTGCCCGGCACCACCGGGTTCGGCGTACCCGACCCGATGGGTGACGCGCCCAACGAGCCGGGTCAGATCCTGGTGCTGCTCAACGTCGGCGCCATCTTCATGGGCACCGCACTGACCATCCGCGACCTGATCGGGGAACGGCCGATCTTCCGGCGGGAGCAGGCGGTCGGGTTGTCGACGACGGCCTATCTGCTGGCCAAGGTGTGCGTGTACACGGTGTTCGCGGTGGCGCAGTCGGCCATCGTGACGGCAATCGTGTTGTGGGGCAAGGGCGGTCCGACCCAGGGCGCGGTGGCACTGGGCAAGCCCGGCCTGGAACTGTTCGTCGACATCGCCGCCGCATGCGTGGCATCGGCCAACCTCGGCCTGCTGCTGTCGGCGCTGGCCAAGTCCAACGAGCAGATCATGCCGCTGCTGGTGGTGGCGATCATGAGCCAGTTGGTGTTCTCCGGCGGGATGATCCCGGTGACCAACCGACTGGTGCTCGATCAGCTGTCCTGGATCACCCCGGCGCGCTGGGGTTTTGCCGCATCGGCCTCCACCGTCGATCTGACCACCCTGGTGCCCGGACCGCTGACGCCCAAGGACCACTGGTGGGAACACCGGGCGTCGGTGTGGTGGTTCGATATGGCGATGCTGGCCGGGCTCAGCGCCGGCTACCTGGCGTTGGTGCGCTTCACGATCAGGCTCAAGAGCGCAAAGTAACCGGCGTTCGGCAATTATCCGGTGGTGAGGAATGAGTGTTTAGGATTCTTTTTTTCTCCTAAAACATTCGGTTCTGCGGAACATTCAGACTCAGCGGTTGGCGGGGTCGACTGTCGACCCCAAGAATCACTGTGGGCGCACCGGGCACCGGTCTGTGGGTGTGACAAGGCCAAGCTTGCAGGCTTGATCGTCGCCCATCCCCATCGGTAGCGCGTAAGTTCCTGGGTCATGGCGACGCTTCCCCGGCTTCTGATCAAGAACGTCCAGATCTTCGACGGACTCGGCGATCACCTGTCGGGCGGACATGTACTCGTCGAAGGCCAGACCATAGCTGCGGTCGAGACTTCTCCAATCGCCGAAGACGGTGGTATGACGGTGATCGATGGAGTCGGCCGAGTGCTGATGCCAGGCATGACCGACGCACACGTTCATCTGGTGGGAATGGCCAACACCATGGCCGACTTGATGACAGCCACTCAATCGCAGTTGGCTGCCGCAACGCTTGCCCGGGCCAAGGACACGTTGTTGCGCGGTTTCACCGCAGTGCGCGATGTGGCCGGCGACACCGCGGGCATCAAGAAGGTGATCGACGCCGAACCTGCCCTGGGTCCGCGGATCTACCCCAGCCAGGCGGCAATATCCCAGACCTCGGGCCATGGTGACTTCGGCCTACCCTCGGAACCGCCGACGGCGTTGGGAGGAAGGGAGTCCCGGCTCGAACAGATCGGATTCAGTCGGGTCGTCGACGGCGCGGAGCAAGTCCTCGCCGCGGTTCGGGAGCAACTCAAGGGCGGGGCATCGCAGATCAAACTGATGGCCGGTGGCGGTGCAGCGTCGGCCTACGACCCCCTCTATACCGTGCAGTTCACTCCCGCTGAATTGCGCGCGGCGGTTGACGCCGCGGCGGACTACGGCACCTATGTCTGCACCCACGTCTACAACGTCGCCGGTATCCACCGGGCGGTCCAGGCCGGCGTCAAGTCGATCGAACACGGCCATTTGGCCGACGAGGACGCCATCGCAATGCTTGCTGAACGTGGTGTGTGGCTGTCGATGCAACCGTTCACCGAGCACGACCAGATCACCCCGGATGCCGACCGGACAGCGAAATACAAGCAGGTCTGCGACGGCACCGAGCAGGTCTATCGATGGGCGAAGAAGCACGGAGTAAAACTGGCCTGGGGCACCGATCTGCTTTTCGATCCGGCGAACACCTCCAAGCAGAGCGACATGCTGACCCGGCTGGGCGAATACTTCACCAACACCGAGACCCTCAAAATGGTGACCTCGGGCAATGCCGAGCTGTTCCGGCTGGCCGGCGAGCGGGACCCCTATAAGTCAGCCCGACTCGGCGAGGTCACAGCCGGGGCGTGGGCGGACCTCCTTGTGATCAACGGCGATCCGACGAAGGATCTGAGCCTACTCGCCGACCCCGCCGCCAACATCGCGCTGATCGTGAGGGACGGAAACCTAGTCAAGAACACGCTCTGAGACAACGTGTTCCGGATCATGTTCTACTCCCCACGGATCGCCCCCAACACCGGCAACGCGATCCGGATGGTGGCGGCCACCGGATGCGAATTGCATCTGGTCGAGCCGATGGGTTTCGACCTCTCCGAGCCGAAGGTGCGCCGGGCCGGGCTTGACTACCACGACATGGCGTCGGTGACGGTGCACGCATCGTTGGACGACGCGTGGTCGGCGCTCGACGGGGCAAGGGTTTTCGCGTTCACCGCACATGCTGCGCGGTCCTACGCCGATATCGAGTACCAGCCGGGCGATGTACTGATGTTCGGCCCAGAACCCACCGGTCTGGACACCGCAACGCTGGCCGACCCACACATCACCGGGCAGGTGCGCATCCCGATGCTTCCGGGCCGGCGATCACTGAACCTGTCCAATGCCGCCGCCGTGGCCGCCTAT